>NZ_JBHXTM010000007.1:157556-238368 GCF_042677325.1 Streptomyces sp. NPDC127117
GGCCCGGCACCGCGATTCGCACGCGGTGCCCGGCCCCTGCTGTGGCGCGAATCCTCAGGAAGACGTGCCGCGCGGGAAGGAGACCTCCACGCGCCGGTTCTTCTTCCGGCCCTCTTCCGTGCTGTTGTCGGCGATCGGGTACTGCTCGCCGTAGCCACGGATCTCGAAGGTGACGGTCGATCCGAGATCCTTCACCAGCACCGCCTGCACAGCATTGGCACGCTGCTTGGACAGCACGTCGCCGTGGGCCGACGAGCCGAGATTGTCGGTGAAGCCGAAGACGCGCACCTTGCTGGCGTTCTGCTTCTTGATCTCGGCGGCGATGGCCGCGATACGGGAGTTGGCGGCGGAACTCAGCTTGGCGCTGTCCTTGCCGAAGAGGACCTCGGCCTGGAGCGCGAACTTGACGTTCGCGTTGCTGTCCTCGCGTCGCTCCTCGCCGCCCATGTCCTCGACGACCTGGATGATGTCGAGGACCTTGGCCGGGGCGAGCGTGGCGCCGTCAACCATTTTCAGGTCGGGGTCCTTGCCGTCCACAGGGACCGGCGGGGCCGCTGACGCCTCGGTACCCGGCGGTACGCTCGGTCCGTCATCGGCCAGAGCGACCGAGGCACCCATGACGGACGTGCCGGCCATCAGCACTACCGTCGCGATGACCATGCCTGTCCGTCGAATCGGACCACTCCGCATGCAGGTGTATGTCATCTCGTCCGTCACCCGGAGATCTTCAGCGACGTGGTGGCGAACGTCGGCAGGTTGAAGTCGACCTCGGTCGTCTCGGCGGGCGGCGCCGGGAACTGCATGAAGACCGGGACCGAGGCGCCGGGCTGGACAGCGGACATGCCGGTCGTGCACAGGCAACGACCATCGGTGTCCCGGAGGATGTAGTAGCGCTTCTTCCCGGCCTTGTCCACGAGCGTCGCGCCGCCGACGGAGTTCAGATTCTTGCTGACGATGGCGACTTCGCTGCCGGCCCAGGCGGACGGGTTGACGACGGTCTGGCCCTGGTTCTTCAACTCGCCCTGAACCGTGACGAAACCGCCGCCGTCGCGCTTCACCTGGTTGACGACCAGCAGCATGTTCTTGTCGCCCCTGGCTTCCGCGAGCTTCACATTCGGGTCCACGTCCTCCCCGGCAGCGGTGTCCTCCTGCTCCTTGCCCTTGTCCTCGTCGGAGGACTTGGGAGAAGCAGGGGAGGACGGCGAACCGGTGTCCTTTGTCCCTCCGCCGTCGTCGGCACCGCAGCCGGTGACGGCCAGGGCCAGGGCCGCCGTCATCGATACGGCTGCCACTACCCTTCGGGACTTGATGGAGCGCCGAATGCTCATCGCTTCTGATTCCTTTACTCGTCGTTCGCTGTCAGCTGTCGACCAGGTGCACGTCAAAGAGAATCTTGCTCACCTGTTCCCAGGGCGGGGGGCTGCCCGGACTGATTGACAGCATCTCGCCACCCCTGCACGTGAAGAAGTACACGTCCTGGATGCTGTCGTCGTTGAAGTCCACGGACCTCCACTTGGGGCAGCGCCACTCAATGACAGCAGTGGCATGCCCCTTGGCGAACGTGCGCTTCATGCCGGGAACCACAGACGCACCCACAGGCTTGAGAGTCTTGACGTCAACCCTGATCTTGTCCCGCTCGCCGCCGGGCATGGGGACGCATCCGGGCGGAGTGAGCTTCGCGTCGTTCTCTGCGGCCATCGCCCGTGCCGCGGGACACCCGGTAACCGGATGCGCCTGCAGGAACATGTCCAGCATGCTCTCGGGAAGTGAAGCGAGGAACGGGGCCTCCAGCTGCTCGCGGGACTGCTGGGCGGCAGCCAGCGCGGCAGCGTCCGCTGCTCCCTGGGCCCCGTTGCGCAAGGCAGCGGCCTTACCGACGGTAAAGAAGGCAAACGCGAGGAAGAGCAGGCCCGCCACCATCACAACATAGATGGGGAAAGCCTGCCCTGCCTCGCCGCGAAGTCTCGCGATCATTAGCCGGCCTTGATCTGCGACACCAGGTCGGAGATCTTGCTCGAGATCGAGCCGCCGATACCCGAGGCCGCGATCGCACCGATGATCGCCACGACCACCAGGATGATGCCCAGGTACTCGAACGCCGTCTGGCCGCGGTCCTTGTTCTCGTAGCGCTTCTGAATGGCGCTGACAGTGGTGTTGGCCCAGCCGTTGACGCGAACGGCGGTCTTCAGGGTGATGTTCGACATGGTGTTCCCCTCCGGGTTCGGCCGACCGGTAGCCGGCCGACTCGCAAGTTCCTTTGGTGTCGCCCGCGGTACCGGCTTCCTCCTGGCCGGTGCCGCTGGCGACATGAGAAACATACGGCGGCGCGCCCCGCTCGCCGGAGGGCCCCAGGGCCCATTCCCGGGCCCAAACCGTCAGTTGGGCCTGTGACACAGGTGTGTGCAGCCAGGACCCAAATCCCGCCGCAGCGCCGTTCCCGTTCCCGTACGCACTCTTCCGCTCAGCCACGGTGACCACCGGCCTCGCGCGCCCCTCGTCCCGTCACGGGGGCCGTGCCGAGCCAGCGGGCGATGGCCTCGCTGCGGCTTGTGCTGTGCAGCTTGGTGAAGATCCGGTTGATGTGGTTCTTGACCGTCTTCTCACTGATGAAGCAGGTGGCGGCGATCTGCTGATTGCTCATGCCGGAAGCGATCAGCTCCATGACCTCCACCTCCCGCGAACTCAGCCCGTACTGCTGCCTGTTGAGCGTCATGCCCGGTTCCCCGGTCATGGAAGACTGTGCCACAACTGGTTGCAAATGCGAAAGACCCTGCGGTGCCCGGACAGGTCGCGGCGCAGGTGGAGACGGTTCCGGCTTGGGCGCATGTGCAGGCGCACCGTGTTGCTGAACGGAACTCTGGGGATGACCGTCGTATCCGGGCCCCTGGTAGGGAACACCTGTGGTCAGTGCCGTTCCGAGCCCTTCCGGAAGCGGTCGTGACTGCGGCCCCGGGCCCTGACGCATGTGGGCGAGGAGGGCATTGGCCGCGGTGGCGGTGAAGTGGGCCCGGCCGTCCTTCGTGTCGCGCACCGCCTGAACCAGCTGGTCGGCCGTGAACTCGCCGTGGACCAGATAGCCGCTCGCGCCCAGGCGCAGCGCCTCGTGGACGATCTCGTTCTCGCGGCTGTAGGTCAGCATCATGACGGGCGCGACCTGCACCAGGTGCGGCAGCGCGGAGATGCCGTCGACGCCCGGCATCCGGACGTCGAGCAGGACGACGTCCGGGCGGTGCCGGACGGCCATGTCGTAGGCCTGGCGGCCGTCCGCGGCCTCCGCGACGACCTCGATGTCCTCACGGCCGGAGAGCAGGACGCCGAGGCCGGCCCGGACCACGGGGTTGTCGTCGGCGACGACGACCCGCAGGGCGCTGGGGACGGTCATGGGCGCCGCCGCGGGGAAGGGGGGCAGGGGCTCGGATGTCGCGGACTGCTGTTGGACGGGGAACACCTGGGAGCTGGGCTCCGAGTTGAGCGGGGTGACGTGCGAGGACGTGTGCTGGGAAGCGTGGTTCCGAGCGGCCCAGTTCTGGCCCGACGCACGGGAGACGTCGTCCGGCATCTGCGACCTCCTCTCAAGGGTCTATGGGGGGTGAGGGTGGAATGAGAGAGCGATTCAGTCGGGCTGCTCCGCCCCTGGAGCGGCGAGCAGGGCAGCCATCGGGAGTTCCAGGCGGACCTCGGTGCCCTTGGCCGCCTGCCCCTTTCCGATGCGGATACGGGCACCGATGGACGCGGCACGCTCGACCATCCCGACCAGACCGAAGTGCCCGGCGTGGCGGAGATCGTCGAGCGTCGTGCCCGGAGGCAGACCGCGCCCGTCGTCGTACACGCTGACGCGCAGGACGTCGCCCTTCACACCTGCGAGTACGACGAGGTAGGTGGGTTGTGCGTGGCGGTGGGCGTTCTCCATCGCCTCGGAGGCGATGGTGAGCAGTTGGCGGGCGACGACCTGGGGGACGTGCGGTATCGGTGCGTCGTTGAGGAGCCGGAAGGTGGCGGTCAGCCCGTGCCGCCGGGTGAAGTCCTCAGCCCGGGCCCGGAGTTCGCGTACGACGTCCACACCGCCGTCGAGTCCGGACTCGCGGCGCAGGTCGGAGAGCAGTTCCCGGGACTCGGCGGCGGCGCGGCGGGCGGCGCGGGCGACCAGTTCGGCCTGGTGCTTGACGGTCAGCGGGTCCATCCGGTCGGAGGAGCCGGCCAGGCCGTCGGCTGCCAGCGCCAGTCCGTGCAGGGTCTTGGCAACCGAGTCGTGCATTTCCCGGGCGAGCCGGGTCCGCTCGCCCTCCACGGCCTCGCTGACGGCGAGACGAGCCCTGGTCTCGGTGAGGGCCTGGCTCGCCGTCCCGAAGCGCAGGAGCAGATTGCGCAGGGTGACGCCGACGGCGCCCGCTATGAAGCAGAAGCCCGGAAGCAGGATTGCCGTGGCGTCGGCGGGCTGCATCTTCGGGGTGGTGTTGTACACGCCGAGGACGATGACCACCTGGAGCGCGGCGAACACCGCTGCACCGCGCCAGCCGTAGACGAGCCCGGCCAGCAGCGGGGTGCACACCGTGACGTAGGCCAGGGTGGACTCGGGACTGGCCGTGATCAGCAGCAGAGCGCCGAAGAAGGCGTCTATGCCCAGCAGCCACGGGTGGCGCAGGAGGACGGGGCCGAAGCGTTCCCAGTCCCGGAACAGCACGTACGAGCCCATGAACGTGACGAGGATGGCCGAGCCGATCAGCCAGGAGGCCAGGCCGGGAGCGGTGTGACCGAGCGCGAACGGTGTGGCGATGGCGATCATGGCGAGCCGGAAGCCGAAGACCTGCCTGCACATCGCCTGGAGGGCGTTGAGCTGGATCGCGAACGCCGGGCGTGATCCGGGGTCGGCGATCGCCTGGCGCACCTCGGCATTCAGTCCGTTCTGATAGCTGCCGAGTTGGAACGACACGAGCCCGTCACCTCCCTCCGCCCGATCTGCCCACCGTCCGCCTCGTTCACGTCATCCGCCCATGAGGGTGCTGAAGTCGACGTTGACCCCGTAGACGAAGCCGACCGTCAGCATCACCAGCGTGCCGGGCAGCAGGAACGTGGTGACCGCGAAGGTCGCCTTGGGAACGGCCCTGGCCGCCTTCCGGCGGGCGTTCTGAGCATCGGTGCGCCGCATGTCGTTGGCGATCTGGATCAGTGTCTCGACGATCGGCGCACCGAGCTCCTCGCCCTGCTGGAGCGTGGTCACGAACATCGCGACCTGCTCCGAGTCATTGCGCTTGCGCAGCTGATCGAAGGCCTCGCGGCGGCTGACGCCCATGTCCATCTGGCGCAGGGTGATGCGGAGTTCGTCCGCCCAGGGCCCCTCGTACTTGTCGGCGACCCGGGCCAGTGCCTGGCGGAAGCCGAGGCCGGCGGAGACGACGACGGCGAGCACATCGAGGAAGTCAGGAAGGGTCCGGTCGATGTGGTCTCGACGGATACGGACCGCGGACCAGATGCCGACCTCGACCCAGAACAGTCCGAATGCGATCAGCACCAGGGAGAGGAAGACCTGCCCACGGATGATCATCGAGAAGGCGCCGAGCAGGCCGAGTCCGCCGTAGACAGCCCGGCGGGCGGCGTAGCGGTCGATGGTCAGACCACCCGGGTTGCCCGCCATGTCGATCTGGCGGCGCTTCTTGTTGACCGACTTGGCGCCCATCATGCGCAGCACCATGGGGGCCCAGCGCATGCCCAGGCGGTCGATGCCGGAGCCGACCGCGCTGGTACGGGTCGCCCCGACTTCAAGAGCGATCGCGAGGTCACCGGGGAGCTTCGCATCGGCCCGGTACATGCGGACACCCGCTATGGCTCCGAAGACCGCGAGACCTACGACTCCTGCCAGCAGCAGATCCATGTGTGCGCCGCCCATCAGACGTCGATCTTGGAAAGGCGACGGATCACGATGAATCCGATCGCGTACAGGGCAAGGGAGACGATCACCGCGACCTGCCCGATGAACGCGCCGGTCATACGGTCGAGTGCGCCGGGCATGACCGTGTTCATCAGGAGCATGGCGCCCAGGCCGAAGGCGGGAACGGCATAGGCCGTGACCGTCACCTGGGAGAGCTGGGTCTTGACCTCGCGTCGGGTCTCCTTGCGCTCCTCCAGCGTCTCGGTGAGGTTGCGCAGCGAGCTGACGACCGTACCGCCGGCTCGGTTGGACAGGACGAGAGTGGTGACGAGGACGACGAGTTCGCGGGAGGGCAACCGGTCGGTGAGTTCGCTCATCGCGTCCTCGAGGGATTCACCGACGGCAAGACGGCGGGCCACCCTGGCCAGCTCCTCGCCCGCCGGATCCTCCAGTTCATCGGCCGCCATTCCGATGGAGGTACGCAGCGCCAGGCCGGCCTGGGTGGCGTTGGCGAGGATTCGGGCGAGCTCGGGAAGCTGGTTGATGAAGTGCTCGGTGCGTTTGGTCCGCTGCCAGTTCAGGAAGGCGTTGGTTCCCCAGAGGCCGATGAGGGCGGCGACCGGACCGAAGAAGCTGGCGAGCATGGACGAGGCGATCATCCAGAGCCCGGCCAGGGCGACGAAGGCGTAGACGAAGAACTCGCCCGGGGTGATGTCGAGGCCGGTGGCAGCCAGTTTCAGTTCGAGCTTCCGGCCCAGGCCGGTCTTCCGCAGTCGGCTGTCCACCGCCCGGAATCGACGGCGGCGGCCTGCCTCCGGAATGTGGCCGGTGTGTGAAAGCCGGTCCACCAGGGCGTCCCGATCGGCCTTGCCGCCGCTGTAGGCGTGCAGGCCCACGACGCCCGTGACGCCGGCGAGCAACGTCACGCCGATGGTGAGAAGAGGGAGATTCGTCATGGCACGGTACCTAGTTGGCCTCTCGGGTGGCGAGCTGTTCAGCGGATTCGGCGACCCCGAAGGCCTGCGGGATGGGCTGGCTGGCCATGTAGAGGCGCTCGGCGATCTTGCGCGGAATCGGGAGGTACTTGAACTCGCCGTTGATCCGTCCTTCGGCGTCCATCGGCTGGGCGTTGAACTTGGCGACGGTCACGATGCGGTAGGGATCGCGCCCGTGCGAGTCGAGGACCGCGATCTCGGTGATCTTTCGGGAACCGTCGGCATGCCGGGTGAGCTGGACGATCACATCGACGGCGCTGTTGATCTGGTCGTGCAGCGCCTCGAACGGGATCTCGATCTCGGACATCGAGGCCAGAGTCTGCAGACGCATCAGTGCGTCCTCGGCGTTGTTGGCGTGGACGGTGGCGAGCGAGCCGTCGTGACCGGTGGACATCGCCTGGAGCATGTCGAGCGATTCACCGCCACGGACCTCACCGACGACGATGCGGTCCGGACGCATACGCAGTGAGTTGCGGACCAGGTCACGGATGGTGATCTGGCCCTTCCCCTCGACGTTAGCCGGGCGGGACTCCAGCCGGATGACGTGGCTCTGCTGGAGCTGGAGCTCGGCGGAGTCCTCGATGGTGACGATGCGCTCGCTGTTGGGGATGAGGCCGGACAGCGCGTTGAGGAGCGTTGTCTTCCCGGTGCCGGTGGCACCGGAGACGATGACGTTGAGCTTGGCCTGGACGAGCCCGGCCAGCAGGATCAGCATCTGATCGTCGAGCGAGCCGACATTGATCATTTCCTGGAGCGTGAAGGCCCTCGGGAACCGTCGGATGGTGAGCGTCGCACCGGTCAGCGACAGCGGCGGGATGATCACGTTGACACGCTCACCACTGGGTAGACGCGCGTCGACCATTGGGTTCGACTCGTCGACGCGGCGGTTGACCGTCGACACGATGCGCTCGATGGTCTGCATCAGTTGCTCGTGCGAACTGAAGCGCATCGGCAGTTGCTCGACCTTGCCGCTGCGCTCGACGAAGATCTGGTCCGGCCCGTTCACCATGATTTCGGTGATGGACGCGTCCTCGAGGAGTGGTTCCAGGATGCCGAGCCCGAGGGCCTCGTCGACGACCCGGCGGATCAGCTGGGTGCGCTCGACGGTCGAGAGGACCGGGCCCTCACGGCTGATGATGTGGCTGAGAACGCGCTCCAGCCTCGCTCGCCGGTCTGCGGCGGCGAGCGAGGACATCTCCGCCAGGTCGATCTCTTCGAGCAGCTTGGCGCGGTAGGTGGCCACCATGTGGCTGTCCTCCCGCGCCCCGCCGTTCTTCTCGGGGGCGCTCATGCGTGCCCGCAGACTCATTGCGTAACTCCTCGTTCGGAAAAACTGTGGTGACCCGGTCGTGCGGTGCGGGCCCCGCTCACCCTCGCGGCATCGTGGAACTACGACTGGCCCAACCCCAGTCGTCGATTCCGGGCACCACAGAGGGGATCCTCACGCGAGTGGTGTACGTCACGTCGTCGGACCCGCCATGGCGCTTGAACCTCGAGTTCTTGTGGCTGCCGAGCCAGTCGCTCATCGCCTCGCGCCCCGCCTGCTCGGAATCCCCGCGCGGCACGTCCTGGGTGGCGCTACGTGCGGCCGCGCGGGCTCCGGTGCCCGCCTGGTTGGCGGCATACGCGGCGACCCCCAGTTGAATCGCGAAGAGGCCCACCAGGAGCAGCAGAGGGATGAAGCCCATGTACTCGATGGCGACCTGACCGCGCTCCCGGCGGGAAGCGGTGCCTGTCCGGTCCGAATTGTGTACGCGCATGCTCATCGCTCGGCCTCCAGCGGCGACGCGGCGTTGCCCTCGATGGTCATCGGCCAGTTGAGTACGCCGGGCACCAGGACCGGAACCCTCAGCTTCACGGTGGCCTTGTACAGCCCGGACGAGGAGCTGCACTGGGTCCGCTTCATCGACTCACGCCAGACCTTCGGCAGATCCTCCTCGGCAGCGTCCCGGCACGCCTGGCCTCGCGTTCCCTCCGAGATGGCTCCCTTGTGCGCCGCCTGGTCCGCCGAGTTCCCCGCCAGGGAGAACGTGTAGCCGATCAGCGCGCACTGCCAGAGCGCGATCAGCAGCAGGATGATCAGCGGTGTGACGCCCAGGAACTCGATCGCGGTCTGTCCGCGGTCACGCCCCCGGCCGATGAGACGGACGCGCATCCCGCCCCGCACCGGGGCGACATCACCGCAACGCCTTCCCCGTATCTCCGTGTCTCTCGTCTCGGTAAGTGCCATTGGTCAACTTGCCCCCTAGGTCGTCTGCCGGTTCCGGGAGTTGCCGTCGCGGTCGCGTCGGCGCCCGATCGAGCCTCGGTCGTTCTTGAACTTCGCGCTGCTCTTCGCGCCGTTCTTTTCCGCCTTCTCAGGAACCTTGACGATGCCCAGCTCGCCCGCAAGGGCCCAGAGGGCCTGTTTGACCGTGCTCTTGGAGTCGAGTTCGTGCAGCCGGCCCGCGTCGACGACGGCCTGGAGTTCCTTGAAGTTCGCGGGAACGGCGGTGTTGGCCGTCGTGGTTCCGGTGATCTTCTCGATCAGCTGCGGCTGGATCTCGGTGTTGCGGATGAAGCGGTTGACAAGGGTGACCGTGTCCTCGGCCTTGCGGATCTGGAGCCGTTCCCACATCCGTACGACCCGCTTCGCACCACGCACCGCGATCACATCGGGCGTGGTGACCAGCAGCGCCGTGTCGGCCATCTCGATGGCCGCCGCGCTGGCGCCCTGGAGTTGGCTGCCGCAGTCGATCACCACGACCTCATAGCGCGAGCGCAGCGCGCTGACGATCTGCCGGGCCGAGCGGTCGCTGACCTCCTCGGCGCTCTCGCCCTCGTTGGGGGCCAGCAGCAACGCCAGGCCGGTGCCGTGGCTGAACACGGCGTCGGACAGGACGCGCGGCGATATGTCGGTGATCGTCGACAGGTCGACGATCGATCGCCGGAACTGCACATCGAGGTACGAGCCGATGTCGCCGGTCTGGAGATCCAGGTCGACCAGGGCGACGGTCCGTCCGGACGTCTGGGCCGCCAGGGCGATCTGCACGGCGGTGACGGTGGCGCCCACGCCGCCCTTGGCGCCGCTGACGGTGATGACCGTACCGCCGGGGCCGGTGAAGACATCGGCCCCGGTGGTCAGGTGGCGGCGGACTCCGACGGACCACTGGGCCGCGGATTGAACCCTGTTGGCCAATTCCTCGTAGCTCAGGGGGAGGGTGACGACACCACGTGCACCCGACTCCATCGCGGACGAGAACAGACCTGGGGTGACATCGGCGGTGATGAGCACGACCCCGATGGCGGGGAAGCGCAGGGAGACCTCCCGGATCAGTTCCAGTGCCGGCACCGGACCGATCCGCTCGTGGACCAGCACGACCTCGGGCAGATCGTCGAGCGACTCGCCCGCGAGGCGGGCGAGGGTGTCGATGAGCTGGGTCGAATCGGTGACCGGAGCGGCCGGCTCCGCCTCGGGGAGCTGGCTGAGCAGGGTGGTGACGGATCTGGCCGCGTCGATGTCACCGACGGCCGGGAGGATCCTCGTGGTCATTCGATCCTCACTTGTCCTTGTCGAGCGTGTAGGTGCGGTCGCCCGGACGGATGGTGCTGTCACTGCCGGAGGCGAGGAGCGCGAGGCGTACGTGCTCCGCGAAGGACTCGGCGTAGGCGATGCGCTGGGTGTCGAGCGTGTTGAGCGCGAAGGTGATCGGGACGGCCTCGGTGCCCATGTTGGACTTGCCGTCGTGGCTGGGCTCCAGGGCGGTCAGCTTGCCGACGTCCAGGACCTTGGCGTTGGAGACGATGACCTTCGACTGGGAGGGGTCGCCGTCGCGCTCACCGGCGAAGGTGGCGTAGATGTTGACGGTGGCACCCGGGGTGATCTTGCCCGCGACCCCGGTCGCCGCGTCGATCATGATGGCGATCTCCTGCTCCCCGGGCTGCAGTTCGGGACGACGCTGCATCATGTCGGACTGGAGGAGCGAGCCCTTGCGCAGCTGGGTGACGGCGATCTTGCCGTTGACCTCGGAGAGGTCCGTCACCGCGTTGGAGGAGAGCCAGCGCTTGGGCATCGAGATCTTCTCGAACTGCCCGGAGGACAGGGCGGTATAGGGGGCTACATCGGACTTCAGCTGGTAGGCCGAGACCTCCGGCCCGACCTTGGAATTGACGTCGCTGATCACCGAGAGCACGCCGGCGAAGGCGCCGAAGGCGCACAGAACCGACAAAAGCAGGAGTATCACGCCGCGGCGCTGACGGGAGTTCATGGGCCGGACAACCTCGTTCAATTCGGATGCGTGGGGCAGCGGACGGAAGGGCGTCTACGGAGGAAAGCGGAAGCGCTGGAACTGCGGTGGTACCGGGTCTGCGGTGGTACCGGGTCTGCGGTGACGCTAGGACTGTGGTGGTGCGAGCGCTCCATGGCTGAGGACACCGGCTGGGTGCTTTCGGTTCTCCGCTGCGGGTAGCGGGGAGGAGCAGAACCCGCAGAGATCACCGATGAGTTCCATTCCGCACCAGTGGCAGATCTCCCGGCGCACCGAGGACACCAACTGGTACAGGACGGAGATGTCTGGCAGAAAGGCGGCGAATTCCACCAGTTTCCCGGTTCCCCACCATGCGGGGGAATCGGACGGGAGTGCGGCCTCGTGAATGGACTGGACCTTCCACGCGGGCGCGAGGGTCTCCTTCACCCACTCGGACTGGGACTGCCCCTTGGCGGTCATCAGATGAGTGGCGAATTCGGGGCCGGTCGGGAGTTCCGCCTTCGGACCGACCTTGACGAGCTGTGGTTCGGGGCCTGCGACCACGGCGAACTGGGAGCCGGGCACCCAGGACTTGGCATGGGTCCTGAGGTCGACCGGGATCCGGTCGAACTTGGTGACCGAGTGGAGCAGGGCGCCCGCGTGGATGTAGTGCGCCAGCAGCCGGGCGGCGGAGGCCACCACTCCGGGGCTGAAGTCACAGATGGACAACTGGCGCAACTGCCGCACGAGTACGGCCACGCCGAGCGGCGGCAGGTCCGCCTTCACCAGAGCGATGCGATCGCTCTCCAGGACCGAGCGGACGGAGTAGAGCCGGCGCTCGTGGGCGGGCGAGATGCCGCTCGGATAGACGGCGACGACATAGCCGTGCTGTTCGAGCAGCACGTGCATGTCACCGATGGCCATCTCCAGAGCCTGGGCGTCCGGAGCCTGCAACAGGGCGGCTGTCGGTGTCTGCTGATCGGTCGGAGGTAGTACCAAGTCAGCACTGGTCACTGCTATTGCGGTCGGCACGCTGTTCCCCGTTTCGGCTTCCGGCCGGACGCCGGTCATGACGTCGGCCGCAATCGCTCCTGCTCCGCGGTTCTGCCTCAGCACTTTATCCACGTCTTACCTGGCAGAGAACACTTTTCGGAGGCCAGTCCGACAACGTGTGCGAGGCGCCCGCGTAACGCCCTGGTGCTAAATCGGATCAAATCGAAAATCGTCAACTTCTGTACAACTGCGGAGGGTTACCGATACACCTTCCGGTCACCCGGGCCCCGAATTCATCGCCGCACGTCAGCAAGGATGCGGAACCTGGCGCGCCCGACCCCGCGAGGGCCGGGACGGTCACTGTCCGAGCACTCCGGGCACTTCACCCGCACGGGGTCGGACACGGCGCGACGGGGTCAACAAAACGTCAATTCACAGGGAAGCCGAGGCCGGTCCGGGGCCCAAGCGGAGGCTCCCGCGCCCCGTCGCGGGGCCGGTTCGGAAGCGACCGGGCAGACGCGGTCGTCGCAGGTCCCGTTGCCAGAGGTCTTGACAACTCGATTGGTCTGGACCAGTTTTGTCGGCCAGCGGTGGCCACCGTTCCTCAACTCCACATCCCCTTCTTCTGCCCGTCACCTTCCGGACGGCCCGAGTAGCGCCGGTCGACCCCGCCGGCTGTCGCACGGGTACCCCGGCAGGCATCCCCGACTCCCCACGGAGGCAGCAAGTGGAACCTTCCCCCGTCAACGGCCACAGAATCCGCAGGCGGTACAACCGTCCCCTCGTCGGCGCCGTCGCGGCCGTTCTCGCGGCCGGCGCGCTGACCGCCACGGGCCTCGCCGGAAACGCCCAGGCGGCCGACATCAATGTCGCCAAGAACGCGGGCTTCGAGTCCGGGCTCGCCAACTGGACCTGTTCCGGCGGCAGCGGCGCCACCGTCGCCTCCCCCGTGCACGGTGGCACCGCCGCACTCAAGGCCACCCCGTCCGGCCAGGACACCGCGAAGTGCACCCAGACCGTCGCCGTGAAGCCCGACTCGACGTACACGCTCAGCTCCTGGGTGCAGGGCGGGTACGCGTACCTCGGCGCGAGCGGCACCGGTACCACCGACGTCTCGACCTGGTCCCCCGGATCCGGCAGCTGGACGCAGCTCACCACCAGCTTCAGGACGGGGCCCAGCACCACCTCGGTCCAGGTCTACACGCACGGCTGGTACGGGCAGGCCGCCTATCTGGTGGACGATGTGTCGGTCAACGGCCCCGACGGCGGGGGCGGCACCGACCCGGAGCCGACCATCCCGTCCGCCCCGGCCGGTCTCGCGGTCGGCACGACCACCTCCTCCTCCGTGGCCCTGTCCTGGAACGCGGTCTCCGGCGCGACCGGCTACACCGTCTACCGGGACGGCGCGAAGGCGACCACCGCCACCGGGAACTCGGCGACGGTCACGGGGCTGGCCGCCGACACGGCGTACCAGTTCTCGGTGACCGCCACCAACGCGGCCGGCGAGTCCGTCAAGTCCGCTACGGTCAGCGGCCGTACGGCCAAGGAGGGCGGCGGCAACCCCAACCCCGGCACCTCCGTGCCCAAGCACGCGGTGACCGGCTACTGGCAGAACTTCAACAACGGCGCGACCGTCCAGAAGCTCAGCGACGTGCCCGCGAACTACGACATCATCGCGGTCTCCTTCGCCGACGCCACCGGCACACCGGGCGCCGTCACCTTCAACCTGGACACGGCGGGCCTGAACGGCTACACCGTCGACCAGTTCAAGGCCGACATCAAGGCGAAGCAGGCGACCGGGAAGAACGTCATCATCTCGGTCGGCGGCGAGAAGGGCTCCGTCTCCGTCAACAGCGACGCCTCCGCCACCAACTTCGCCAACTCGGTGTACTCGCTGATCCAGGAGTACGGCTTCAACGGCGTCGACATCGACCTGGAGAACGGCCTCAACTCCACGTACATGACGAAGGCGCTGCGCTCGCTGTCGCAGAAGGCGGGCTCCGGCCTCGTCATCACGATGGCCCCGCAGACCATCGACATGCAGTCCACCGCCGGTGAGTACTTCAAGACGGCGCTCGGCATCAAGGACATCCTGACCGTCGTCAACATGCAGTATTACAACAGCGGTTCGATGCTGGGCTGCGACGGCAAGGTCTACTCGCAGGGCTCGGTGGACTTCCTCACCGCGCTCGCCTGCATCCAGCTGGAGGGTGGCCTCGACCCGTCCCAGGTCGGCCTCGGTGTGCCCGCCTCCACGAGCGGTGCCGGCAGCGGCTACGTACCGCCGTCGGTCGTGAACGCGGCCCTGGACTGCCTGGCCAAGGGCACCGGCTGCGGTTCGTTCAAGCCCTCGAAAACCTACCCGGGTCTGCGCGGGGCCATGACCTGGTCGACCAACTGGGACGCCAAGTCGGGCAACGCCTGGTCGAACGCGGTGGGCCCGCACGTGCACGGCATGCCGTAGCCGGTACTCGCCGGCCGTCGGCCGCACGGCCGGCATCAGTGACCAGCAGCGCCGCCGCTCCCCCGGCGGCGCTGCTGCACGTTCCGGGTCCGGTGCCCGTCCCGGGTCTGTCCCGGACCCGCAACAGGCTGTCCGGGACTGCCGACATTCCATGGCCGTTCGGGAGCGTTCGTGGCACCGTTGTGTGGCGCGGTGGCGGTGCGACAGGGGGAGGGACATGGCCGGGGCGCGGATTCAGGCGTTGGGCGGGGACGATCCGGCGGTGCTCGGACCGTACCGGCTGCTCGGGCGGCTCTCGTCGGGCGGCATGGGGCGGATCTACCTCGCCCGGAGCGGCGCCCGGAGCGACGGGCGGGGCAGCGGGGAACTCGTTGCGGTGAAGACCCTGCTGGCCGAGGGCGAGGTCAGCGACATCGACCGGCGGCGGTTCGCCCGCGAGGTGTCGCTGGCGCAGCGGGTCGACAGCGCGCACACGGCGCGGGTACGGGAGGCGGACCCGCAGGCCGAGCGGCCGTGGATGGCCATCGAGTACATCGCGGCGCCCCCGCTGTCCGAACTGGTGCGCGCCTGCGGGGTGTTGCCCGCGTCGGCCGTACGGTGGGTGGCGGCCGGCACGGCGAAGGCGCTGGTCGCCCTGCACGGGGCGGGCATCGTGCACCGCGATGTGAAGCCGCAGAACGTGCTGCTGCCGCTGGACGGCCCCCGCCTGATCGACTTCGGCATCTCGCACGCCAACGACCTCACCCGGACCAGTCTCACGCTGGGCACGATCGCCTTCACCTCGCCCGAGCAGGCGCGCGGTGAGCCGTCGACGGCCGCCTCGGACATGTACTCGCTCGGTGCCACCCTTTTCATGCTGGCCACCGGGCGCCCGCCGTACAGCCCGGACGGTGACACCCTGCGGTTGCTGGCCAGGGTCCAGCGCGGCGAGCTCGACCTCGGAGGGCTGCCGAAGGAGCTGATCGGGACGGTCCGTCCGTGTCTGGCCGCGGATCCGGGGCAGCGGCCGGCGCCCGCCGAGCTGCTCGCCCGGTTCCGCAGGGACCAGGCAGGGCTGCCGGCCACGGACAGCGGGGTGCGCTGGCTGCCGCCGAAGTGGTCGGCGCTGATCGGGGAGTACGCGGCCCAGGGCCTGGCGCTCGCGTCGGGGCGCCCGTCCGATCCGGTGGCGGGGAGCGATGATCAGCGCACCGGCATGGTGCCGCCGCCGGGCCCGACCCGGGTGTACACCGCGGACCGCGAGGCGCAGCTGCGGGAGCGCGAGCGGGCCGCCCGCGAACGGGAGCGGGCGGCGAAGGAACACGAGCGGGCGGAACGCGAGCGCGCGGAGAAGCGGGCGGCGCGGGAGCGGGCCGCGCAGGAACAGGCCGCGCAGCAAGCCGCGCGGGAACAGGCGGAACGCGAGCGGGTGGAACGGGCCGCTCGGGAGCGGGCCCGGCGGGAGCGGGCCGAGAGGCAGCGCGCCGAGCAGGCGGACCGTGCCGCACGGCCGCGGGCGGCCTCGCCCACTCCGGGCACGACGCGCCCGACGCCCCCGCCGTCCGCTTCTTCGGGCGGGTCTTCGGGCTGGGGCTGGCTGATCGCCGTGGCCGCCGTCATCGCGCTCCTGGTCTGGCAGCCCTGGACGACATCGGGGAGCGGGAACGGAGGCGGCGGGAGCCCTTCCGGCGTCACCGGTTCCGGCGCCGTCACCTCCGGCAACGACCTCGGCACTCATACGGACGGCAGCGACACCGGCTCCGGCAGCGGACCCGACAGCGACAGCACCTACGGCTCCGGCGGCGACACCGAGGAGTCATCGCCCACGCCGACCCCCACGCCGACTCCCACCCCGGACGCCACCGACCGGGCATTCGCCGCGGTGCGTGCCGGTGACTGTCTCGATGTGTACAACGACGGGCACGACAACATGAGCGCCAGGACTCCGGTCCGGGTGGGCTGCCGGGCGTCGAATGCCTACATGCACGTCAACCGCGTCAGCACCACGACCGGGGCCGCCAGTTCCTGCGACAGTGGACCGGGCTTCACCTGGTGGCGCAAGTCCGGTGAGGACGGTGTCGAGCGGACGCTCTGCCTCGACCGGGTGTTCCAGGTGGGCCAGTGCTTCCCCGCGCAGGTCAAGGGGGCCACCAATGCTGATCTGACGGTGGTGTGGGACTGCGACGCGTCGACCGTGCCCCGGGCCGGCCAGTCGATCCTCCGGATCACCGGCTACTACCGGGCACCCGCGGCGGGCACGAACTGGACCTGTCCGGCCGGGCGCGGAGAGCGGTTCTGGTACTGGCCGGTGAACAACGGCCGGAGCATCATCTGCGCCTCGGGGGCCTGAACCGGCACGGCGCGGCGCCCCCGATGGGGCACCGTGCCGACCGCCCAGGCCCCGGCGTCGCCGGGGCCTCCCGTCTGGATCATGCCGGGCTCGCGTGCCCCGGTGTCTGATCCGGCCCGATCCGAACGAAAGACCCTAGATCACCAGACCGAGCAGTGCCGCCACCGCGAATCCCGCGACCGACAGGACCGTCTCCAGGACCGTCCAGGACTTGAGGGTGTCGCGTTCGGAGATGCCGAAGTATTTCGACACCATCCAGAAGCCGCCGTCGTTGACGTGCGAGGCGAAGATCGAACCGGCCGAGATCGCCATGATGATCAGGGCGAGATGCGCCTGCGAGAGGTCCTGGCCCTCGACCAGGGGGACGACGATGCCCGCGGTGGTGACGATGGCGACGGTCGCCGAGCCCTGGGCGACGCGCAGGACCACGGAGATCAGCCAGGCGAGCAGGATGACCGGCAGGCCGACGTCGTTGAAGGTCTTGGCGAGGGCGTCCGCGATGCCGCTCGCCTTGAGGACGGCGCCGAACACACCGCCCGCGCCGACCACCAGCAGGATGTTGCCGACCGGCTTGAGCGAGGAGGTGGACACCGATTCCAGGGACTTGCGGGACCAGCCGCGGCGGATGCCCAGCAGGTAGTACGCCAGCACCAGCGCGATCGTCAGGGCGACGAATGGGTTGCCGAAGAACTCGATGACGGAGCGCGGCGTGGAGGGGTCGAGCGCGATGGAGGAGAACGTCGCGGCGAGGATCAGCACCAGCGGGGTGCCGATGATCGTGAGTACGGTGGCGAGCGCGACCGGTTCCTCGCGCGGGGTGACCCCGGCGGCCCGCTGCTCGGCGACGACCGCGGCCCTGGCCTCCTCGGCGGCCTCGACCATGTCCTGCGGGACCGGGACGAATATTCGCTTCCCGATCCACGCGGCGTAGCCCCAGGCGGCGAGTACGGACGGGATGCCGACGACGGCGCCCATCAGGATGACCCAGCCCAGGGAGACGTGGAAGAGTCCGGCGGCGGCGACCGGGCCCGGGTGCGGCGGCAGGAACGCGTGGGTCATGGACAGGCCAGCCAGCAGCGGCATCGCGTAGAGCAGGATCGACTTGCCGGACCGCTTGGCGGCGGCGTACACGATCGGCGCGAGGACGAAGATGCCGACGTCGAAGAAGACCGGGATGCCGAAGATGAGGCCGGTGAGGCCCATGGCGAGCGGGGCCCGCTTCTCGCCGAAGAGGTTCAGCAGCCGGGTGCTCAACACTTCGGCGCCGCCGGAGACTTCGAGGATCGAGCCGAGCATCGTGCCGAGGCCGATGATGATCGCCACATGGCCGAGGATGCCGCCCATGCCGGATTCGATGACGGAGACGGCGGCGGACCTCTGGACCGTACCGAAGAGTTCGGTGACGGAGAGTCCGGCGCCCAGGCCGACGGCTATGGAGACGGCGAGCAGCGCGACGAACGGCTGCAGCCTGACCTTGATGATCAGGAAGAGGAGGAGCGCGATGCCGAGGGCGGCGACGGTCAGCAGACCGGCGGTGCCGTCGATGAGCGGGAGTATTCCACCGGTGTGCGGTGGTGTCTCGGCCGGTGGTGGGGTTGCGGCGAGCAGCATGCGTAACTCCGTTGTCGGAGACGGTTTTCGGGTGTGGGGGAGCGCGGCACGGCGCCCCCATGGGGTGGGGCGCCGTGCCGTGCGCGTGGAGCCGGTGCGGCAAGTGGATCAGCTGGTTCAGCCGAGGACCGCGAGCGCGTCGATCTCGATGAGCAGGCCCTTGGGGAGGCCGACGTAGACCGTCGTGCGGGCGGCGGGGGTGGCCTTGAGGTTCTGCTCGCCGAAGTAGGAGTTGTAGATCTCGTTCATCTCGGCGAAGTGGTCCACGTCCGTGAGGTAGACGCGCATCATCATCACGTCGTCCCAGCTCGCGCCGCCCTCCTCCAGGATCGCCTTGACGTTGGCGAAGGTCTGGAGGGTCTGCTCGCGCAGGGTCGGGCCGGCGGGGGTCGGGGCCTGGCCTTCCGCGGCGGGCAGGAAGCCGACCTGGCCGGCGACCTGGAGGATGTTCCCCTTCTTCACGCCGTGCGAGAACTTCGCGGGGGGCGTGGTGTGGGTGCTCGGGGTGAGGGCGATCTTCTCGGTCATGGCTTTCAGGCTTTCTTGGGTCGGGTGGTGCCGGAGTACTCCCGGCTGATGGAGTCGGCGGTGCGGCGCACCAACGGGAGCAGGGTGAGGAGTTCCTCGGCCGTGACGACGACATTGGGTGCGGACACCGACATCGCGGCGACGACCCGCCCGTCCGCCCCCCGGATGGGGGCGCCGACGCAGTTGATGGACTCCTCGTGGCCGCCGAGGTCGGTGGCCCAGCCCTGTTCGCGGACGGCGGTGAGCTCCTTGAGGAAGGCACCGGCGTTCGGGGTCGAACGGGACGTGTACATGGGGTAGTCGAGCTTCTCGGCGACGGCGCGCCGCTCGGGCTCGGAGAGGTCGGCGAGGAGCAGTTTCGCGACGGCGGCGACGGTGATCGCGACGGGCTTGCCGATCCGCGAGTACATCCTGACCGGGTAGCGGCTCTCGACCTTGTCGATGTAGAGGACCTCCTGCTCCTCGTACACCGCGAGATGCACGGTGTGCCCGCAGCTCTCGTTGAGTTCGACGAGGTGGGGATGGGCGATCTCCCGTACGTCGAGGTTCTCCACGGCCTCCTGCGCGAGGGCGAAGAGGCGGGCGCCGAGGCGGTAGCGCTGGTCCTGCTGGCGGTAGACGAGTCCGTGTTCGTGGAGCGTACGGAGCAGGCGCAGCGCCGTGGACTTGTGGACGCCGAGCCGCTCGGCGACCTGGCCGAGGTCTGCGGGCCCCTGGGCGAGCAGCGGCAGGATGCTCAGTGCCCGGTCGACGGTCTGGCTCATGTCGTACGTACCTCCTGGTCGTCCCCCGTCCACCCGGGGCCGAGACGAAGTCTCCCCCAGGCCTCGTCGTCCAGTGCGGCAAGGGAGTCGGCGTGCGCCCGGGCCGGCGGGGCGGTGAGGTCGCCGGGGACGGTGAGGACGGCGGCGGCCATGAGGTGGCCGTGCCGGACACGGTCGCGTACGGGGAGGTCGCGCAGGGTCGCGGAGAGGAATCCGGCGGCGAAGGCGTCGCCCGCGCCGACCGGGGCGACGACGTCGACGCGGAGGGCGGGGACGGTGGTGACGTCGTCGGTACCCGGGATGCCGCCGGCGCCCGAGAAGACCGTCGCGCCGTCCGCGCCCCGCTTCACGACCAGGGTCGCCGGCTCCGGCAGCGCCGCGCGGATCGCCTCCGCGCCGGTCACCCCCCATGCCTCCTCCGCCTCGTCCTCGCCGACGAAGACCAGGTCGCTGCGGCGGGCCAGGTCGAGGAGCACCTCGGGGGAGGCGTCGGCGTCGCGCCACAGGCCCGGCCGGTGGTTGACGTCGAAGGAGATCAGCGGGCGGCCGGGGCGGGGCTCGGTCAGGTCGTGGAGCAGGGCCAGGCAGTCGGCGGAGAGCGCCGCGGTGATGCCGGACAGGTGCAGGACCCGGGTCGTGGGCAGCGTCCCGTACGGGATGGTGCCCGGGGACATCGCGGACGCGGCGGAACCGGCCCGGTAGTAGGCGACCTCGTGCACATCGGCGGCCCGGTCGGTCGCGGTGCGGAAGTAGATCCCGGTGGGCCGGGACGGATCGCGCCGCACGCCGGAGGTGTCGACCCCGTAGCCGGCGATCGCCTCGACGAGGTGGTCGCCGAAGCCGTCCGCGCCGACCCGGCTGACCCAGGCCGCCCGGTGGCCGGCGGCGGCCAGCGCGCAGGCGACGTTGGACTCGGCGCCGCCGATGCCGCGGCCGAAGGCGGGTACGTCGGCGAGGCGTCCGGGCTGCGACGGCAGGAACGTCACCATGGACTCGCCGAGGCACACGACTTCGGCGACCGTGGCGGCGTCGGCGGTCCTGGCCGGGGTTCCGGACACTCGGGGCTCCTCGCGGGTTCGGTGGTGCGGTTCGGGGCGCGGCGGGGGGTGCACGCCATTGACCCGGCGTCGGCTCGGATGTTAGACAGCGTTAAGCGATATACGCAATGGGTGTTGCACATGATGCAACGACGACTTCGATCGAGGAGGCCCCCTTGGCCGCCGACCGTCCTGTGTCCGGACTCGCCGACGAGCTGGTCGACCACCGCTTCAAGGCGCTCCCGCCCGACGCGGAGGGCCTGACCGTCGGTGCCCTCGCCGCCGAGCGCCGCAACCTCTTCACGGGCGGTTTCACCACCCCGGTGCTCGCCCTGTCCGCGGAGTCGGTCGAGCACAACCTCGCCCTCCTGGAGACGTACGCGGAGCGCCACGGGCTCGCCTTCGCCCCGCACGGCAAGACCTCCATGTCCCCGCAGCTCTTCGCCCGCCAGCTGGAGTACGGCGCCTGGGGCATCACCGCGGCCGTGCCGCACCAGGCGCGGGTCTACCGGGCGTACGGGATCCGGCGGATCTTCCTCGCCAACGAACTCGTCGACGCCTCGGCCCTGCGCTGGCTCTCCGCCGAGCTGGACTCCGACCCGGAGTTCCGCTTCATCTGTTACGTCGACTCGGTGCGCGGCGTGGAGCTGATGGACGAGGCGCTGCGCGCGGCGGGCGCCTCCCGCCCCGTGGACGTGGTGGTGGAGCTGGGCGCGGGCGAGGGCGCGCGCACCGGTGCCCGTACCGAGGCCGACTGCGCGGCGGTGGCCGACGCGGTGGCGGCGGCCGGGACGCTGCGTCTGGTGGGCGTGGCCGGTTACGAGGGCGAGGTGCCGGACGCGTCCGGCGAGCGGGTGCGCCGGTGGCTGGACCGGCTCGTCGCGCTGGCCGTCGACCTCGACCGGGCGGGGCGATTCGCGGCCGGCGAGCAGATCGTGATCAGTGCGGGCGGCAGCGCGTGGTTCGACGCGGTGGCGGATGTGTTCGCGCGGATCCCGGAGCTGTCCGCGCCGGTGCTGAAGCTGCTGCGCTCGGGCGCCTACGTCTCGCACGACGACGGCCACTACCGCCATCTGACCCCGTTCAACCGGGTGCCGGAGGAAGGGGAGCTGCAGCCCGCCTTCCGGCTGTGGGCCCAGGTCGTGTCGCGCCCGACGGACGAGCAGGCGTTCCTCAACGCGGGCAAGCGGGACGCGGCCTACGACCTCGACCTGCCCGAGGCGCAGGTCGTGCGGTCCGGCCGGGACGGCACGGTGCGGCCGGCGACGGGCGTCTCGGTCACCGGGCTCTCCGACCAGCACGCGTGGGTGCGTACCGAGCCGGGTGCGGAGCTGGAGGTGGGCGACTGGGTGGGGATGGGCCTGTCGCACCCGTGCACCAGCTTCGACAAGTGGCAGCTGATCCCGCTGGTCGCGGCGGACGGCACGGTCACGGACTACATCCGCACGTTCTTCTGATCCCCGCGTCCGACAGCTGCGGGAGGGGAGCCGCCCTGCGGGGCTGTTCCCCTCCCCGGCTCTTCCCGTGACCGGGGCTCCGCCCCCGGACCCCCGCTCCCCCACCACCGGAGGGGCTCGATTCCACAGGAGCCGCCCCATGGACCTGGTCATCCGTAACGCCCACGTCGTCGACGGCACCGGCGGCCCCCGCCGCCGTGCCGATGTGGCCATCGCCGACGGCCGGATCGCCGAGATCCACCCCGAGGGCTCCCCCGGCCCGCGCCCCTCCGCCCGCCGCACGCTCGACGCCGACGGGCTCGTCCTCTCCCCCGGCTTCATCGACATGCACGCGCACAGCGATCTCGCGCTGCTCCGCGACCCCGACCACAGCGCCAAGGCCGCGCAGGGCGTCACGCTCGAAGTCCTCGGCCAGGACGGCCTGTCGTACGCCCCGGTCGACGACCGGACGCTCGCCGAGGTCCGCCGTTCCATCACCGGCTGGAACGGCGGTGCGCCCGAGGACACGAGCATCGACTTCGACTGGCGCACGGTCGGCGAGTACCTGGACCGGCTGGACCGCAACTTCGACGGCCGGGGCATCGCCGTCAACGCCGCCTATCTGATACCGCAGGGCACCGTCCGGATGTACGCGGTGGGCTGGGAGGACCGCCCGGCCACCGGGGCCGAGCTGGACCGGATGAAGGAGCTCGTCGCCCAGGGCATGGCCGAGGGCGCGGTCGGCATGTCCTCCGGGCTCACGTACACCCCCGGCATGTACGCCGACGACGCCGAACTCACCGAACTGTGCCGGGTGGTGGCCGAGTACGACGGCTACTACTGCCCGCACCACCGCTCGTACGGGGCGGGCGCGCTCGGCGCGTACGAGGAGATGGTGCGGCTCACCAGGAACGCGGGCTGCGCCCTCCATCTCGCCCACGCCACCATGAACTTCGGCGTGAACAAGGGCAAGGCCCCCGACCTGCTCGCCCTGCTCGACCACGCCCTCGACGCGGGCGCCGACATCTCCCTCGACACCTACCCGTACACGCCCGGCTGCACGACCCTCGTCGCGATGCTGCCGAGCTGGGCGAGCGAGGGCGGGCCCGAGTCGGTGCTCACCCGCCTCGCCGACGACGCCACGGCGGAACGGATCCGGCACCACATGGAGGTGCTGGGATCGGACGGCTGCCACGGCGTGCCGATCGAGTGGGACACCATCGAGATCTCGGGGGTCGGCGTCCCCGCCCTCGCCGACCACGTCGGGCGCACGGTGGCCGACTCCGCCCGGCTGCGCGGCGAGACGCCCTGGGCGACCGCGCGCAGGCTGCTCGTCGAGGACCGGCTCGGCCCGACGATCCTCCAGCACGTGGGCCACGAGGAGAACGTGCGGCAGATCATGCGCCACCGGGTGCACACCGGAGGCAGTGACGGCATCCTCCAGGGCGACAAGCCGCACCCGCGCGCCTACGGCACGTTCCCGCAGTATCTCGGCCGCTACGTAAGGGAGTTGGGCACCCTGTCGCTGGAGGAGTGCGTCGCCCATCTCACCTCGCGTCCGGCCGACCGGCTGCGCCTGACCGACCGGGGGTACGTCCGCGAGGGCTACCGCGCCGACCTGGTCCTCTTCGACCCGGAAACGGTGGCGGCGGGCTCGACGTTCGAGGAGCCGCGCACGCTTCCGGTCGGCATCCCGCACGTGCTGATCGACGGCCGGTTCGTCATCGAGGACGGGCGCCGCACCCAGGTACTGGCGGGCCGGGCCGTCCGGGGAACGGGGAGCGTCCGGGGCGCCGGGGGCGGCCGGGGCGGCCTATGAGGACCCCTCCCCCGCCTGCTCCTTCGCCCAGGCCAGGTCCTCCTCGGTCGGGGCGTCGTCCTGGGTGAGGCTGCGCCGCCAGTAGCCGCTGAACTCCACGGCCTTCCTGGCCAGCCCGCGCTCCTCGACCAGGTGGCGGCGCAGGGCCCGTACCGCCCCCGCCTCACCGGCCAGCCACGCGGCCCCGGAACCGGCGGGCAGCCGTGCCGCCCGCACGGCGTCCGGCAGCGACCCGCCCCGCTCCCGGTGCACCCAGTGGACGGTCACCTCGCCGGCCGAGTCGAGCGGGCGCTCCTCCGCCGCGTCGGCGACCTCGGCCCAGACGAGCGCCCGCGCCCCGGCCGGCAGCGACTCCAGCAGGGTCGCGATCGCGGGGAGCGCCGTCTCGTCGCCGGCCAGCAGAAGCCAGTCGGCGACGGGCAGCGGCCGGGCATACAGCGACGACGGGCCGACCATGCCGAGCACATCGCCGGGCCGGGCGTCCCGCCCCCAGCGGGCCGCGGGCCCGTCGTCGCCGTGGAGCACGAAGTCGACCGTCATCACATCCAGCCGGCGGTCGTACCCGCGGACGGTGAAACTCCGCAGCAACGGCCGCTCGGGCTCGGGGATCGCGAGGTACGCCTCGTACCAGCGCATGCCGTACGTGTCGTCGGCCTCCGGCTCCGGCAGCCGGGGCACGCCCTGCCCCGCCCTCGGGAAGCAGAGCTTCATCTGCTGGTCGGGCCGGTCCTCCATGAGCTCCGCCAGCGCGTCCCCGGTGAAGGTGACACGCGCCGTGCGCGGAGTGATCCGCTCCACGCCGACGACCCGTACGTACGACACGGTCAACGCCTGCCCCATCGCGGCTCCCACCTTCTCCGGCTGATACTTTACGTCGTAAGGAATTGCTCGGGCGAAGTTACTTTATGGCGTAAGGAGTCGCAAGTGGTGGTCTTTGCCGGACAGGGCGACGCCCGCCGTTCGATGTCCCTGCTCTGGCGCGCCGACCGGCCGGATCAGCAGGGCCGGCGCCCCGGTCCCGGCCCCAGGCCGGGGCTGAGCGTCGATGCGATCGTGACCGCCGCGATCGCCGTCGCGGACGAGGACGGCATGGCCGCGCTCTCGATGCGCGCGGTGGGCGAGCGGCTCGGCCGCACCGCGATGGCGCTCTACACCTACGTACCCAGCAAGGGCGAGCTGCTGGACCTGATGTACGACGCGGTCCACGCCGAACTGCCCACGGAGTACGACGACACCGGCGACTGGCGTGCGGGCCTGACCGACTGGGCGCGGGACGGACTCGAATTCCACCTCCGCCATCCCTGGGTGCTCCAGGTCTCCCAGGCCCGCCCGGTGCTCGGCCCGCACGAGTACGCGGGGCTGGACACACTGGTGCGCCTGCTGAACTCGACCGGGCTCGAAGCGCACTTGTTGCGGCGGCTGGTCGGCACGCTCTCCCACTTCGTGCGCGGCTGCGCGGGGACGGTCGCGGAGGCGCGGCAGGCGGCGGCGGTGACGGGCGAGTCGGACGAGGAGTGGTGGTTCGCCCGCTCGGCGCTGCTGGGCGAGGTGGCGCCCGACTTCGCGGAGCGCTATCCGAGCCTGGTCGCGATGGAGACCGCCTCCGCGCCACAGCCACCGGCATCGGCGCCGGGAGAGGGGGCGGTGCCGTACCTGGAGCGGGAGGCGAGGGAGACGTTCGCCGTCGGGCTCGGGGTGCTGCTCGACGGGATCGAGGCGGCGATCGGACGCACGACAGGGCCATGAACGCGACGATCGCCGCCGCGGCGCCCGGGGTGGGCGTCACGGCGGCGACAGGTTCACGCGGCCAGGGTCTTGCGTTTTGGATCAGGCCGGATCAGACCGGATCAGGGAGCGGGGTCCGGCACCGGGGCACGTGAGCCCGGCGTGATCCGAACGAGAGGCCCTGGGTCACGGCTTGGGCAGCGCACACCCCGCACGGTCGAGGTCGAACTTGTTGCCGGTACCGATGCACGGCACGATGCCGTACGTCTCCTGGGCGTAGTTGATGCCCTCGCGCACCGTCACATTGCCGTTCTCGTCGACCTCGCACGGGTTGTTGTCCGTGCACTCCTGGCCGTCCTCGTTGCCGGTGTTGTTGACGGCGACGACCTTGCCGGTCGCGTTGTCGATCACCGGGGAGCCGGACGTACCGCCGATGGTCTGGCAGGCGGAGGTGTAGCGGACCGAGTCCTTCCAGGTCCACTCGCCCTCCTTGAGGCGGTAGACGAAGCCGTCGACGTTGCAGGAGTACGTGCGCTTCCAGTAGCCGGACACGACGGTGATCGCGGTGCCCTGGACCGGGTGCGCGGTGTTCAGCTCCAGCGCCTTGATGCCGTAGGTGCTCTCGATCTGGGCGTAGGTGCTGGTGAGTTCGTACACCGATATGTCGGTGTCGGTCATCGTCCCGTACGCGATCCTGCTGGCCCGCAGGGTTCCGACACCACTGCCCGAGGCGTTGAGCAAGGTGAAGCTACGGGTGGACGGCTGGTCGAGGACGACCTCGCCGGGGCCCGGGAATCCCGTCTCCATGCAGTGCCCGTTGGAGAGCACCAGCGCGGGGTCGCCGGGCTGCGAGTCCGGGGTGCGGACGACGGAGCCGGAACAGTTGCTGAGCGCCACGGTCCCGGCGAAGTTGACCGCCTTGGGCCTGGCCTTCTCCTTGACCGCGGTCGGCGACGCCGCCGCGTGGCCGGTTGCCGTGGTGGGCGACGCCGCTTCATGGCCGGTTGCTGCGGTTGCGGGCGCGACACCTGCCCCGAGGAGCAGAACAGCGAACAGCGCACCGACGAGAGGCTTCTTCATGTGGGGGTCCCCTCAAGTGACCTGAGCAGGGGCCCGATGGCTCCCGCCCACCGAAGTTTCCTTCGGATTTGACATGCGCATGTTGGCGCACTGAAGGGGCCCCCACAAGGGGCGGTTTCAAGCCGTCGGACCTCAGGCGGTGGTCGGCTCCACCGGGATCCACAGCTGAGCGGCGGTCTCCCCCGCCTCCGGCGACGGCCGCACGCTCAGGATCTCGGGGCCGGGCCTGCTCCGGTACGGATTGGACGGGAACCACTGCGTGAACACGTCCCGCCACAGGTACTGAAGCGCCTCGGGGAACGGCCCGGCGTTCTCGAAGACTGCCCAGGCGCCCGCCGGGACCACCAGCACGTCCAGGTCGCCGGGCAGTTCCTGAGCACTCGTCACCACGGCGTGGTAGTAGTCCAGTTCGGTCCCCTCCGCGCGGCCGGCCGCCAGGCCGTCGCTCACCTGGACGATGCCCTCCGGCCGCTGGTCGGACAGTGCCGCGATGCGCGCCACGGTCTCCTTGCCGATGCCCCTGATGAACTCGGCGACGGCCGGGTTGACCCCCTCGTGCACCAGAGGCACCCGCGCCTTCCTGCCGACCACCCGGAACTCGTCCTTCGCCACGATCCGGTACTCCATGCTGCTGCCGCCCTCGACCACGAGACGGAAGGACATCCGGGGCTGCGACCTCAGCACCGCACCGGTCCGCCGGGCCTCGCCCGGACCGACGCCGTGCATGGCCCGGAACGCCCGCGCGAACGCCTCGCCCGAGGAGTAGCCGTACCGCACGGCGACCTCCAGCAACGTCCGTTCCCCGCCCAGCACCTCGGCGCCCGCGAGCGTCAGCCGCCTGCGCCGGACGTACTCCGACAGCGGCATCCCGGCCAGCGCGGAGAACATCCGCCGGAAGTGGTACTCCGAGGTCATGGCGATCCGGGCCGGTTCGGCCATCTCGATCCGCCGGTCGAGCCGGCCCTCGATGTACTCCATGGCCTGGTTCAGCTTCTCCAGCACCCCGGCCTCCTTCCCTCACGGACACTCACGCCGTAAAGAGTGCACCCGGCGCACCCGACGCCCCGTGCCCGGTCCGGTCGGGTGCGACGCGGTCCGGTCCGGCGGACGGCGGGCCACCGGAAAACCCCGGCCGGGGGGATCACGGCAATGGCAGAATCCCCGCCATGACTGATGCCGTGAAGGGTCCTGCCAGCTATTTCCCGTCGATCGAGAAGAAGTACGGGCGTCCGATCGCGGAGTGGAAGGACCTCATCCGGTCCTCCCCGCTCACCAAGCACATGGAGCTCGTCGGCTGGCTCAAGTCCGAGCACGGCCTGGGGCACGGCCACGCCAACGCCCTGGTCGCCCACACCCTCGCCGAGGACAGGACCGAGTGACCGCACCGGCCCGCCGGGGCTCCCGCGCCCGCGCGCCGGGGGCACGGGACCTCGGGACCAGGACCCGAGGACCAGGACCGTCAGACCTCCCGCCCCAGGCGGTCCACCGCCCCGGTTGCGTACGGTCGGCGCATGACCTCCGACCGCGCCGCCGATCACGGCCCCCAGCCCGCCCCCGGCATCGACCTCGACGCCTATCTCGCCCGCATCGGCTGGTCCGGGGAGCGCCGGCCGACCGCGCAGGTGCTGCGCTCCGTGCACCGGGCCCACCTGCTGGGCATCCCGTTCGAGAACCTGGACCCCGTGCTGGGCAGCGCCCCCTCGCTCGCGCTCGCGGATCTGGAGGCGAAGCTCGTACGCGGTGGCCGCGGCGGGTACTGCTACGAGCACAACACCCTGTTCGCCGCCGCGCTGACCGCGCTCGGCTTCCGGATCACGCTGCTCTGCGCGCGGGTCGTGGTGGGCGCCGCGCCCGGGGACGTCCGGCCGCGCACGCACATGCTGATGCTGGCCGGGGTGCCGGGCGAGCCGACCCCGTATCTGGCGGACGTCGGCTTCGGGTCGGCCGGTTCGCTGCTGGAGCCGATCCCGCTGGTGGCCGGCGCCGAGCTGCACGACAGCCCGCGCCACCACCGGCTCGTCAACACCCCGCACGACGGGCCGCTGGAGCAGTGGGAACTCCAGGCCCGCACCGCCGACGGGAGTTGGGAGTCCCAGTACGCCTTCACGCTGGAGCCCTTCGAGGCGCCGGACTACGAGGTGATCAACTGGCACATCGCGACCAACCCGCGCTCCCCGTTCAGCCATCGGGTGTACGCCCAGCGCACCACCCCGAACTCCCATCTGTCACTGTCCGGCCGCACCCTCACGGTCACCGCCCAGGACGGCACCCGCGAGGAACGGGAGCTGGCGGACGGGGCCGAGGTGCTGAGCGTACTGACGGCCGGCTTCGGCATCCGCCTCCCCGAAGGCACCCGGCTGCCGGAGTGAAGGGAGCGTGGCACATCTCACCCATGGGCGTCCGTCACGCCCGGATTCCACCGCATTCGAAGCCCCGCCCCCGCCCCCGACCGGCGTTCCCACGGTCGCGGACTGTGGGCGCATGGCTATGGAAGACGGGTTGGGGCCGAGGGAGTACCCGGGTGGGGCAACCGGGAGGGAAAGCCCGGGCAACAGGGGCAACGCGGTCGTAAGCTCCCAGACATGCAGGTCATCCAGTCCACGAAGCTCGCCAATGTCTGTTACGAAATCCGGGGCCCCGTGCTGGAGGAGGCGATGCGGCTGGAAGCAGCCGGTCACCGCATCCTCAAGCTGAACACCGGCAACCCTGCCGCGTTCGGGTTCGAGTGCCCGCCCGAGATTCTTGAGGACATACTGCGCAACCTCTCCGGTGCGCACGGCTACGGCGACGCGAAGGGGCTGCTGTCCGCGCGGCGGGCGGTGATGCAGCATTACCAGACCAAGGGGATCGACCTCGACGTCGAGGACATCTACCTGGGCAACGGTGTCTCCGAGCTGATCCAGATGTCGATGCAGGCACTGCTCGACGACGGCGACGAGGTCCTCGTACCGGCTCCGGACTATCCGCTGTGGACCGCCTCGGTGTCGCTGGCCGGCGGCACGGCCGTGCACTACCGGTGCGACGAGCAGTCCGACTGGATGCCGGACCTCGCCGACATCGAGCGGCGGATCACCGACCGCACCAAGGCCCTCGTGATCATCAACCCGAACAATCCGACGGGTGCGGTGTACGACGACGAGATGCTGCGCGGGCTGACGGAGCTCGCCCGGCGCCACAACCTGGTCGTCTGCTCCGACGAGATCTACGACCGGATCCTGTATGACGGGGCGACCCACACCCCGACCGCGACGATCGCGCCCGATCTGATGGTGCTCACCTTCAACGGGCTCTCCAAGAACTACCGGGTGGCCGGATACCGGTCGGGCTGGCTGGCGGTCTGCGGCCCGAAGGCGCACGCCTCCTCGTACATCGAGGGGCTGACGATCCTCGCGAACATGCGGCTGTGCGCCAACATGCCCTCGCAGCACGCCGTGGCCACCGCGCTCGGCGGGCGGCAGTCGATCGACGACCTGGTGCTGCCGGGCGGGCGGATCCTGGAGCAGCGGGATGCCGCGTACGACCTGCTGACGCAGATCCCGGGCGTGACCTGTGTGAAGCCGAAGGGGGCGCTGTACCTCTTCCCGCGCCTGGACCCCAAGGTCTACAAGATCAAGGACGACCGGCAGATGGTGCTCGACCTGCTGCGGGCCGAGAAGATCATGGTCGTGCACGGCACCGGGTTCAACTGGCCCGAGCCCGATCACTTCCGCGTGGTGACGCTGCCGTCGACCGAGGACCTGACGGACGCGGTGACCCGGATCGCGCACTTCCTGGACGGCTACGGCCAGCCGTAGCGGCCGGTCGCCGAGGATTCCGCGGACGCCAGAGTCGATAGCGAACAACTTTAGACTGAATCCAAGGTAGGATGGTCCCACTGCAACACCAGGAGGCCATCCATGTACGAACCGATCCGCACCAAATCGGTCCACACACCGGCCGACCACGCCGACGACTTCCCGCACCGTTCCCGTGAGGAAGAGCTGGACATCCAGCTCGCCGGGCACCTGGCCGCGCTCCTCGCGGTCACCGACGAGCTGGGCATCGGCGAGGCGGGCGACCGCATCGCCGAGCAGGTCGCCAGGCTGCGCGGCGCGCCGCCCGCCCGGCACGCCGGCCGGACCGACGCACCCGCGTCCGCGCTGCACCGCCGCGCCCACGCCCTCGCCGGCCGGGCACTGGTGGTGGCCGCTTCCCGCGCCGACACGGCCGTCGCGATCCTCGCGGCCGAGCGCATGGACGCCCACACCGCGGCGCTCGCCGCCCCCGCCGCCACGACACGACTGGTCGGCGCCCACTGACGGCCCCGGTCCACGGGCCGTCGAGGCGCGTGGACCGGGTGCCACCCACCCCCGCCCGGCGGGCAGTTGTTCCTGATCCCGTTCCGCCTCCGTTGCGTACTGGGATAATCGCTTAACCTTCCGTCCACCCAACTCCGCCTGGAATGTGGGTTTCCGCGAGCAGGCTTCGCGTGTGAGACGCATCGTGGGAATCGTCCTGGCGGTGCTGCTGATCGGCGGAGTGGCAGTGGCCGTCGCAGCAGGCCGCGACAGCAAGGACAAGAGCACGGCAACGAAGACCGTGCGTGGAGTGATCGGTTCGGAGAAGGCGGAGTTCTTCGCCGACCCCGATGTGGTGAAGGCCCTCGCCGCCAAGGGGCTCACCGTCAAGGCGGAGACGTCCGGGTCCTGGGCCATGGACCGACTCCCCCTCAAGGGCTACGACTTCGCGTTCCCCGGCTCCAAGGCCCCGGCCGACGAGCTGCAGCGCGGGTCCGCCGTCAAGGGCGGGCCGCTCAGGCCCTTCTACTCGCCGCTGGTCGTCGTCGCGCACCGCGCCGCCGCCCAGGTCCTGGCGGACAACGGACTCGCCACGATGGGCGGGAAGTCCAGCGGCAAGCTGCTGATGGGGCCCTACCTCCGGGCCGCCCGGTCGGACCGGACCTGGCAGCAGCTCAAGGGGGCGGGAAAGCACGCCGAGTTGACCGGGACGGTGTTCATCACCAGCACCGACCCCGTGTCGTCCAATTCCGGCGCCCTCTACCTCGCCGCCGCCTCGTACGTCGCCGACGGCGGCCGGGTCGCCGCGGACGATGCCGCCATCGACCGCACCGCACCACTGCTGAAGAAGCTGATCCGGGTGCAGGGGGCGCAGCAGACCAGCAGCGACGCCCCGTTCCGGGACTTCATCAGCGGGGTCGGCAATCCGCTGGTCCTGGTGTACGAGTCGCAGGTCGCCTCGCTGCTGATGCAGCGGCAGGACGCCGGGGACCTGGTCCTCCTCTACCCCGACACCACCGTCTCCAGCGACCACACCCTCGTACCGCTGACCGGGAGCGGCCGGCAACTGGGCGAACTCCTCTCCACGGACCCGGAGTTGCGGAAGCTCGCCGTGCGGCACGGCTTCCGGCCCCAGGGGGCCGCGGCCGAGTTCACGACCGCCACCGCGGACCACACCGACTACATCGACCAGAAGCTGACCGGGGTCCGCCAGGCGCCCGTGCCCACCGCCGAGGTGCTGCGCGCGATGGCCCGGCGGACCCGCGGCTGACCACACACGCCTTCCTGGAGACCTCAGCCATGACCGAAGAGCCGCAGCCGCTCAGCCTCACCCCGCCGGGCGACTCCGCCCCGCCGCTGGTCCTCACCCCGCCGGAACCGGTCGCCCCGGTCCGGACCGAGCAGGCGGCCGGTCTCGTGCCGGTCGACGAATCGGTACGCACGGAGATGACGCGCCGCGCCGCCGAGTACATCGGCGCCCTCTCCGGGCTCGACGCCCGGTCGCCCGAATTCAGCACCCGGATCGGGGAGATCGCCGCACTCGGGCAGGGCGACATCCGCAGCGCCGCCCAGCAGTCCAACCGGATGCTGGACCGCACCGTCCGCTCGCTGGCCGGCTCCGGGGGCGTGGACGCGCAGTCCAAGGTCGGCTCGTCCCTGGTCGAGCTGCGCCGCACCGTCGAGGACCTCGACCCGCGCGACACCCCGGGCCGCGGCGCCCGCCGGCTGCTGTCCAAGCTGCCCGGCGGCAACAGGATCCGCGACCACGTCGCCAAGTACGCCTCCTCCCAGGCCACCCTGAACCGGATCGTGGGCTCGCTGCGCGGCGGGCAGGACGAACTGCGCCGCGACAACGCCGCCCTGCACACCGAGCGCACCCGGCTCTGGGAGACCATGGGCAAGCTCCAGGAGTACGTGGTGCTCACCGAGGCGCTGGACGGCGCCGTCGAGCAGCGCATCGCCGAGGCCGCGGCCACCGACCCGGCACAGGCGGACGCGCTGCGGGCCGATGTGCTCTTCCCCGTGCGGCAGAAGCACCAGGACCTGCTGACCCAGCTCGCGGTCTGCGCCCAGGGCTATCTCGCGATGGACGTCGTACGGCGCAACAACGACGAGCTCATCCGGGGTGTCGACCGGGCCGCGACCACCACCGTCTCCGCGCTGCGGATCGCCGTGATGCTGGCCTCGGCGCTGGAGAACCAGCGCAGGGTGACCGAGCAGGTGCAGGTGCTGCGCTCCACGACCGAGGACCTGATCCGCGGCAACGCGGAGATGCTCGCCGGCCAGAGCGGTGAGATCCAGCGCATCGCCGCCGATCCGGCGGTGAGCGCGGAGACGCTGCGTACCGCATTCCAGCAGATCTACCGGACGCTCGACGCCATCGACACGTACAAGGCGCAGGCCACCGAGTCGATGGCGGCGACCGTGGAGTCGCTGACCTCCGAACTCCAGCAGGCCGGTGCCCACTTGGAGCGCAGCCGGTCGGCGGGCGTGCTGGAGGGCGGTGGTCTCGGATGACGCACCGTCCCCGGCAGCGGCTGAGACGGCTGCGGCGCCGGGTCGCGCGCTCGCTCGTCGCGCTGCTGGCCGTCGCCGTGCTCGCCCCGCTCGCCGCCTGTTCCACCTCGGACGACGGGGCGCCGGGCGGCGCGTCCGGCGGGGCCGGCAAGGACGACGGCAAGCCGCGGGCCGGCACGCTGCGGGTTCTCGCCTCCAGTGAACTAGCCGACATGAAGCCCCTGTTGGAGGAGGCCCGGAAGGCCACCGGGATCACCGTGCGGCCCACCTGGACCGGCACGCTGGACGCCGTCGAGCTGCTCGGCTCGGGGAAGGCGGACGGGGCGTACGACGCGGTCTGGCTGTCGTCCAACGACTATCTGCGGCTGCACCCGGACGCGGCGGGGCGCATCACGTCGGAGACCCCGCTGATGGTTTCGCCGGTCGCCCTCGGGGTCCGTCCGGCGACCGTGAAGCGGCTGGGCTGGAAGCCCTCGGACGTGACCTGGTCACAGGTGCACCGGGCGGTCGCCGAGGGCCGGCTGACGTACGGAATGACCGATCCGGACCGCTCCAACTCCGGTTTCTCCGCACTGGTCTCGGTCGCCTCCGGGCTGTCGGGCGCGCAGTCCGCGCTGACCGACGCCGATGTCCGGGGCGCGAGCGGGAAGCTGAAGGAGTTCTTCGCGGGGCAGCGGCTGACCTCCGGCTCCTCGGGCTGGCTGGCCACCGCGTACGCCCGGCGCGGCAACGTCGACGCGCTGATCAACTACGAGTCGGTGCTGCTCTCGCTGAACCGCGACAGCCACACCGGGCTGACCGTGATCCGTCCCCGCGACGGGGTGGTGACGGCCGACTACCCGCTCAGCGCGCTGGCCGCCGCCGCTGCGGACGCGAAGGACTCGGTCCGCGCGCTGACCGCCTATCTGCGGACCCCGGACGTGCAGCGGAAGCTGACCCGGGACACCTTCCGCCGCCCGGTCGTGCCCTCGGTGCGGCCCGCGGCACCGCTCGCCGCCGACGCGCGCCGCGAACTGCCTTTCCCGGGCACGCGGTCCGTGGCCGACGGGCTGCTGCACAGTTACGAGAACAAGCTCCGGCGGCCCTCGCGCACCGTGTACGTGCTGGACACCTCCGGCTCGATGGCGGGCGACCGGCTGAAGGCGCTGAAGGCCGCGCTGACCGGGCTGACCGGGGACTTCCGGGAACGGGAGGAGGTCACGCTGCTGCCGTTCGGCTCGTCGGTGAAGCAGGTCCGTACGCACACGGTCGACCCGGCCGATCCGCAGCGGGGCCTGGCGGCGATCAAGGCGGACACGGCCGCGCTGACGGCCGGTGGCGAGACGGCGATCTATTCGAGCCTGAAGTCGGCCTACGAACAGATCGGCGACGGCACCGAGTCCGCGTTCACCTCGATCGTGCTGATGACGGACGGCGAGAACACCACGGGCGACACGGCCACCGGCTTCAGCTCCTACTACCGTGCGCTGCCGGCCGCGCGACAGGTCACCCCGGTCTTCCCGATCGTCTTCGGCGACTCGGACCGGGGCGAGCTGGACCGGATCGCCGCACTGACCGGCGGCCGGCTCTTCGACGCGACGAAGGAACAGGGGCCCGGCTCGCTGGACGGCGCCTTCGAGGAGATCCGTGGATACCAGTAACCCGCCGGGCGAGCCGGGAGGCAGGCCCGCCAACCGGGTACTGGCATACCTGGAGTCGCGGAAGAACCTCACCGGGAGCGCCTGCGGGATCGCCGGCCTCGCCCTCACCTTCACCGGCCTCGCCGGGGCGTACTGGCCGGTGGTGGTCGTCGGACTGTACGGCGCGGGGGCGCTGATCGCGCCTCCCGAGCGGCCCGCGGTCCCGGTCTTCCCCGACCCGTCGACCCAGCTGGACGCGGTACGGACCGACTACGTGGCCCTGTGCGGGTATCTGGACGAGGTCGAGCTGCCGCCCGCCGCGTCCGGCCGGCTCACCGAACTGACCGGTCTGCTCGACGGGCTGCTCGCCCCCGGGCCGGTGGCCGAGGCGCTGGCCGCCGACCCGGAGGGCGTGCACGTCCTGGCGCGCGCCGTGCGCCAGGACATCCTGGAGTCGGTCGACGCGTTCGTGCGGATCCGCCCGTGGACCCGGATGGTGCCGGGCACGGAGCCGCCCGAGCGCCATCTGGAACGGCAGCTGACGCTGCTGCACCGGGAGGTCGAGGAGCTGGCGACGGCGCTGCGGGAGGCGGAGGCGCGTCGGCAGCAGACCCACACCCGCTATCTGGAGGACCGGGGGCGGAACGGGTAGTGCCCGTTCCGCCCCACGGGCCGCACCGGTCTCAGTGGCGCGGCTTCGATCAGGCGCGCACCCGCACCGTCGCGGACGCGGTCGATCCGGCGTGCAGGGTGTCACCGGCGTAGCCGACCTCGTACGTCACCTGGCCGGTGGCGCGGGGCAGGTCGTTGATGGTGAAGGTGCCGTCGGCGGCGACGGCGGCCGAGGTCAGCGTGCCGGTGCCCTTCCGGTCGGTGCGCACCACGGACAGCGTGATCCCGGCGGGCAGGTCCCGGCCCCGGCCGGTCAGGGTGCCGGTGATCGTCAGCCCGGCGCTCTTCTTCGCCTCCGCCGGGGCGGTGAGGGCGATGGTGGTCGGGGCCTTGGCGACCGTGACGCCGAGCGCGGTGTCCTCGGCCGGGCGGTGGGTGATGTCACCGGTGAACGAGACGGTGTAGGTGGCGTCGCCGACCAGCGACGGGACGTCGAGGACGGTGAACGATCCGTCGGCGTCGACCTCGACGGGGGCGAGCCTGCGGTCTCCGTTCGCGTCGTGCCGTACCGCCGACACCCGGACCGGTTCGGCGGGCGCGGGCCCGTCCAGCTCCAGCCGGCCCCTGATCCCGACCGGTTCGCCGACCACGGGCTGCCCGGGGGTGGTGGAGAGCGCGCCGGTGAAGCGGGAGTCGTACTGGGCGGCAGGGGGCTGGATGACGTGCAGCCAGAACTCGTTGCCGGGGGTGTTGGCGGTGACGGCGAACAGCCGCGAACCGTCCTTCGACCAGCCGAGCCCGCGCGGCGCGATCCGGTCGCCGTCGAGCGCGCCCTCGTAGGCGAACTCCAGCGGGGCCGTTCCGGCTGCCGGGTCGGCCGGCTGCACCAGCAGGTCGACCGTGCTCCCGGCCGCGGCGGCTCCCCGGGCTATGTAGGTGCCGTCGCCGCTGAAGGCGACCGCGGACGCCTTGGCGCCCTCGGGCAGCGGCTGGTACGCGGCCGGCGCGTCGGACAGGTCGGCGGCGTCCAGCAGCCGGGTGCCGTACGCGGCGTCGGCGACGGCGATCCGCCGGCCGTCGGGAGACTGCGCCACGTCCTTCATGTCGAGGGCGCCCCGGCCCTCGGCGTCCGCGAACCGGCGCTCCGGGCCGCGCACGAGCGTGTCGCCGCTCGCGTCGAGCGTGGTGAGGAAGGGGTTGGTCGTGCCGGTGTTGCGGTTCTGCGCCATCACGATGCGGTCCGGGACCTCGGGGCCGCTCGTCAGCCGCAGCCGGCCCGTCGCGTTCCACCCGGTGCTGGTGGACCGGTCGCCCGCCGTGCCGTACAGCCAGGTCTGACGGTTGTCGCACTCGGTGGTGAGGTACGGCGTCTCGGTGTGCCACTCCTTGCCGCCCGCGAAGGCGACGTCGCGCGGGCAGGGCACGTCGTACGCGGTGTACGTGTAACCGGTGCGCTCCCGGGTCTCGGTGTCGAAGGCGAGGATGCCCGAGGACTGCGAGACGTGGAGCGTCTTGCTGTCCGCGCTCAGGGCCATCCCGGACGGCGCGGAGGCGGTGGGCAGCGAACCCACCCTCTGGCCCTGGAAGTTGTAGATGTGGACCTGGTTGGCGTACTGGTCCCGGCGGTCGTCGGTGATGTAGACCCGCTCGTGCACCGAGTCGACGACCATGGCCGCGTACGACGAGATCGGCAGCTTGGCCACGGTGTCACCGGCCGCCGGGCCGTCGGCCGCGAGGGCGGCGGACGGTGCGACAGCGGTGAGCCCGGCGGTGCCGAGCGCCAGTGCGGTGAGTGTTGCCGCGATACGTATGCGGTGCTGATTCCTTCTCAACTGAGTCCCCCACAGGCTCTGTTGACCTCCGGTCGACCGAGCCGGAGGCATGTGAAGGAACATCGAAGCGTTGTGGAGGTCCTGTGTGCAAGCCTTGGGTGATCTCCGGACGTTCGCCGCGAAAACGCGGGAAAGGGGCACGAAATGGGGTGGGAAAAGGGGCGGCCCCCGGAATCGTGAGGGGAGACGCTGTTGGCGAATCCGGGGGCCTGTTACTTCGGCCCGTTGAGCTGCGGCTCGGCGGGCCGAAGTGCTGCGAAGTGGCTGGTGCGGGTGCGGGCTCGGGGCGTTTCGGTGAGGTGGGCGTCGAGGCGGGCGAGGTTGATGGCGGCACCGGTGAGCTGGTGTTGCAGGGCGGTCTTCGCGAGGCCGTGGTAGCGGGATCTGCGCAGGCCGCAGCGCTGGACGCCCTGGGAGATGGTGCCTTCGACGCCGGCGCGGGTCTTGTAGCGCTCCTTCCAGGTGTCGGTGCCCTGGTCGGCGCGGGCCTGGCGCAGGGCTTCGTGTTCCGCGCGGGGCCGCAGCGTCAGGCGCCGGCCGACGCTGGAGGTGGTGCACTGCTCGCGGACCGAGCAGGGACGGCAGTCCCCGCCTTTGAACCGGACCCGGATCACCGGGGTGCCCTCGGGAGAGCGGTCAGGATTCCAGCAGGTGGCGGTCTTCCCGCCGGGGCAGGTGACCTGTTCGCGTGCCCAGTCGATGGTGAAGTCGTCGGCGGTGAACCCACCGCCTGCGGCTGCCTGGGGGCTGACGACCCCGGCGACCGGTCCGGTGAGGGTGAGGCCGTACTGGCGGCGGGCGCTGACCAGCGCGTGCGCGTCGACGTATCCGGCGTCGACCAGATGCTCACCGGGCAGACGGCCCACTTCGGCCAGCCGGGCATGCACCGTCTCGGTCATCGAGATGTCGGGGACAGTCGCGTCGGTGGTGGCCACGTTCGTGATCAGGTTCGGGACGTCTTCTTCGCAGGTCTCGGTGAAGTGGACCTTGTATCCCGCCCAGGCGGTGTCCCGTTTGACGCTGTTGCGTGCCTCACTGTCGTAGGGGTTGACCAGGCAGATTGCACCCGGCGGCCTCTCTTTTGGGTCCCGCCGCCTCACCTCACCCTCGACCTGGTGAAAGTTCTGCACCCACATCTGGCGCAGGTGCTCCACCTGCGGAAGCGTCCGCAGCTCCTGCGGTGCCTGCCGGGACCAGACGGTCTCAAGCAGCCGCGTCCCGTCCCGGCCGATCCGCAGTCCCACCTCGTCCCGCTGGGTGCGGGCCTTGGGAAACCGGGAGTCCTCAGCCCTGGCCGCATAGTGCTTGAACCAGTCCGGCTCGGCAACTTCGACCAGCCAGTCAGGGGCGGTCCGAGCCAGCGCGTTCAAGGCCGACCGCAGCGTTTCCGCGACCCGTTCCAGCCAGCACACATCCCGCGCCGCCGACAGCACGTGCGTGGAGTCGGTCCTCGCCCTGCCCGCCGTCTTCAGCAGGCCCCTGTCCCCGGCTGCCACCAGGATGCCGTCCAGCACCCGCCGCCCTGCATCCGCCTTCACCAGGCGGTCCCGGAACTCCGACAGCACCGAGAAGTCGAAACCGGGATCGCCTAATTCCAGCCCGAGCGCGTACTTGAAATCGATCCTTGCCCGCACCGCCTCCGCGGCCTGCCGGTCGGTCAGCCCCTCCACGAACTGCAACACCGACACCAGCGCCAACCGGCCCGGTGACCAAGCCGGCTTCCCCCGCGCCGGGAACAGGTCCGCGAACTCCTCGTCACTGAACAGCGGCCCCAACTCGTCCCGGACCCGAATCGCCAGGCTCCCTCTCGGGAACGCAGCCCGCGCCACCCGCACCGTCTCCGCCGGGACCTCGCCCGGCCCGCTCGGCTGCATCGACATCCGCACCCACCCCATACGACAACGTCGGCCTTCAAGACCACAACCAGGTCCTGAAGGCCGACGTCACGCGCGCCCCCGGATTCGCCAACAGCGTCTCGTGAGGGGATTCCGGGGGCCGTACCGCGGCGGGCTGTCGACCCCACAGGTCAGGGCGGATGTCCGAGGCCCGGCCGCGGGGATGTGCGGGGCGCACCCGCGCGGGGTGCGCCCGGGGGCGTCAGCCCAGGCGCTGGACCAGCGCGCGGTACTCGTCCCACAGCTCCTTCGGCGTGTGGTCGCCGAAGGTGTTGAGGTGGTCGGGGACCAGCGCCGCCTCCTCGCGCCAGATCTCCTTGTCGACGTCGAGCAGGAAGTCCAGGTCGGACTCGGAGAGGTCGAGGCCGTCGGTGTCGATGGAGCCCTTGGCCGGCAGGATGCCGATCGGGGTCTCGACGCCCTCGGCCTTGCCTTCGAGGCGCTCGACGATCCACTTCAGGACGCGGCTGTTCTCACCGAAGCCGGGCCACACGAACTTGCCCGCGTCGTTCTTGCGGAACCAGTTCACGTAGTAGATCTTCGGGAGCTTGGCCTGGTCCTTGTCGGCACCGACCTTGATCCAGTGGTTCATGTAGTCGCCCATGTTGTAGCCGCAGAACGGCAGCATGGCGAACGGGTCGCGGCGCAGCTCGCCGACCTTGCCCTCGGCGGCGGCGGTCTTCTCGGAGGCCACGTTGGCCCCGAGGAAGACGCCGTGCTGCCAGGTGAAGGACTCGGTGACCAGCGGGACGGCCGAGGCGCGGCGGCCGCCGAAGAGGATCGCCGAGATCGGCACGCCCTTCGGGTCCTCCCACTCGGGCGCGATGATCGGGCACTGGCCGGCCGGGACGGTGAAGCGGGCGTTGGGGTGGGCGGCCGGGGTGTCGGACGCGGGCGTCCAGTCGTTGCCCTTCCAGTCGGTGAGGTGGGCCGGAGCGGTCTCCGTCATGCCCTCCCACCACACGTCGCCGTCGTCGGTGAGCGCGACGTTGGTGAAGACGGAGTTGCCCCACATGGTCTTCATCGCGTTGGCGTTGGTGTGCTCGCCGGTGCCGGGCGCGACGCCGAAGAAGCCCGCCTCCGGGTTGATCGCGTACAGCTGGCCGTCCTCGCCGAAGCGCATCCAGGCGATGTCGTCGCCGATGGTCTCCACGGTCCAGCCGGGGATCGTCGGCTCCAGCATGGCGAGGTTGGTCTTGCCGCAGGCCGACGGGAACGCGGCGGCGATGTACTTGGGGGCCTCGGCCTCGCCCTGCGGCGGGGTGAGCTTGAGGATCAGCATGTGCTCGGCGAGCCAGCCCTCGTCACGCGCCATGACCGAGGCGATGCGCAGCGCGTAGCACTTCTTGCCGAGCAGGGCGTTGCCGCCGTAGCCGGAGCCGTAGGACCAGATCTCGCGGTCCTCGGGGAAGTGCGAGATGTACTTGGTGGTGTTGCACGGCCACGGAACGTCCTCCTGCCCCTCGGCCAGGGGCGCGCCCAGCGTGTGGACGGCCTTGACGAAGAAGCCGTCGGTGCCCAGCTCGTCCAGGACGGCCTGTCCCATGCGCGTCATGGTGCGCATCGAGACGGCGACGTAGGCGGAGTCGGTGATCTCGACGCCGATCGCGGAGAGGGGTGAGCCGACGGGGCCCATGCAGAAGGGGACGACGTACATCGTGCGACCGCGCATCGAGCCGCGGAAGACACCCTTCTCGCCCGTGAAGATCTCCCGCATCTCGGCGGGGGCCTTCCAGTGGTTCGTCGGGCCGGCGTCCTCCTCCTTCTCGGAGCAGATGAACGTACGGTCCTCGACGCGGGCGACGTCGCTCGGGTCGGACGCGGCGTAGTACGAGTTCGGGCGCTTGGTCTCGTCGAGCTTGGTGAACGTGCCCTTGGCCACGAGCTCCCCGCACAGGCGCTCGTACTCGGCCTCGGAGCCGTCGCACCAGACCACCCGGTCCGGCTCGGTTATCGCTGCGATCTCGTTCACCCAGGAGACGAGCTCCTGGTGATCGGTGGGGACGGTGAGGGGAGCCGCGATGTCGCGCGCCACGATCGCTCCTTGTTGAGGGTGTCTGTTTGGTAGTTGCCCCGTGGGGGCTGCGACCCGGATGCTTCGACCCCTTCGAATCCCGTTGGCGCTCATCCGGTGCCGACCGCACTCATTTGATCATCCGACCGTTTCGCCCATATGTCCAGGGGGCCGCACACGTGAGCATTGCCACTCGTATCGGTTACCTACGGTCGCGTAGGTACGATGCGGGGATGACTGCTGCCGCCGCCGCGCCCGGGTCCGCCGGGCTGGAACCAGCCGAGTCCGATCCCGTCCCGGTGAAGCCGCGCATGCGCGGCTGGCTGCATGCCGGGATGTTCCCCGCCGTGATCGTCGCGGGGGTGGTGCTGATCGCGTTCACCGACAGCTCCATCGGCCGGATCGCTTGTGGCATCTACACCCTGACCGCGTGCCTGCTGTTCGGCGTGAGCGCGCTCTACCACCGGGGCAGCTGGGGCCCGCGCGGCGAGGCGGTGCTCCGCCGGCTCGACCACGCCAACATCTTCCTGATCATCGCGGGCACGTACACCCCGCTGACCCTGCTGCTGCTCCCCGAGTCCACCGGGACACCGCTGCTGTGGGCGGTCTGGGCTGCCGCCGCGGCGGGGATCGCCTTCCGGGTGTTCTGGGTCGGCGCCCCGCGCTGGCTCTACACGCCCTGCTACATAGCGATGGGCTGGGCCGCGGTCTTCTTCCTGCCGGACTTCCTGCGCACCGGCGGCATAGCGGTGCTGGTGCTGGTCGTCGTCGGCGGCCTGCTCTACAGCGCCGGCGGCGTCATCTACGGCATCAAGCGCCCCAACCCCTCGCCGCGCTGGTTCGGCTTCCACGAGGTGTTCCACTCGCTGACCCTGGCGGCCTTCGTGGTGCACTACGTCGGCATCTCGCTGGTGGCCTACAACCACCACTGAGCAGCGCCCCGACCGGTGCCGGCGCCCCGCCGATGCCGGACAATGACGGCCATGGCCGTCACCTCCCGTACCCCTTCCGTTTCCGCTCCGGGAATGCCGCCGCAGCCGGGGCTCCGCGAGCGGAAGAAGCTCAGGACCCGGATCGAGATCCGGCAGGCCGCGTACCGGCTGATCGCCGAGCAGGGGTACGAGGCGACGACGGTGGAGCAGATCGCGGCGGCGGCCGAGGTGTCGCCCAGCACCGTCTTCCGGTACTTCCCGGCCAAGGAGGACATCGTCCTCACCGACGAGTACGACCGGGTCCTGGCGGCCGCCCTGCGCGGCCGCCCGGCCGGGGAACCGCCGCTGGAGTCGCTGCGGCACGTACTGGCCGAGGCGCTCGCGGCGTTCCTCGCGACCGGGGAGCAGGAGCTGCGGCAGCGGACCCGGCTCATGGTGGAGGTGCCGGCGGTCCGGGCCCGGATGGCGGAGAGCATGTCGGACACGGCCGGGGTGCTGGCCGGCACGCTCGCCGCCCGCGCCGGCCGCGCGCCCGGCGATCTGGCGGTCCGGGTGTTCGTCGCGGCGGTGCTGGGCACGCTGCGCGAGGTGACGCTGTACTGGGGCGAGCACGGCCAGGAGGGTGACCTCGTCGCGATGGTCGACCGGGCCCTGGACGCCCTGGAGGGCGGCCTGAGGCTCTGACCGGGGGCCGGGCCCCCGGTCACCCGTCGGCCGTCACCTGCCACCGAGGCTCCGCGCCAGCTCCCCCGCGTCCGTCGTCGGCGCGTCGCACACGAAGTGCCTGCACACGTACGCCGTCGGCGCCCCGCCCACCATCGGCCGGTCCGCGAGCAGCGGGAACTCGGCCCCGCCCGTCTCCCCCGCCGCCACCACCGCGCCCGGCGCCGTGCCCAGCAGCGCCGTACGGTGCAGCTCCCCGCCGACCGGTCCGGCGACGGCGACCTCGCGCGGCCCGTCCAGCAGCGCCTCGGCGACGGCGAGACCCCAGCTGGTGAACCGGGGGGCGCGCGGCCCGAGCGCCTTGATCACGCCGAGCGCGCTCTCCCCCGCGGCGCGGTGGGCCTCGGAGCCGGTGTGCGCGGCGTACGAGAGCAGCGCCCCGGCCGCCGCCGTCCAGCCCGCCGGGGTCGCGTTGTCGGTGGGGTCCTGCGGGCGGCGGATGAGCTGCTCGGCGTCGTCCGCCGTGTCGTAGAGCAGGCCGCCCTCGCCGGTGAAGTGCTGGAGCACGATGTCGAGCAGGAAGCCGGCGAACTCCAGCCAGACGCCCTCGCCGGTGACCGCGGCCAGGGCGAGGAAGCCCTCGGCGACGTCGCCGTAGTCCTCCAGCACCCCCGCGTGCCCGCCGGGGCGCCCGTCCTTCGAGGTCCGGGCCAGCCGGGCGACATCGCCGAAGTGGACCCGGACCAGCAGATCCGCGGCCTCGGTGGCGCGCTCGACGAGGTCGGGCCGGTCGAAGTACGCCCCCGTCTCGGCGAGCGCGGCGATCGCCAGACCGTTCCAGGCGGCGACCACCTTGTCGTCCCGGCCGGGGCGCGGGCGCGGCTCACGGGCGGCGAGCAGCGCGGCCCGCACCCGGGCGACCCGGTCCGGGTCCGCCCCGGCGTCGGCCCGCGCGAGCTGGAGGACCGAGGAGCCCTCCTCGAACGTGCCCTCGTCGCTCACCCCGAAGTGCTCCGCGGCGAAGGCGGCGTCCTGGTCGCCGAGGACCTCCCGCAGCTGTGCGGGCGTCCACACGTAGTACGCGCCCTCGACGTGCCGCCCGTCCCCGTCCTCGCTGTCGGCGTCGAGCGCGGAGGCGAAACCGCCCTCGGTGGTGCGCAGTTCGCGGACCATGAAGTCGGCGGTCTCCAGGGCGACCCGTCGGGCCGGCTCCGAGCCGGTGGCCCGCCACAGGTGCGCGTAGACCCGGCAGAGCAACGCGTTGTCGTAGAGCATCTTCTCGAAGTGGGGCACCAGGGCGCCCCCGGGCCGCTGGCGCAGCACGTACCGGTGGAATCCCCCGCCCAGCTGGTCGAAGAGGCTCGACCGTGCCATGGCCCCGCACAACCCTTCCGCCATCTCCAGCGCCCCTTCGGACTCCGTCCGGGCGTGGTGCCGCAGCAGGAACTCGATCGTCATGCTCGGCGGGAACCTGGTGTCGCCGGAGCCGAGCCAGCCGCTCTCCGGGTCGTACTCCCGGCTGATGCCCAGCAGTGCCCGCGCCAGCTCCGCCTCACCGGGGAGCCCGCCGTCCCCGTGCTCCAGCTGCCGCCCCGCCAGATCGCGGGTGATCTTCTCGGCGACCTCCCCGACCTCCGCGCGCCGGTCCGTCCAGGCACCGTGGACGCCTTCGAGCACCTGCCGGAAGGACGGCATCCCGTGCCGGGGCTCGGGCGGGAAGTACGTACCGAAGTAGAAGGGCTCCCCGTCCGGCGTCATGAAGACGGACATGGGCCAGCCGCCCTGCCCGGTGGCGGCCTGCACGGCCTCCATGTAGACGGCGTCGACGTCGGGGCGCTCCTCGCGGTCCACCTTCACGGAGACGAAGTGTTCGTTCATGTACGCGGCGACGGCTTCGTCCTCGAAGCTCTCGTGCGCCATGACGTGACACCAGTGGCATGCTGAGTAGCCGACTGACAGCAGAACGGGCACATCGCGCCGTCGCGCTTCCTCGAAAGCCTCCGGCGACCAGGGCCACCAGTCGACGGGATTGTCGGCATGCTGCAGCAGATACGGCGAGGTCGTGTCAGCCAAGCGGTTCACAGTAATCACCCTCTCATGCCACACATGGCAGCCAGGTGCATCAGGCCTCGTCCAGAGAGTCCGCCGCCTTGGGGTCGACCGGGTTGTCGGCGCGCTGGAGCGGAGACGGGGAGGTCTCCGCTCTCACGGGATCGAGCGCCCCAGCGGCACAGAACAGTGGGCAGAGACGGGCAGCACCGGAGCTGTTGAGCGTCCTCGAAGGAGGTGCGCCATGACCGCGGAGGTGGTCGCACCCGCGTGGATGCACACCCAGATCAGTGCGGAGCGGGGGCCCGAAAGGGGCAGCATCAGGAGCCTCTCTCCGCCTCGATGCCTGAGCCCCGCAGGCGGCTCCCGTCGGCGGTGCCTTCCACCTGCCTGCTCAGGTCACCCGCCATTGCGCCCAGGCTCCTCAGCGCCGCAGGAGCAAGTGGTGGGAGCAGAGGGATCGTGTGCGTCCACGCGTCGGATCTCAATAGCTGCAGCGCGATGTGCCGAGCCGTCGCCTCGGCGGGGGGACGGCCATCGCCAGACACACGGGCGAGTGCCAAGCAGGTCCGGATCACCCGGTCGGCGGCGCGATTGTCCGTGGTCAAGGTCACCTGGGCGCCCGCCAGGTGTGCCGCGGCAGTGCGGAGCGCCATCAACCGGGCGTCCGGGGCCCTTGCCGCATCAGCGTGGCGCCACACAGCAACGGTGTCACCGTCCACCGCGGCCAGCAAGGCCAGTTCCGCCGCGGGCCCCTGCCCCGGCTGGAGGGAACGCCACCATCTGTCGGTCGAGCTTACGACGATGTCGGTGTCGTCCTCAGGAAGGCAGCCGAGCCGTGCCAGCAGGGCAAGGACGGCCATCGACTGTGCCTGCCACGGCAAGGAGGGGTCGGCGACGTACAGCGCGGAGCGGTGGAGTGCGTCACTCAGTCGCGGGGCGGGGTGCCGGACGTCCGGGAAGGCGAGAAGCAGCGCCGCCAGCTCGGTGAGAGGGATGCGTGGGCTGCCGTGTCTCCCGACCTCGATTCGCTGTGCCAGGGCCTCCACCAGGGGCGCTGCGACGCGTGCCGCCCCCTCGGGACAGCGTTGTACGAGCCCGGCGGCGACGGCTGCCAGCGCCTGCCGTCTCTGCGGAGCGGTGTCTCCCGCTGCCATCGCCGAGGCCGCGGGCTCGTCCCCGGCATGGGCAAGCGCCTGGGCCACGACGTTCGCCAGTTCGGGGGCCGCGCCGTCGGACACCAGGCGTGCCGCCGCTTGGGCATAGCAGGTACCCAAGTCGTCGTGCCCGGCAAGGGAGCAGCCGAGGGAGAGAGCCGCCAGGTGCCGCGCACGGTCATGTGGGGCAGGCAAGCTCTGCGCGAACGCTTCGGCCTCGTCCTGCCTGCCTCCCGAGCCCATCGCCTGGCAAAGGTCTGCTGTCCAGTCCGCGGGGCGAGGTGAGCCGCTCGCGGGCGTCGAGGGCTGTGCGGCAGCACAGTTCCGCAGCGCTGTCTCAAGCAGTTCTCGGCTACGCAGGAGGTTGCCGGCGCCCAGTTGGTCTTCCGCCTCCAGCAAGAGGGGGAAGTGAGGATGATCGGGGTGCGGGCCATCGCCGAGGGGAGGCAGGCCGGCAGACCTCCGGTGCGTGGGCTTGTACCTGGTCGGGGGCGGTTTCCGTACACCTTCGAGCCCTGCCTGTGCCGCCTCTGTCATCTGCACTGTTCGTGCTGCTGCTGCCTTTCCTCGCTCTTTGCGCGTCGCCAGATAGGTGTCGCGCTCGTCCTTCGCGGTCTTGCGCTTGCCGTCGTCCTTCCTACGTTTCGCCTTCCTCTGCTCGTCGGCAGCAGCCACCACCTCATTGTCCTCTCGCGCCCTCTCCTCCTGGGCTTTCTCGAATACCCACTGCGCCCGTTCCAAAAGGGCGTCCCCCAGCACCCCGATGCGCAGTTCTTCCGGCAGGGCCTCCATAAGTCGTCTGGTGCCGTCGAGGTCATCCCTCACGACACCCGTGTCGGCCACCGCCTTGGTCAGGCGCGCCAGCGTTCCGGCCAGTTCGCGGCGAAGGTGGGCCTGATCGTCCTCGGACAGGGGAACGGAGTCCCTCAGCGCCTCGATCGCCTTGCGTATCCGGGCCAGGGCCTTCCGCGTCAGTTCCGAAGCCGAACGACGCCGCTTGGCAGGGAGATCGATGAGCGCCGACGCCGCGGTGGCCAGGACGTCGATCGTTCCCAGACCGTCCGCGTCGCCGAGTTCCTCACAGATGGCCTCGACACGGTCACCTGCGTACGAGCCGAAAGACGGCGCGGTCCGCGCCAACGCACCCCAGAGATCTACCGCCGCCGCCCGGGCACGCATCCCACCCGCACTGAGCATCCAGGCTCGGTCGTGCAACACCGCTGCAGCATCTCGGTCTTCCATCGAAGCCAGCATTCCTGCCGCCTCGATGAGCGTTTCTGTCCCGGCCGTCCGGTCCTGGAGCACCGTGCGCAGCAGCGGTCGGGCCGACTCGGGCCCCTTCAGTGTCACCAACGTACGGGCCGCGCCAAGAAGCCGCGCATGCGACTCGGGGTCTCGGAAGGTGCCGGGAAAGCCCTGGTGGGCACGGTCTCGGACCAGCCACTCGACTGCCTCTCGTACGACGGCGTCGGCGTCCAGGTCGGCCCGTCGCGCGTATGCCATTTCCACCGCCACGTCCGCCAGGTGCACGGCTCTGGCGACGGCCGTGGGCGCGGAAAGAGCCAGACCACGTGCCCGCTCCACGTCCCCCAGCCTGACGAGGAGGGAGGCAGCCCCGGCAGGTACGTCGCGTACGTCCTGGCGCAGTAGAGACCGCGCGGCACAGAGAGCTACGAGCGCCGCCAGAGCCTCGCCGTCGGGCGTGGCGTCCGACGAGCCGGTGATCTCCGTTTCACAGGACTCCAGTTGAGCGAGTGCGGCGTCCGGCCCGGCCGTGCGGGCGAGACGAAGCAATCGGGGCATGTCGAGGACGTACGCGGCACGTTCGGCGGTGTCGGTCAGCAGGCGAAGCAGATGTGCCACGGGGTATGGGGGCGTGTCGTCCGGCCAGCCGGCCGCGCGCCATCTCCGCGACCAGGCCAGCAGTACATGGGTGTACCGCAGGACCCCAGCCTCCCCCAAGTCCTCGCGCACCGCGCGGAGGAGTTGAGGATCGGCCAAGGCGTACGTCCGGAATACCGGGTCGTCGGTTACGAGGGCGCGCCCCGCCGGTCCCTGCGCCAAGCGGTCGAGGCGCTCTGCGGGGAGTCCGGTCAGGTCCGCCAGGTCCGCCGTACGCAGGCCGCCGCCCGCCACAGCCAGCAGGCCCGCGACCGGTTCGCCCAGCGCGGCGACGTCCGGCCGCGGCTGTCGGATCAGCGGTACCCCTGGGACGGGTAGAAGAGTCCGCAGGTGTCGGCTCTGGCGCAGTGGATGCCGTACTGAGGGAACGTCGTCGGGGAGAAGGACGCAGCGCCGGAGGGAGACGATGACGCGCATGTTCGGCGGAGGCCGGGAGGGCAGGAGGGCAGCGATGCTTCCGCGTGCGGGCCTCCGCCCAATTCCGGCCCATCCCTCGGCGTTGGTGGTATCGGCTCCGACCCTCGTCGTCCCGCTCTCGGCTGCGCGGCTCGACCAGGCCACGTCGTCATCAAGTCCATCGACCACGAGCAGAAGCTTCCGTCCGTGGCGTGCGCTCTTCGCCGCGGCCTCGGCGAAGAGCGCCTTCCACCCCCGGGCATTGCTCGGGACGGGGCTCCCGGTCCTGCCGAGGAAATCGTCGATCTGGTCGACGATCTCCGTCTCGAACTCGGCGCGTGTGTCCGTGCCATGAGCCGCGGAGACGAAGAAGGTCACGATGTCGGCGTCGGCCGAGGACTGCCGACCGACGTAGTCGGCGAGCAGCGCGGTCTTGCCCACGGGAGCGTCGGCGTGCCAGCACAGATACGACGGTGCGTCGGCGCGGGAGTCCCGGACGAACGCGTTCATCGCCGTACGCTCGTCCGTTCGTCCCCGGATCTCGACCGCGGAAGCGTCGGGGGCGGAACGGTGCAGCCGGATGAAGCGGAGGCCAGGATTCGCTCGCCGGCGGTTCGCAAGGATCTGCTGTTCCTGCGCGTTCCTTGCTTCGTCCCGAGCCGCATGCAGGGCGGCTTCCCACTCGACGTGCGCGTACGCCGAAGAACCGGCGGCACGCTGCAGCTTCCCCACCAAGTCCCAGAAGTCGTGCTCTCGCGCCGACGAAGGGACCGCCTTACCCTCAACCCAGCCCGCCAGCGTCGAGGGAGCGACCCCCAACTCCGCAGCCGGTTCTGCGATGGGCGTCCCCTCTGCGGCCCTCCACGCCTCCTTCAACATGTGGCTCAGCTTGTCGCGCGCGCGTCTCGACGAAGCCGCCACCCGCTCACTCCCGTTCCTTACTCACTACCCCAGGAAACTCGGCCGTCTTCGTACGACCACAGCAGGTCCTACCTGCGGAAATCATGGCGCGGCAGTATGCGCAACTTCCCGTCGCTCAGAGCCGCCGCGATTCTGGAGCCATCGCCACAGCCGCCGAACCCGGCTCCCGACAAAAGGATGGACCGTGTCCCAGATTCCCCAACTGCTCCATTACACCGCAATCTTGAGTGGGTGCGCCGGCCTTCTCTACACGGGCGTCCTGTTCGTCGTGGCCCTCGTCTCCGTCCTCGCCTCCACACCGGAGCGACGCAAGGACGCGAGGACAACGCTTAGCATCCTCGTACGTCGGCGGTCGCGTTGAGACGGCTCATCCGATGCCGTGCGAGCCGGCCGCGCCCGCGCTTCCAGCGAGCAATTTCTGCACAAGCAGATCGGCTGCCGCCGGGAGCCTGAGGGCTCTGGTTGGGCTTTCCCCACGTGGGCAGGGGTGCCCCTCTTCACGGCTTGCCCAAAGCATGGCGAGAAACGGAGAACACGTCCTTGCTGCGACCATCACCTGATATTTTTCTGGCTGTTGCTCCAGACCGATTCGACAGCCAGGCAAAAGGTGGTGACATGGATTGTCCGAGGCTGGACCGCTGAATCCCGCTGAACAGCGCCCCAGTTGGGATCCTCGCTTCAAGCCCTGCATCCCCACCGTCACCATCGCCGGCGCAACCGCTCACCACTCCCTGTGCGGGCTCTTCGCCGCAGCCGATGAACTGGCCACCCTCGACTGCGCCTCACCGGGCGAAACCGTCGCCGTCATCGAGCACCTACTGGCGATCTGTTTCGCATCCAGCACCTGCCCGTCCTCCGACAAGGAATGGCGCGCCTGGATCCTTGACCGGAGAAGCCTTGCGCCGGCCGCCACATGGCTGGCGAATCAACCAGCGGATTCCTGGGACCTGTTCCACCCCGCACAGCCGCTGGCGCAGAACTCCGAACTGGCGGCAGATCTTTGCGAGAGCGGCACCGGAACAGCCCAGCTGGTTATCGAACACGCCGGTGACTACAACCAGCATTTCGACCACCATCACCTCGAACTCGATAATCCGCTCCCGGCTGCGGACGCGTTTCGCGCCACTCTCACCCAGCACGTCTACGGCCCGTACGGGCGGGCACGCATGTCCGGAAAGCGGCTCGGCGCCAAGGTAACCAATCTCGCGGCGGGTCGTCTGACGGGACGGATCCGGGTCATCGCCCTGGGGCAGTCGCTCGGCGAGACCCTGCGCCTGAACCTCTATCCGCCCGACGGGCCCGGGAAGCCGCTCAACACCTCTTGGACCACAGCCGGATTCGAGCGGCGCACCTTCAAGGGGAACGTGAAGCCCCGGATGCCGCGAAGCTCTGCGGACCTGCACAGCTCCCTGGGGCGTTCCGTGCTGCTGCGTCCGGCACACGGGCCGCACGGACAGATCACGGTCGACCGGGTCCTGATCGGAGCCGGCGAGGTACTGGATCTCGACCCGACACATCATCTTCAGGACGCCGTATACGGCAAGACGACGAACGGCACGTCGAAGCCGCTGTGGCCCTCCCCCAGCAGGGCCCTCTGGCAACAGGCCCACGCCCTCTACAGCGCCGTCAAGGATGACCGGATCGGGTTGTACGCGCGGCTGCGGTCCATACTCCCGTACAAGCGGACGACGCCGGGCGCCCCCTACCAGCTCTGGGCTGTCGGTCTCCTGGCCAACAAGACGCTTCCCGTCATCTGGACACACGGCGCCTACCCCTATGCCCCTGGCATGGCCGCGCACCTCTACCGGGCATCCCGCAGGGGCTCGGACATCGCCGAACACATGGCGCAGGCCCTGAAGCACGCGGCGGTCGTGGCCGCGGAGACCGCGTTCCCGGCCGTGCGGGCCGCGGACGAGGCCGGACAGGTAGCACGGCTCGACGCCCGCTACGCCTTCTGGCCCACGGCCGAGAACCCCTTCCACGAATTGCTGGACGAGGTGATCGACCGAGGGATTGAGGACGACGATCCGGTGTCCGCGCCATTGGTCGCCTATGCAGTGGAGTTGCTGAAGACGGCTCGCACCCACTTACTCCAGCGCTTGGACGCCCTGCCGCCCAGCGACCGCAATCACCGCGCGCGGGCCCGGGGCGTACAGCTCTTCGAAGAGGCCATGTCCGGTGATCGGGCCCCGGCCGAACTCCGAGGGGAGACCGCACTTGACTGAGCAGAGTCCGCCGGCCGGGGTGGGGACACAGCAGCCTGGGTTCCCGCACGACAGCACGGCACTCACCGCTTGGCTCACCGCCCTCGTCCGCAACCGCGAGCACGGAACTCTCGCCGAACTCCGCAGGGCCCGGGTCCGCACCAATGCGCACATCCGCGCGGGCTGGTTCGGGGGTGACGACCACCGCGACCTTTTCGAGCAGATGGCATTCCTGTTCGCGATCTACCATCAGGGGCGCCCCACACCCTCGTACGGCCATGGCAGCCTCGGCGCCGCGGCCCGCAGGATCGGGGACGGGATCGGGCGCGGGCCGGAAAATCCGGGTGCCCAGCGGCTTCTGGACCGTGTCGTCGCCAGTCGGCGTATCCCCTGGCGCCACCTCCAGCACACGGTCACCCGGCTCCGGTCCTGCGAACAGCCCCCACCGTCCTGGACCGGCCTGACCGAGGACCTCATCCAATGGCATGACCGCAAAGCGCGCGTCGCCTATCAGTGGTCGGTCGAGTTCCACACCCCGCCGGGCGCGACCGGGACGCACCGGACGAACCGATGACGCCACCGGCGACTCCACCAATGATTCGACCGACGACGCGGAAGGACACCACCCCGTGACCGAGTCACCTCGCAGCCAGTTTCTCTCCTTGCATCTCATCGAGACGCTGGCCGCGGTCCTTCCGGTACGCGACGAGAACGGGCAGCCCAAAACCCTGGTCTTCGGCGGCGTGGAACGCCACATGATCACGAGCCAGGCGCGCAGGCGTGCCGAGCGTGTCCACGCGCGTAACCGGGCCAACGCCGGCCGGGGAGCGCTCAAGGAACGGAGCATGGGCGTCCGTACCCGGGAGTGGGCGCTCCTGGCCGGACGTGAACTCGAGTCCGCACACGGCTGGGATGCGGACAGGGCTCTGGCCACGGCCCGAGCGGTGCTGGAAGGGAGCGGTCTCAAATTTGGCGACCCGAACAAGAAGACTGTTGCCAATTTGACCAGGGTACTCATTTTCGCCCCGTCCGACGCCGGAGTGAAGATCGCGCATCACATCGCCGGTCGGGCGGCGGAGGTCGAGGAGTGGTGCAGCACATATCTCGAAGCTCAGGCGAACGCCGAGGCGGCGAAGAAGGCGCGGCGGGGAGCGCAGAAGAAGGCTGCGGCACTACCGAAGGCGGAGGGAGCCACAGAGAAGGCCGCGGAGGAAACCGCCGCGGCCGTCGCCCTTCCCCCGCTGCCCAAGGCCACGCGCGATGCCGTTCTGCTCGCGCTCGCTCCTCGCGACGCCGTGGACATCGCTCTTTACGGCCGCTTCCTCGCCGAGCTTCCCGACTCACCGAACGTCGACGGCGCCGTCCAGACAGGGCACGCCTTCACCGTGCACGAGTCGGAGCAGATCGAGGACTTCTACGCGGCCGCCGATGACGCGAAGCTTGATCGCAAACGCAATGCTCTCGACTTCCTCGACGCCGCCGACGACGCGGGCGCCGGCATGACCGGGTACCAGTCCTTGATCTCCGGAACCTTCTACCGGCACGCGGTTCTCGACCGTACACAGCTCCGCACCAATCTACGAGCGGCCGGAATGGACGAAGTCGAGGCCGAGCAGGCCGCATCCGAGGCCGAGAAGGAGTTCGTGAACTCCTTCGTGGAAGCATTTCCGGACGCGAAGAAGAACTCAACCGCGTCCACCGGATCGCTCCCGGCGCTCGTCCTCTCCTTCGAAGGGGAACGCCCCTACAACTACGCGTCTGCCTTCCAGAAGGCGGTCGACGAGGGGCCCTCGTCGACCGGCGGAGAAGGTCCGGCGGGCCCCGCTGCCGTACGCAGGCTGCTGCGCCACCACACCTTCGTCAGCCGCCGACGCAACGATCTACGTACCGCAAGGGTGCTCACGTACGACCCCGAGATCGACCTGCTCCTGGGCGAGCTGGGACTGCCGGAGTCGCTGTCCGTGGTGGAGCGAGCCGAGGACCTCACGCCGTGAGCAGAGAGAGCGACACGCACGTCCTGCTCGTCCGGCTGGCCGGACCTCTGCAGTCCTGGGGCGTCAACGGCAGATTCGCCCGTCGCGACACCCACAGCCGTCCCACGAAGTCGGGCGTGATCGGCCTATGTGCCGCGGCTCTCGGGCTGCCGCGGGATGAACCCCTAGGGGAGCTGGCCGAGGTGCTCTTCGGGGTGCGGGCCGACCGGCCCGGCACGCCGCTTCGCGACTACCACACGGTCGGCGGGGGAACGTATCCGCTGCGCCCGCGCGACCTCATCACCGACCACCAGCGAGCCACCAAAGCAACGACGGACCCGTTGTCGGCCCCACCGGCCTCGGAAGCCGGTCCGTTCGGCCGGGGAGAGCTAGAAGCCTGGTACGGCTCGCCGAAGTACGTCACCGCCGACCGGGCGTCAGGAGCACTCGTCTCCGGAGAGGTTCGCCGCCATAGCCTGATCACAGAGCGTTGGTATCTCGCTGACGCCGCCTTTCTCGTCGGTCTGGAACACCCGGACACAACCCTCCTGGAACGTATGGCCCATGCTCTGGAGTGCCCGAAGCGGCTGCTCTGGCTCGGTCGCAAGGCCTGTCCGCCTTCGGGGGACCTCGCCCTCGGCATAGTCCCCGGCCCTCTCCGGTCAGCGTTCGAAACACACGCCCTGCTCCCCGACGCCGTCGGCCCCGAAAGTGAGCCGTCGGCTGCCGTGACGCGCGCACGCCCATGGGCCTGGATCGAGAGTCCGAGACCGCTCCCCGGTGTCGGCCCCCTGTCCGACCAGCCCGTGCACTTCGGAGCGGACGGGGGCACTCACGGCCTCCGCTGGGAGACCCGCCATCGCATCACCATCGCCGCACACGCCCGTGGATGGGACATCATCCTGTGAACACGACCGCCGCCGCGTCGAGTGCGCCGTCAGGCGCGAGTGGGGCCGCCAGGTTCGTCGCCGCGCAGACCCTGCTGACCCTGGATTCCCGGCATCCGTTCGCCGGTAAGTCACTCATCGACGCCCAGGACATGCACCGGACCGTCATGAGCGGCTTCCCCGGTTGGGTGGACGACGGCAGCCCGGACCCGCGTGCACAGATGGGCATCCTGTCGACCTGGACCGTCGACCTCCGTCAGGCACGGCTCAACCTGGTCGTCCAGTCGTCACTTCCCGCGGACTGGAGCGGTATCCCCCACGCGGCGCTGGCCGAAAAGCCGGAGCCCCTCACCATCGACCGCACCTTCCGCGTCGGTGACCAGGTCGCCTTCCGCACAGTCGTCAATCCGGTCCGCAGCGTTCCACCTCCACCGGGCTCTCCACCGAAGACCCGAGGTATCCGCGTCCCCCACACACGCCCCGAACACGTGAAGGGGTGGTTCGCGCGTCGCCTCCAACCGCCCGGCGAACCCGCGATCGCCCCGGACGGTCTCACTCGCATCGGTGCGGACACCGACACCGACCGGATCGCCGTGCGCATGCTCCCGCGCGTCTCCAGCCCGGCACCACACAAGGGCTTGCGCATCGCTCGCGCAGAAATCAAAGGCACCCTCACTGTCACCGACCCAAAGACATTCGTCGCAGCCCTCACTCAGGGCATCGGCCACGCGCGTGCGTACAGCTGCGGGCTGATCCTCGTACGCTGAAGCTTTTCAACGCTGGCCGAGGGCGGATCTCCCGGGCGTGGCGGCCATCGACGTACGCGGGGGTCGTGAGGACCGCAGGATCGTCCCCGCACGCCTGTGGGGACCACACGGGTCGTCCCGGCCATGGCCGACCAGGGGGTGAGTCTTCAAGGGCGCGGTGAAGGACGCCGCGCATTTTCCGTCATTGGTCTCCGCGAATCGGTTGAGAAGAACGCCACCATCAGACCTGCAGCACCACGATAGGGGCCCGACCAGCACGTGTACGATCGTTGCGTTGTGCTCAGTCAGGAACTGCTCCAGGTCACGTTGGTGGGCGGTCGCGCCAATGGAGCACCCCGACCACGGTGGACACCGGTCTGCACGGCGCCACCCGGATCGCGTCCGCCGAGGAACGTGTCACCGTCCAGGCCGTGTTCGAGAGACACGGCATGCCGCTTCCGCAGGGTGCAGTGGCCGTGGTGTTCGCCTATCCCGGCCACGGGGTCGGCGAACGGCACCGCCGGTTCTCGGGCTGCACCAGCCAGATGCTGCTGCTCCCGAATGCCTCGGCCGGGCTGTCCCGGCTCGGGATCGATGTCGCCGCGGCGAGCACCGAAGGCGCCGAAAAGCACGCCCATCTGGGCGAACTCGGCCGGATCATCGCCCGGTTCACCGAGGACGACGCCCTGCTCGCGGACCGGGGGTCCGCCCCGCTGCTCCCCTGCTGCACGGTGTGCACCGCGAGGGCGAGCAGGCGACGTCCCTGATGGAGCAGGTCGAACAACGTCGTCTTCGACGACACGGCGAAGTTCGTTCTCGCCGAGGACGCCCTGCCGGCGCTCGAACCCCACCTCCGGCTCCTGGGCGACCTGTACACGGCGACGACGCGGCAGCAGCGGCCCAGCGTCGCCGACCACCTCCTGCGGGAGCGCTTCCACGCGGTGCGGGAGCACGAGGGGTTCATCAGTACGTTCCTGGCTTTCTTCCCCGGCTGGGAACCGGCGGCGGTGCTCGGCGCGGACGTGATCCTTCCGGCCGGTGCCCGGCCGCCGGGCTACACGGAGCTGACGCACTGGTTGGACGGCGTCGCGGCCTCGATGCTGCCCGGCTCCGGCTGTCTGGTCCATGGCGATGTGCACCTGAAGAACATGCTGCGGCGCGCGGACGGTTCGCCGGTGTTCGTCGGCCCGCGTACCGTCTGGCACGGCCGGGACCGGCCGGACATCGGGTTCGGCGATCCCAGCCACGACTTCGCCACCCTGCTGCACAGCGCGCTGCCGATGAGCGGCCTGCTCCAGGCCGTTGCCGACGGCACGTCCGAGGCCCTCCGCTGAAGTCATCCTCAGCTTCCCCAGGCCTCGGCGTTCAGCTCGGCGCCCGGGTCCTGGCCGAGATCGGAGACGACCGCCGACGCTTCGCAGACGCTCGTGGTCTGAAGGCTTACGCCGGTGCCTCACCGATCACCCGCGCCTCAGGCGAGAAGTCGAGCGTCACCCGACGGTGGGTGAAAAACGACCGGCTGAACCATGTCGGCTACCTCTGGGGCCTTCTCCGCCCCCAACGCCTCACCAGGTGCCAAACGCCACTACCGCAGGCGCCGTGACGAGCATGGCGACTGGCACGCGTCCGCCCAGCGCAACCTGTTCAACCGCATGATCGGGCAGCTCTTCCACTGCCTTCAGCACGGCCAGCTCTTCGACGAGGCCGTCGCCTTCCCCGCGGCAGCCGAGGCTCTCACGGCATGAACTCCATCAGCCGTCGACCGCGCGGGACCAGCGCTCCTGGATGGCTACCTGCTTCCGCTCAAGCTCGGCATCCATCACCCGGCTGGTGGCCGTCCCCGGAATCGTGAGCGACCGCCCACGAACCCTGACGATCCGCAGATCACACCAAACTCTGCTCCGGATCACCCTCTGCCGCGTCTCGATACCGGCGACCTCCCTCCAAGGGATGACTCGCCTGCTGACGAAGGTGTGGAACTCCAATCCCCTGGCGGTCAAGAGGACCCTGCCATAGATCAGATTGACGGCGCCCACGAACGCGACCACAGTGAGAACTCCAAGGCCACCCACAAACCACCATTTGCTCGACTCATGCGTGGTCAGGATCATCGCCACCATCACACCAGTGAGGGCCAGCGTCACGAGGCCGTTCTGCCACCAGGCTCTCTGGCGGTCATCAGAGTTGAAGCCGATCCACACGTCAGGCATGTCCATGATGCTATCGACGTCCATTCGAATGATGACCGGCCTGGCTTGACGATCTATGTACCTGAGGTGTCTGTCCGGCCGGCACCACGTCCGGCACCGGTTCGCCATCGTGCTCGGCGAGCACGCCGCTCGTTCCACCGCGCCCGAGAGCCTCGGCACCAGCGGTACGTCTCAGGCCGCCGAAGGCCCCTGCCAGACGTCGAGGAACCACAGCCGTCGCTGCGCGAACGACAGCGGAACGGGCCCCGTCGGCCGCGGCTCGGCGGACGGGCGCACCGCTTCCCGTTGATGACGAGGTCCCGCCCGTCCATGGAGGATCCGGCATCCCGGTCCTCCCCGGGGCACGTGGAGCAAGGGCCGGCCGGCGGGCGCCGACGGCCGGACTCCGGACACCGTTCGCAGTCTTGGCCGGTCTGTCTGCCGGACCCGCGCCCGCACACCACGGGTGCGGCGTCTCGCGCCGACGGGCCGCAGACAGGAGACTGGGCTCTGTCTTCGAACCGCCGTCTGCCGTGCGCGGCAGTCGCGACCGTCGTATCCGAAGGAGGACACCTATGCGGGACAGCCATCGGGCCGAGGCCGAAGGGCTGTTGGTACGCGCCATCGAGGAGGAGATGCGGCGCTCGGGCGGCCGGGCCGATGCCGGAACGCTGACGGCGCGCGGGCGGGCAGCGCTGGATTCACTGGCGGACGCCGCGGCCGAGGAGTACGCCGCGTACGTCCAGGCACTGGACGCGGCCGAGGCCGGGGCGCAGCCACTGGCCCAGCGCTTCAGCCGCGGGTCGTTGGGAACTCCCCTGCTGGTCACCGGAGTTGCCGCGGTCGCCGCCTTCGGCGCGGATGTCGCGTTCGGTACGGCGACCGGGCCGGCCCTCGGCGCGGGCGCCGTCGTCGCGGTCGCGGGGGCCACCGCCACCGTCGCCAGGGTCACCGCCTCGCACTGGCCCGCCGCCCACCGGCGGGCCGGAGCGCTCGGGCAGCCCGGCGGCACCGAACAGCTGCGGCTGCAGTGGCTGGCGGCGCTGGAGGTGCGGGGCATCCGGCCCTTCCTGGACCAGCAGCGCATGCTCACCGCCTCGTCCCGCACCGCTTCGAAGAAGGTTCCCGCGCAGTCCCGGACGGCTCCGTCGCCGCGCCGCACGGACCGCAGCGCGGCGGCCCGTACCCGCGCGCTCCTGGAGCAGTCGTTCGGTCATCTGCCCGCTTCCGACGGGCCGTTCGCGGGGCGGCGCACCGAGCTGGCGCAGATCGCGCAGTGGGTGCGGGAGGCCCGTGCGTCGACGGAGACCAAGCCCACCGTCGTCGTCCTGCACGGCACGCCCGGCTCCGGGCGCACCACGCTCGCGGTGCGGGCCGCGCAGAGCCTGAAGGACCTGTTCCGCGGTGCGTGCGTGGTCGATCTGCGCGGCGATGTGGCCGGGGAGGCGCCGCTGCCGACCCGTGACGCGCTGCTGCACCTGCTGAACCGGCTGGGCGCGCCCCGTGAGCAGCTGCTGTTCCGGGACGGGGCGGCGTCCCCCGGCGGGGCGGACCCGTCGGCCCGGGGCAGGGCGTCGGCCGAGCAGCAGGTGCGGCGGCTGAGCGAGCTGTACCACCAGCACCTGACCGGCACCCCCGTCACGATCGTCCTCGACGACGCGGGTGACGCGGCTCAGGTCCGCACGCTGATCCCGGAGCGCTCCGACAGCCTCGTCCTGGTCACCGCCCGGGAGCCCCTCCGGCTGCCGGACGACATCCCCGCCCGGGTCCATCAGCTGCCGGTCGGCGCGCTCGACGCGGCCGGCGCGGAGGAGCTGCTGCGCGAGGCGGCCGAGACCCGGGAGGAGGGTCCGTACGACTCCCGGGCGACGGACACCGTCGCCGAGCTGTGCGGCGGGCTGCCGCTCGCGCTGCGCGTAGCGGGCTCCTCGCTCGGCACCCGTACCCGCGACGACCTCGCCGCCGGTCTGGCCGGGTACGGCCCCATCGAGCCGGTGGAGCGGGCGCTGTGGCTGCGCTACACCGACCAGACCGAGCAGGCACGGCGGCTGCTGCGCAGGCTCGCGCTGGCCGGGCGGGCGAGCCTGGGCGCCGCCGCGGCGGCGGCACTGCTGTCCGCCGACGAGCAGGAGGCCGAGCGGCTGCTGAAGGCGCTGGCCGGGTCCGGGCTGCTGACCCATGTCCGGGGCTCGCGCTACCGGCTGCACGACCTCGTGCGGGGTTTCGCGCTGGCCCGGCTGCGGGACGAGGAGCCGGCGGCGGACCGTACGGCGGCGCAGGAGCGGCTGATCCGGAACTACGCGGACCTGGCCGGTGCGGTGATCCGCATGGTGGACGGCAAGATGTCCACCCGGGCCGGGCAGTTCGGCTCGCACGGCTTCGGTTCGCTGGACGCGGCGCTGCGCTGGCTGGACGACGAGTCGAGCTTCATCACCTCCGCGCTGCGGCACGCCGAGGGCGTCGACCAGGGCGCCGTGCTGGACCTGCTGGGCGCGCTGTGCGACTACTGCCTGCTGCGCGGCGACCTCTACCGGCTGGGCGAGATCAGCGAGTTGACGCAGGCGGTGGACAAGGGGCTGCTGGAGCGGTCCGTGCAGTGGCGTACCGGCATCGCGGCCCGTCAGCTCGGCGAGCTGGACAAGGCCCGCACCACCCTGTCGTCGGTGGTCGGCCTCTACCGCGAGGCACAGAACGAGGCCGGTACGGCGCTGGCGCTCTGCTCGCTCGGCATCACCCTGCACCACCAGGGCAATCTGACCGAGGCTTCGGCGCGGCTGCGCGAGGCGATCGAGCTCCAGTCCTCCGAGGAGCAGGCGGAGGACCGGGCCTGGTCGATGCACGCCCTGGCGGCCGTGGAGCGCGACCGGGCCCGGCTCGCGGAGGCGCTGGCCCTGCTGGAGACCGCGCTGGCCCTGCACCGGGAGGGCGAGTCGCTGCACGGCGAGGCGTGGACCCGCTTCCAGCTCGGCCAGACCCTGCTGCGGATGGGTGATGTGGGGCGGGCCGAGGAGGCGCTGCGCAGGGCCCTGGAGCTGTACGGCAGCACTCATGACGAGCGCGGCGAGGCCTGGGCCCTGACCCAGCTGGCCCGGGCCCGGCTCCTGGACGGCGACCCGGCCCCGGCGGTGGAGCAGCTGGACCTGGCGCTGGAGCGGCACCGGGACAACGAGGACGCGCGCGGTGAGGCGTGGACGCTGTTCTACCTGGGCCAGGCCCTGGAGGAGAGCGGCGACACGGACCGCGCGGTCCGCCGGCTGGAGCGGGCCCGCACGATGTTCTCCCGGATGCGGGACGTGTACGGGCTGGCGTGCGCCCGCCACCACTCGGGCCGCGTCACCCGTGACCAGCGGGCGGCCCAGACCGGGAACCTGCGCAACTCCGGCTTCGCCCGCCAGCTCCTGATGGACGCCCGCGCCGACTTCCGGCGCATCGGGGTCGCCCACGGCGAGGCGTGGACGTGCCTGGAGCTGGCGTTGATCGACGCGGGAAACAACCGGTCCCCGCAGGCGCTGGAGCTGTGCGGCGAGGCGGTGGAACTGTTCGACTCGTACGGCGACGCGCGGGGCGCGGACTGGGCCCGTTTCCTGCGCTGCACGCTGCTGCCCTACGCCTCACCGGGTGGCAGCGAGGTGGGCACGGCGGTGGCCCAGGAGGAGCTGGCCGAGCTGCTGCGGGCCGGGCACCCGGCGCGCGACGGCAAGCTGGAGGACTGCGCGTCGGCGTTCACCGTGGTGCTGAACCGCGGCGTGGACCTGGAGGACGGCTGGCAGGCATGGCGCCTGGGCATGACGCCGACGCGCCACGCCCGGGAGGTCATGGGCGTGCCGGTGCCTGCCGCGCAGGGCCCGTCCGGCGGCTGAGGGCGTCCCGGGTCCGGGCACGTCCTCGGCACCGGCCGGCCGCCGACCGGCCGGACCGGTGTCGGGGCGGCTCCGGAACTCCGGGGCCGCCCGTGTTCACCACCGTCTGCTTCGGGGTTACTTCCGCTTCGCGGAACCGGCCGCCACGGGCGTTTCGGCCGCCGCGTCCGGATCCGGGGCCTCCTCGAAGTCGACCTTGCCCATGTGCCGGTTCATGGACTTCATCAGCAGCCACACGCCCACGGCGAGCGCCGCGAAGACGATGAAGCCGAGAACGCCGGGGGTCACCTTGTTCTTGTCGAGCTCTTCGGCAAGCGGAACGAGGTCGGTCAGTGCCTGGGTCGCGTACATATCAGGCATTGTCGCGGATGCCCGCGAAGAGGTCGCTCTCGGGGAGGGAGGTATCGACGAGAGACTTCGCCAGCTCGTACTCCTCGGTCGGCCAGACCTCCTTCTGGATGTCCATCGGGACGCGGAACCAGCCGCCGTCCGGATCGATCTGGGTGGCGTGCGCGATCAGCGCCTTGTCACGGATCTCGAAGAAGTCCGCACACGGAACGTGCGTGGTCAGCGTGCGCTCGTCGCGCCCGAACTCCTTCCAGCGCTCCAGCCACTCGCCGTACGGCGACTCCAGGCCGCGGGCCAGCAGCGCCTCGTGCAGCGCCACCGTGCGCGGCCGGTTGAAGCCCTGGTTGTAGTAGAGCTTCTGCGGCTGCCAGGCCGGGCCGAACTCCGTCTCGGGGAACTTCTCGGGGTCCGCCGCACCGTCGAAGGCGATCATCGAGATCTTGTGGGTCATGATGTGGTCGGGGTGCGGGTACCCGCCGTTCTCGTCGTACGTCGTGATGACCTGGGGCCGGAACGCACGGATGCTGCGGACGAGCCGGCCCGCGGCCTTCTCCTCGTCCTCCAGCGCGAAGCAGCCCTCGGGCAGCGGCGGCAGCGGGTCACCCTCGGGCAGGCCGGAGTCGACGAAGCCGAGCCACTCCTGCCCGACGCCCAGGATCTCCCGGGCCTCGTCCATCTCCTTCTTGCGCACCTCGTGGATGTTCTCCTCGATGTACGCGTCGCCCTGGAGCTTGGGGTTGAGGATGGAGCCGCGCTCGCCTCCCGTGCAGGTGACCACCAGCACGTCCACCCCCTCGGACACATACTTGGCCATGGTGGCCGCGCCCTTGCTCGACTCGTCGTCGGGGTGGGCGTGAACGGCCATCAGTCGCAGCTGCTCGGTCAAGACTCGATCCTCAGTGTTTCGGCGCATGGGCAGGCTTCTATAGTGACCGAACCGGGGGGCGGAAAATTCCTCGATCCCCGGTACGGGAGGAACGATCATGACGGCGGTGCCCGAGACGCTTCCGGAGAACCGCTACGGCCGCTCCGCGGACCAGCGGGCGGACCGCAAGCTCAAGATCATCGGTTCGGTGCTGGGCGTGGTGCTGCTCGGCGTGGTCGGCTGGATCGGCTACGACTACGTCACCGGCCAGGGCATCAGCGCCGAGGTGATCAAGCGCCAGGTCGTCTCGGACCAGCGGGTCGACATCCACCTGGAAGTGCGCAAGGACAAGGACGCCAAGGGCTACTGCACCCTGCGCGCCCAGCACGAGGACGGCAGCGACGTGGCCCGCAAGGACTTCCGCTTCGACGAGCGCACCGACCGGATCGACCGCGTCCTGTCGCTGCGTACGACGGCCAGGGCCACCAGCGTCGAGCTGCTGGGCTGCACCACCGACGGCGGGGCGTCGCACTGACCGACGCACGCCGTCCCTGAACCGCCACGTCGGGCCTGACCTGCGCACACGCGGTCCCGGCGTTTTACCTTCTCCCCCTTTTCCTGCGGAATTGTTAGGCTCGTGGTTTCGCCCACCCGTGGAAGCACATGCTTACGGGTAGGGCGATGCTTTGTATTCCCAGTACCGACGAGGAGCACCCTGTGACCCAGACCAGCGAAAACGTCACCTGGCTCACGCAGGAGGCGTACAACCAGCTCAAGGCCGAGCTGGAGTACCTGTCTGGTCCCGCGCGCACGGAAATCGCCGTAAAGATCGCGGCGGCCCGTGAGGAGGGCGACCTGCGTGAGAACGGCGGGTACCACGCCGCCAAGGAGGAGCAGGGCAAGATGGAGCTCCGGGTGCGCCAGCTGACCCAGCTCCTGGAGCACGCGAAGGTCGGCGAGGCACCCGCCGACGACGGCGTGGTCGAGCCCGGCATGGTCGTGACGATCGCCTTCGACGGCGACCCGGACGACACGATGACCTTCCTGCTCGCCTCCCGCGAGTACGCGAGCTCGGACATCGAGACGTACTCCCCGCAGTCGCCGCTCGGCACCGGCGTGAACGGCAAGCGGATGGGCGACGACGCCGAGTACGAGCTGCCGAACGGCAAGACGGCCACCGTGAAGATCCTCGCGGCGAAGCCGTACACCGGCTGATCCCGCACATCGATGCCAGGAGCCCCCGGCCCGACGGGCCGGGGGCTCCTGGCCTGTGCGGCTCCGCTCGGACCGCCACCTGCCGGTCCCGCTCACCGCGAGGGTGAGAAAGACCACCGGGATCAGCAGCGACCGGACCGGCGACGCACCGCGCGGGGGACCGGCGCATCGGCCGCCAGGGCTCAGCCCATCACGAGATAGCCCGCGTCCCGCAGCGCCGCCGAGACCTCCGAGCAGTGCTCCGGCCCCTTCGTCTCCAGCTGGAGTTCCACCTCGACCTCGGTGAGCCCGAGCCGGGGATCGGTCCGCACATGGCCGATGTCGAGCACATTGGCGTCGACCACCGAGAGCACGCCGAGCAGCGTGGCCAGCGCGCCGGGGCGGTCGGTCAGCCGCAGCCGCAGGCTCAGATAGCGGCCGGCCGCCACCATGCCGTGGGTCAGGACGCGCTGCATCAGCAGCGGGTCCACATTGCCGCCCGAGAGGAGCGCGACCACCGGCCCGTGGAACGACTTCGGATCGCTCAGCAGCGCCGCGACCGGGCTCGCACCGGCCGGCTCCACCACCAGCTTCGCCCGCTCCAGACAGAGCAGCAGCGCACTGGACAGCTCGTCCTCGGAGACCGTACGGACCTCGTCGACCAGCTCCCTGACCAGTTCGAACGGCACATCGCCGGGGCGCCCCACCTTGATGCCGTCGGCCATCGTGGCCGGCGATTCGATCGACACCGGATGGCCCGCGGCCAGCGAGGGCGGATAGCAGGCCGCCCCCGCCGCCTGCACCCCGACGATCCGCACATCGGGCCTGACCGCCTTGACCGCCACCGCGATGCCCGCCGCCAGACCGCCGCCGCCGATCCCCACGACGATGGTCCGCACCTCGGGGCACTGTTCGAGGATCTCCAGCCCCACCGTGCCCTGCCCGGCGATGATGTCCGGGTGGTCGAAGGGGTGGATGAAGACCGCACCGGTCTCCTGCGCGTACTCCTGCGCGGCGGCCAGCGTCTCGTCCACGACATGTCCGTGCAGCCGGACCTCGGCCCCGTACTGGCGGGTCGCGGCCACTTTCGGCAGCGGTGCCCCGACCGGCATGAAGACCGTCGACCGTACGCCGAGCAGCGCAGACGCGAGTGCGACACCCTGCGCATGGTTTCCGGCGCTCGCGGCGACGACCCCGGCCGCCCGCTCCACCGGGGACAGGCCGGCGATGCGTACGTACGCGCCACGCAGTTTGAACGAGCCGGTCCGCTGCAGGTTCTCGCACTTGAGGTGGACCGGCGCGCCCACCAGGTCGGTCAGGTGGCGGCTGCCTTCCATGGCGGTCATCCTGGCCACGCCGGAGAGCATCTTCTGCGCTCCGCGGACGTCGTCGAGGATCAGCGGGGGAAAGTGGCCGGTCGCGCGGAAGTTCATACGGTAAGTCTTGCAGCTCGGCACGGTACCGGCCGCCGCGTCCCGTCCCCTCCTGGGCCGTTGTCCACGGGTTTGCGCAGCGCTGGTACGCGTTGCCCCGTGGCCGCGTACTCTGTCCCCCACCCATCCGACACCGCACGAAGAGAGCCCCCGGCCATGCCCCCTCAGGACATGACGACAGCTGCGTCTCCTTCCGGGGGCGCCGCCCCCGAACCCTCGGGTTCCAACGGCGTCCTCGACGCTCTGCAGCACCAGGTCGCGGTATTCGCCCGCCGTGCCGAGCAGACCCGCCTCGGCGGTGTCGGCCAGGTGCGCAATTCCATGGACCGGGCCGCCTATCTGCTGCTCAACCGGCTGGACCGGGAAGGCCCGATGGGCGTCAAGGCACTCGCCGCGGGCATGGGGATCGACTCCTCGACCGTGACCCGGCAGGTAGCGCCACTGGTCGACACCGGACTGGTGAAGCGCACCTCGCACCCCGAGGACGGCCGGGCCGTCGTGCTCCAGCTGTCCCCGCGCGGCCAGGCCCGGCTAGACGAGGTCCGCAGCTCCCGCCGCGAGCTGATGACCCAGGTGACGGACGGCTGGACGGCCGAGGAGCGCGAGACGTTCTGCGCGCTGCTCACCCGGTTCAACATCTCGCTGGCCGCCCGCCAGTCCGCGCACCAGGCACCTCCGGCCGGCTAGGACCCCGCTCCCTGATCCGGCCTCATCCGAACGAAAGACCCCGGTGCCGCAACCCGGCCCCGGGCCGACCTGGTGCACGCCTCTTGACCAGGAGCCCCGCCAGCGGCTCGGATGTGGACTGTGCGAGAGCGCCAGTCGGGCCGGGAGCGGCGCCGCGCCCAGGAGTTCGAGACCTTCGTCGCGGGCGCGGCCGGCCGTCTGCTGCACACCGCCACGCTGCTCACCGCCGAGCCCATGCGTCCGCCGGGGGCGAACCCGCGGGCCCAGCGGATGCTGAGCGCCGCGCTGGCGACCACGTACGCGCAGTGGGAACGGCTGCGCGGCGAGGATCCGTACGACCGCACCCGGCGCGAGCTCGCCGTCCGGTTCGCCCACGAGGTCTGGCGGCATCACCGGCCGCGCGGCGGCCTGCTGGACCCGCTGACACCGCAGGAACGCCTCGTCCTCGTACTGCGGCTGTACGAGGGGGTCGGTGAGGAGCAGGCCGCGGCGCTGCTCGGCCTCACGGTGGAGCGGGTGCGGGCGGTCTGCAACCGCTCGGTGGCCACGATGCGCGGCACCCGCCGGCCCACGGCGCGGCGGGGCGCGCCGGGTCTTCCGGGGGCTGCGCGGTGAGCGGCGCCGGCGACCGGGAGGACGAGGTCCGGCGCATGCTGGACGGTCCGCATCCGCAGGTCCCCGCCGATCTGGCGCGGCGGGCGTCGGAGCGCGGCGGCAGGCTGCTGCGCCGGCGGCTGTTCGTCCGCCGGCTGATGCTGCTGCTGGCGTGCGCCGCGGTGGTGGCGTTCACGGCCTGGGCGATGGCCGCACACCCCTGGCAGGTACCTCCGGCGGAGACGACGCCGCTGGAGGGCTGGTGAGCGGCGAGGAAGACCGAACTATCCTGGAATGTACGGAATTGCGGGCCGGTCCCCAGGAGGCTGTCATGACCAGGAAGATCGCCGACTGCCGCAAGCACCCGAGTGTGTCGCACTGCTCGCTCACCATCTCGGGCGAGGAGGAGGAAGTCGTACGGGCCGCCGCCGAGCACGCGGTCTCCGTCCACGAACACACCGACGGTCCCGAACTGCGCGAACAGATCCGGACGATGCTGGAGGACGAGCAGGTCGACGCCTGAGAGGCCCGGACGGCCGGGCGGGCCCGGATGCGGGGGCCCGCCCGGCCGTCCTGCGGGTATCAGCCGAGCGCCTGCGTGAGGTCGGCCAGCAGGTCGTCGGCGTTCTCGATGCCGACGGAGACGCGGACGAGGTCGGCCGGCACCTCCAGCGGGGAGCCCGCCGCCGAGGCGTGCGTCATGCGGCCCGGGTGCTCCACCAGCGACTCGACGCCGCCCAGCGACTCGCCGAGGGTGAACAGCTTCGCCCGGTTGCAGACCTGGACCGCCGCCTCCTCGCCGCCCTCGACCCGGAAGGACACCATGCCGCCGAACGCCTTCATCTGCTTGGCGGCGATCTCGTGGCCGGGGTGCTCGGGCAGCCCCGGGTAGAGGACCTGGGTCACCTTGGGGTGCCGGGTCAGCAGATCGGTGACCTTGGTGGCGTTCTCGCTGTGCCGGTCCATGCGGACCGCCAGCGTCTTGATGCCGCGCAGCACCAGCCAGGCGTCGAACGGTCCGGCGACCGCCCCCATCGCGTTCTGGTGGTACGCCAACTCCTCGGCCAGTTCCGGGTCGTTGACGATCAGCGCGCCGCCGACGACGTCCGAGTGGCCGCCCATGTACTTGGTGGTGGAGTGCACCACCACATCGGCGCCCAGGGCGAGGGGCTGCTGGAGGTAGGGGCTGGCGAAGGTGTTGTCGACGACCAGGCGCGCGCCCGCGGCACGGGCCACACCGGCGATCGCGGCGATGTCGGTGATGCCGAGCAGCGGGTTGGACGGGGTCTCCACCCAGACCGCCTTGGTGCGCGGGGTGATCGCCGCCCGTACCGCCGCCACGTCCGAGGTGTCGGCGACGGAGAACTCGACGCCCCACCGCGAGACGACCTTCGCGAACAGCCGGAACGTGCCGCCGTAGGCGTCGTTCGGGATGACCACGTGGTCGCCGGGGGTCAGCAGCGTACGGAGCAGGCAGTCCTCGGCGGCGAGGCCGGAGGCGAAGGCGAGTCCGCGGCGGCCGCCCTCCAGGGCCGCGAGGTTCTCCTCCAGGGCGGTACGGGTCGGGTTGGCGCTGCGGCTGTACTCGTAGCCGCCGCGCAGTCCGCCCACACCGTCCTGCTTGTACGTGGACACCTGGTAAATGGGCGGGACGACGGCGCCGGTGAGGGGGTCGGCGGTGTTTCCCGCGTGGATCGCGAGGGTCTCGAAGCTGTGCTGGTCGCTCATGGGGCCCGAGCGTAGTTCGTCACGAGGGCGCCCACCGGACTACCGGGCCGTCCGGTGACAATGGGGGGCATGGAGATTCTCTGGTTCCTGATCGCGCTGTGCATGCTCGCGGCCGTCGTCGGCCCCTTCGTGCTGCGCCGCCGGGGCGGAATCCGGCAGGTCGCGCCGGGTTCCCCGGACGCCGCCGACCCGGACGCCTACGGCTTCGTGCGCCAGGAGGAGCTGGACATCCGGCTGCCGGGCCCGGACCAGGACCTCCTGGACGTGCTCGATGTCGTGCAGCGTTCCCAGGACTGGCGGGCGGCCTCGCAGCTGCTGGCCGGTACGCCCAAGGAGGGCGAGGTGCGGTGGCAGCGGGTGCAGGCGTTCGCCGGGGCCGCCTCGCTGGAGCTGGCGCAGCAGCCCGGGGTCGGCGGTGCGTGGCTGCGCGGGTGGCGGGCCGAGGCGCCGAAGGACGCGGGCGGCGCGGCGGTGCACGCCGAGTTCCTGGTGCAGCAGGCGTGGCGTTCGTCGACCGCTGGGACGGACGACTTCCGGATCATCCTGGAGGAGGCCCGTACGGTCTGCGGCGAGGCGGCGCTGCTGGCGCCGGGCGACCCCGTTCCGTACCTCACCGAGCTGGCCGCGGCCCGTGGACTCGGCTACTCCCACGAGGAGTTCGACCGGCTCTGGGCGAAGGTGATGGACCGGGCCCCGGCCCACATGGGCGCGCACATCGCGGCCCTGCACTACTGGTGCGAGAAGTGGCACGGCTCGCGCGAGGAGGCCGACCGCTTCGCCACCTCGGCCGCCGCCCGGGCCCCGCAGGGCTCACTGCTGGCCGCGCTGCCGCTGTTCGCGGTGTACGAGCACCTGCCCGAGGTCAACCTGGTCCAGGGCTTCTACCGCAGCGCGGTGGTGACCAAGGCGGTCGAGGGCGCCCTGTTCGCGGTGCACGCGGCCCGCCCGGACGACCCGATGCTCGCCCACGTCCGTCATCTGCTGGTCCTCTTCCTCGTCCGGATGGAACGCTGGTCGGAGGCAATGGCCCAGCTCGTCCACATCGACGGCCACGTGGGTGCGCTGCCGTGGACGCAGGACCCCGACCCGGCCGCCGAGTACACGGTCTACCGGGCGCTGGCAGTGGCCGGCTACGAGGCGAACGGCGGCAGCCCGGCGACGCTGCCGCACTAGGGCCTTTCGTCTGGGCCGGGCCGGATCGGGGAGCGGGGTCCGGTGTCGTGCATCGCAGGGCGGAGGAGCGAGCCGGATGGGGTCTCCCCCGGCCGAGCGGAGCCGGGAGCTCGGGGAAGGAGCGTCGGCGACCGACGACAACGCGGCGAGGCGCGGCACCGGGGCACGCGGGCCCGGCCTGATCCGAACGAAAGGCCCTGGGGTCTCCCGCTCGGACGGGGCGGAATCCATGACGCCCCCGCCGCGTTGTAAGCACTGCACACTCACCCCAGGAGGAGCCCCCGCATGTTCCTGCAACGCCGCACCCCACAGCTCCCCACCCCGGAGGAGGCCCTGAAGGGCCGCCCCACCCCCGAATTCACCGTCCCGTCCACCCACACGGTCCTCGGCAACCCCCTGCTGGGCCCGTACCCGGAGGGCCTGGAGGTCGCGGACTTCGCGCTGGGCTGTTTCTGGGGCGCCGAGCGCAAGTTCTGGCAGACGGACGGTGTCTGGACGACCCTGGCCGGCTACCAGGGCGGCTACACCGAGAACCCCGCGTACGAAGAGGTCTGCTCGGGCCTGACCGGCCACACCGAGGCCGTCCGCGTCGTCTTCGACCCGAGGACCGTCTCGTACGCGGAGCTGCTGAAGCTGTTCTGGGAGTCCCACGACCCGACCCAGGGCTTCCGCCAGGGCAACGACGTGGGCACCCAGTACCGCTCGGCGATCTACACCCACTCCCCCGCCCAGGAGGCGGCGGTGGCAGCCTCCCGCGACGCCTACCAGAAGGTCCTCACGGCCGCGGGTCACGGCACCATCACCACGGAGATCCTCCCGGCGCAGGGCCGCACGTTCTGGCCCGCGGAGGCATATCACCAGCAGTACCTTTCGCGCAACATTAACGGCTACTGCGGGCTCGGCGGCACCGGCGTCTCCTGCCCGATCGGCGTGGCACCGGCCGACGGGTAGGCGTAGGGCTCGTACGACTTTGGCGGCTCTGCGAGCCGTTAAACATGTTGAGCGCAGGCGGCTATCTCTCTTGGGCTGCCTTCGCTCTTGCGAGGTTGTTCCGGCTGATCAGGGTATTGGGGTGAGTTTCGCCGAGCACCTGCTCGTACTGGGCAAGGGTGGCTTCAAACAGCGGAACGGCCCGCGCAAGATCCCCCACCTCCCGGTAGGCGTCGGCGAGGTTGTTCCGACTGATCAACGTGTCGGGATGGGTCTCACCCAGCACCTGCTCGTACTGGGCGAGGGTGACCGACAGGAGGGGAATGGCCCGCGCGCTCTGCCCAGCCTGCCGGGCTTGGATGGCAGAGCGGTCGAAGAGCTTGATGGTGGCGTCTGTGGCGCTGGCTGGTGGGATGTTGGTGGCGAGCGCGGTGATGTGGGGCATCAATTCTTCCCACTGCCGAATGGTAGCCAGCAAGGGTTCTCCGGACGGGGAAAGGGACGCCACGAGTGCCTGTTCGGCGGTGCTTCTGCCCATGGTGGGGTGGTCAGTGCCGGGAACGGGTGTGCGCAGCACGACTTGCAGGAGGCGATGCACGCTGAAGGTGGGGGTGTGGCTGGAGAGCGTGATCATGTTGTAGGCGTGCAGAACGCCGAGTGCTTCGTCTACCGCGTCGTCGGCCTCGTCCACGTCTGAGGCGAGGGGGGTCAGGAGTGTGCGGGGGATGTTGTCCGGGGCGAGCCAGGCGGCGGCGTTGAGGAGCGTCACGGCCAGCGGATCACGCTCACGGATGGCCTTGAGAGACTGGTTCCAGACCCGGGCCACGGTGCGCTCGGGGTCGGTGCCCTCGGAGTGCTTGGACAGCATCCGTGGCAGCGCCCTCCGGTACGCGGCGATTTCCTTACCCGTCTGGTGAAGGTAGGCACCGGCCTGCTCCAGGGCCAGCGGCAGGTATCCGAGTTCCGCGGCAAGCGCCTCGGCTTCCTCACGCTGCTCCGAGGTCGGTGCCCGTCCGCCATAGGCGATCTTGCACAAAAGGTTGACGGACGCGGCGGGGTCGAGGAGGTCCAGCGGCAGGGTGGGGCCGATGGTGTGCCAGCCGGTGGCCTTGCGACTGGTCGCCAGATGGTGCCCGCCGGGCAGGGAACCAAGGTACGGGCGCAAGCGGTCGGGGTGTTCGACGTTGTCGAAGACCAGCAGCCAGCCCGGATGCCACTGCAACCAGGCCACCGCCCACGCCGTACGCTCCTCAGCTGTAGCGTGGGCGGCCCAGTTCGGGCACAACCGGGTTGCCAGCGCGGCAAGTCCGGTCTCGATCAGTTCCGGACTCTCGGCGTTGATCCACCACACCAGGGTGTACGTATCCCGGTATCGGACTGCGTAGTGCAGGGCCAACGTGCTCTTACCGATACCGCCCAGACCGTGAACCGCGCCTGTCTGCGTCACCGCCGCGTCACCCGACTCCGTGAGCATGCAACGCAGCCGATCCAGCGCGTCCTCGCGGCCGACGAACACGCCCGAAGCCGATCCAGGAAGATTGGCCGTATTCGGCGGCGCCTTCACCTCCCTTGCCCAGTGCTCTGCCTGGGGCGGCAGGTTCACGAAACGGACGTCCCCCGACACCGCGAGCCCGATCGACTGTGCGGCGATCGACCGCTCACCCGACGCCTTGATGTCAGTTCCACCAGGGACGGCACCCGGCATGGTCACGGCCGCAGGGTGGCGTTGTCTCCAGTGACCGCCGTGGTGATGTGCTGCGCGGCAATGGACCGCTCACCCGACGCCGTCACCGACACCGACTGCCCGGCAGGCAACAAGGCCGCCAAATCCGCCAGAAGTTCGGTGTCTTCACGCAACGCGCGCTTGATCTGCTGACGCAATGCCGCAGCAGCATCCGCGTCATCCGGCTCCTCAGCCGCATCGCGCACGGCCGCCTCCAGCTCGGCACGCCCCTGCTCACCCCGACGACGCCAGACCACGTCCAGGAACCGCCGTCCCACGTTCGCCGTGGCATCAACAGCAGCATCCTCAGCCCGCGCCAACACCCCGACACCGTAGGCACCCAAAGCTGCCGTCAGATACGGCCCCGCCTGGTCCACCAAAGCAGCGATCTCAGCACTCATCCCCGGGCCCCCCGCCTTCCTGCGACCTCAACCAGTCCAGTCTGGCTCACCAGCACCGGCTTCCGAGCAGGATGACGAGCTAATCGCGACGCTCACCCATCAAACCTACGGAAACCAGTCACTCGGCACGAAACAAGCTGGCCATACAGGAGAATCCCACCCGCTTGAGCAGGCGGGATGGAGGGTGCGGCCTGCGAGTGACATCCCGACCTCCGCCATGGAGGTCGAAACGTCAGCACGGTCCCGCCTCGACACCAGCTGGCACGGCCCAGTGCCTGCCGCCGCGAGCGGTCCCACCAGCAGTACCTCGACAAGAACCCGGCGGGCTACTGCGGGATCGGCGGCACGGGGGTCTCGTGCCCGATCGGGGTGGCTCCGGCGGAGGGGTGACCTTCGGACTCGTACGGAAAAGCTGGTACGGCTCCGGCGAGCCCGGCCGGCCCGGCAACCGCCCCGCTGACTCCTCGGCTCCACAGGACAGTGGGGCGGGCCGGGCCGCCCGCCGGGTGATCGCCTCTCGCCGGAACCGCTCCCGGGCAGAGTCGTACGGTGACCGACTCCCGCAACGGTTCTTCCGACGAACTCGGTCTGCTGCGCCGGCAGTTCGCCCTGTCATGGTCGCTGTTCGAGTACCACCTGGAGCGGCTCGTCCTCGATGACTTCCTGTGGGAGCCCGCTGCGGACTGCTGGACGGTGCACCGGGCCGACGACGGGACATGGACGGTGGACTGGACCGACTCGCCCCTGCTCGTCTGGACACCACCGGCCCGTTCCCCCGGCCGAATGATCCTCGGCACACCGTTGCCCACATGGCTGCCCGGTCGACGTCGAGCCGATGAAGAATGCCGCAGAGATCGGCCGACTCCGCCTTCAGCGAGCCGTCAGCCACGTACCGGACCGGACCGGCGATCCCGCCCCCGCCGGGTCGCCATGAGCAGCGCCTGTCATCGTGAGCGGCCCCACCAGCACCGCATCACGCAGTTCGTCCAGGATTCCGGCATGCCCGGCAAGCCGCAGACACTCGGCCTCAGCGGCACCTATGGCACGGGCTCCCTCCAGCTCATCGGTGTCGTCGTCCGGCCGGTCACGCGGGCGCGGCGTAGCAATGCACCGTCACCGTCTGCGTCGGACTCCACTGCTGACCGACGGTGGCCAGCAGGCTCCAGCCCAGGCGTTCGTACAGGGCTGCGGCCGACGTGTCGGAGGCCAGGACGTCGAGGACCGGGTGCAGAGCGCGCTTCCGGGCGTCCTGCACGGCCCGCGCCATCAGCAGCGCGCCGATCCCGTGGCCACGAGCGGAGGGGGAGACGAACAGGCGGCTGATCACGGCGGTGTTCTCGACGGAGACACCCGAGCGGCGGCTCCATACGGCAGGTGCCGCGTCTCCCGCCCCGCTTCGGGACAGACCGATGTGGCCGACCACGTGTCCGTTCAGTTCCGCCACCCAGGCCGCGTACAGGGAAGGCTGCGCCAACCACTCACCGGGACGGTCGGGCCAGTTCGCCGGATAGCCGTCACCGGCATGGACCTCGGCGAGCACCTCGACGCACTCGTCGAGATCAGAGACGTCACGCCGCCGGATGCGGCGGGCGGGAGTCTCGTCGGTCGTGGGAACACCCTGTCGATGCACGGAGGCATGAAAGCACAACACGACCGCCGGCACGTGTGCGGCCGGTGCCGTCGCAACAGGCCTCGCCGCGAGGACGCATACTCCTACCGCACCCGCCGTCTCGCCCCGGCGCCCCGGCCGGTGATGATTCCGGCGGGGACCGACCCACCGGCCACCGTACGAGGAGGAATCACCACCGATGACGAGCGAAGGCCGCAGCGCCCCCGTTTCCCCGGCCGGGCGCCCCTGGTTCATGGTCAACGAGGCCGTGGCGTTCGTCGTCGAACTGGCGGCGCTGGCCGCGCTGGCCCGGTGGGGGTTCGCCACCGGGGGCGGGGTGGCCGGCCGGCTGCTGCTGGGGGTCGGGGCGCCCGTTGTCGCCGCCGTGCTCTGGGGGATGTTCGCCGCGCCGCGGGCCCGCTTCCGGCCGCCGCTCGTGGGGGTTCTGGTGGTCAAGGCGGTGGTGCTCGGTTGCGGTGTGTACGCGGTGCATGCCGTGGGGCACCCGGTGGCGGCGGTGTTCTTCGGGGTGGTGGTGATCGTGAATACGGGGCTGGCGGAGACCTTTCGGCGCCGTGCGGTGCCGGAGTCGGGGTCGGCTGGCTGAGAACGTCTGTGGCCCGGTCGCGCGGAGCGGCCGGGCCACAGACACATCAGAGGGACCGGATCAGATCAGGCCCTGGGCCAGCATCGCGTCCGCGACCAGTTCGAAGCCGGCGATGTTGGCGCCGACCACGTAGTTGCCGGGGCTGCCGTAACGCTCCGCGGTGGTGTAGCAGGAGTCGTGGATGTGGCGCATGATCTCCGCGAGGCGCTCCTCCGTGTGGGAGAAGGTCCAGGAGTCGCGCGAGGCGTTCTGCTGCATCTCCAGGGCGCTGGTGGCCACGCCGCCCGCGTTGGCCGCCTTGCCGGGGGCGAAGGCGACGCCCGCCTCCTGGAGGACGCGTACGGCCTCCGGTGTGGTGGGCATGTTGGCGCCCTCGGCCACCGCCTTCACGCCGTTGCGCACCAGGGCCACCGCGTCGGCCTCGTGGAGCTCGTTCTGGGTGGCGCAGGGCAGGGCCACGTCGCAGGGGACGTTCCAGACGCCGGTGCCGGGGACGTACTTGACGTGCTCGCCACGGCGTTCCGCGTACTCGGAGACGCGGCCCCGGCCGGCCTCCTTGATCTCCTTCAGGAGTGCGAGGTCGATGCCCTTCTCGTCCACGACGTAGCCGGTGGAGTCGGAGCAGGTCACCACGGTCGCGCCGAGCTGCTGGGCCTTCTCGATCGCGTAGATCGCGACATTGCCCGAGCCGGAGACGACGATGCGCTGGCCGTCGAGGGACTCGCCCCGGCTGCGCAGCATCTCGGCGGTGAACATGACACAGCCGTAGCCGGTCGCCTCGGTGCGCGCCTGGGCGCCGCCCCAGCCGAGGCCCTTTCCGGTGAGGACGCCGGACTCGTAGCGGTTGGTGATCCGCTTGTACTGGCCGAACAGGTAGCCGATCTCCCGGCCGCCGACGCCGATGTCACCGGCGGGGACGTCGGTGTACTCACCGAGATGGCGGTGGAGTTCGGTCATGAACGACTGGCAGAACCGCATGATCTCGGCGTCCGAGCGGCCCTTGGGGTCGAAGTCCGCGCCGCCCTTGCCGCCGCCGATGGGCATGCCGGTGAGCGCGTTCTTGAAGATCTGCTCGAAGCCGAGGAACTTCACGATGCCGAGGTTGACCGAGGGGTGGAAGCGCAGCCCGCCCTTGTACGGGCCCAGCGAGCTGCTGAACTCGACCCGGAAGCCGCGGTTGACGTGGATGTCGCCGGAGTCGTCCGACCACGGCACCCGGAAGATGAGCTGGCGCTCCGGCTCGCAGACACGCTCGATGATCCTGGCGTCCACGAACTCCGGTCGCTTCGCGAGGACCGGGCCGAGGGTCTCCAGGACCTCCCGTACCGCCTGGTGGAATTCCTTCTCGCCCTGGTTGCGCCGGAGGATCTCGGCGTACAGCGGCTCGATGACGCGGTTCTCGGTGGCGTGCGGGGTTACGGAATCAGGGGTGGCCTGCATCAGGTCAAGACCTTCCGTCGGTGGGCATGCGCGCGAAGACGCCCCCGTCCCGGGGGCGCCGGCGGTCCCCCTCCCCATTGAGGGCGTCGCCCAGACATCGCACGCTCTGCGGCTCACGGAAGCGACGTACAGAACCGTTGTGGCCCACCCATTGTCCCAGTAGCTCCGGAGATCCCTTCAAGGGGACCGGTCCGAGCGGGACGGCCCCTACGCTCGCGCCTCGCGGCGCAGCATCCACAACCCCGCCCCGGACGCGATGACGACCAGCCCCGAGACCACGCTCAGCACGATGTGAAGAGCGTTGTTCTCCATCAGGTTGAGCGAGACGTTCGCGGCGACCGCAGCGCAGAGCACGAACCAGAGCAGTGCCTTCATGGGAATCCTCCGTGTGGGTGGCCGGGTGTGAACTGCGGCCGGGTGCGTCCTGTGGCCGAGTGTGTCCTGCGGCCGGGTGATGTCTCCATTCTGTTGACGGGAGGCGGTCGCCACGAGGGGCCGGTCTCCCCGTTCCGTGGTGCAGCCAGCTGTACCACCGGCCCGTGCGCCGAGGTCCCGGCCCGGCCCGGACTGCCCCACTAGGGTTTGCCGGGTGGGGATCACCGAGAGCACCGGGCCGCGCGAGAAGGAACGCGACCGGGAGGCCGGGCCGGAGGCCGGGCCGGAGGCCGGGCGGGAGGCCGGGCGGGCCTCCGCCGGTGCGGCCGGGGGCCCGGGGCGGTGGCGGGTGCCTGGGATCGCGGTGCTCGTCGTGGTGCCGCTGTATGTGCTGTGGGCGCTGGTGCTGGCGACCGGCGGCGGAGATCTGGCGGCGCAGCTCGCCTGGGCCGGCTTCGCCTCCCGGCACCCGGCATCCGCGTACAACCTCTCCTGGTACGGAGGGACGCACCCCGCCAACTACAGCCTGCTGACGCCGCCGCTCATGGCGGTGTTCGGGGTACGGGCGGTGACCGTGGCCGCCGGGCTCTGCGGGTCGTGGGCGCTGGGGCGGCTCTGTGTACGGAGCGGGGTGCGGTGGCCGGTCGCGGTCGCGGTGCTGGGTTCGCTGACGCTCTGGTGCAATGTCGCCTCCGGTCGCACCACGTTCGCGCTGGGCGTCGCGATCGGGCTGGTCGCGCTGCTGTACGTACGGCGCCGGACGGGCGTCGCGGCGGGCTGCGCGGTGCTGGCGACGGCGGCGAGCCCGGTGGCCGGGCTGTTCCTGGTGGTGGCGGGCGCGGCGTACGGGCTGGACCGGCAGTGGCGGCGGGCGGCCGGGCTCGTCGTGCCGCCGGTCGTGGTGGTGGCCGCGACGACGCTGGCGTTCCCGTTCACGGGTGAACAGCCCATGGCGGCGGGCAAGTTGTGGATGCCGTTGGCGGCGTGTGCGGCGCTGTGGCTCGCGGCGCCGCGCGAGGGCGGCTGGCGGGTGGTCCGGTTGGCGGGCGCGGTGTACGCGGTCGGCGTCGTCCTGACCTTCCTGGTCGCCTCTCCGATCGGGACGAACGTGGAGCGGCTGGTGGGAGTGGCGGGCCCGCCCGTACTGCTGGCGGCGCTGGTGTCCGTCCCGCCCCGGTGGGCGCGGGGCGGGGCACCGGGGCGGGTGCGGGCCCTGCTGCTGGCCGGGATGCTGGTGTGCAACACGGGCTGGCTGATCGACAAGACCGACGACGATCTCCGGGTCTCGAACTCCGTGCCCACCTGGGCGGAGCACACCGATGATGTGGTCGCCGAGCTGCGCCGGCTCGGCGCCGAGCGGACCCGGGTGGAGGTCGTACCGGCCCGCAACCACCGCGAGGCGACCGTGCTCGCCCCGTACGTGAACATGGCGCGCGGCTGGAACCGGCAGCTCGATGTGGAGCGCGGGCGGCTGTTCTACGAGGGTAGGCCGACCCAGGCGGCGTACCGGGCCTGGCTGGACCGGTGGGGCGTGGGCCTGGTCGTGCTGCACGGCGGCAGGCCGGACGGGCCGGCCGAGGCGGAGGCGGAGATCGTCCGGCGCGGCGCCGACTGGCTGGAGCCGGTGTGGCGGGACGCCGGGTGGCGGATCTACCGGGTGCGCGGGGCCGTTCCCCTGGTCTCCGCGCCGGGCTCCGTCGTGCGCGGGGACGATGCCTCCCTGGTGGTACGGATGCCCGCCGCCGGTTCGGTGACGGTACGCATCGCCCACTCGCCCTGGCTGCGGGCGGACGGCGGCGGGTGCCTGCGGCCGGACGGCGAGTGGACACGGCTGACGGTGCGGCGGGCCGGTGAGTACCGGCTGGATTCGCGCTACCGGCTGTGGCCGTTCGGGTCCTGCTGACGGGCCGGGGCTGGGCGGGGCCGAGCGGGGCCGGGCGGGGCTGCCGGGCCCGGGCCGGGGCGGGCCGAGGCAGGCCAGGGCCGAGGCAGGCCCGTCAGCAGGCTCTGCGCCTGGCCTCACGGGCCGCCCGGGATCAGTCCGTGACGCCGAGGTCCTGGCGCATCAGCTCCCGCATCGTGTCGAGGCAGGGGTCGGCCGCCTTCAAGTCCTCCAGGGCCTGCTCCACGTTCTCGCCGTCGCGGGTCACGCCCCGGTCCAGGCGCTTGACGACCGCGTCACCGGCGGCGAGCACCCGGTTGAGGTCGCGGGACGCCTGAAGTATCCGCTCGGGGACGATCATCTGCGCCTCGGCGTAGCGGTCTCGGTGGTCCAGGCGGGCCTCTTCGAGCTGGTTGCGTTCCTGCTCGGTGTAGACGTCGTCGCGGATGCGGTGCAGGGCGTCCTTGAGGAGGGTGTGGAACTGCCGGGAGGCCCGGTTCATGGCCGTGTACTGGGCGCGCCGTTCCTCGAACTTCCGCCGCTCGTCGGCCAGCCGGGTCTCCTCGGCGCGCTGGCGTACGGTCAGCCGTTGCACGAACACCGGGGCGAGGAGGGTGCCGAGCACCCCGACTACTGCGGTGATCATGGCGGTGATGGCGGCGGTCATGACCGTGAGACTAGAGTGCGCGCCGCGGACGGCGGCAACGTGGCTCTGTGGCAACGGTGTTGGGGCCGGGGCGGAAGTCGGTCGTCAGTCCCCCTCAGTACGGTTCTGGGCATGGTGCCCAAGAGTTTCTACGACGTGAGGTTCGGTGTGTCGCCCGGCGGGGCCAGGAAGGACGCACACCACATCTGCGGCGGTCTCGACGAAGCCGTGGCCGCTCCGGACTCCGAATTCGAGGAGTCCATCAACGTGCGACATCGCGGAGCACGGCGACTACGTCAAGCTCGGCGATGACCCCCTCGACGACCTCACCGACCTCGACGAGGACGAGTTGGAGGACGAGTTGATCGACCGGGGCTACGTCGAGTACGGGGATCACGATTTCGAGGCCTGAGCCCGGCAGGCCCCGGCGCGGGCCGAGGGACGGCGTACGTGCGGTTCCCGGGGGCACGGTGACGGCACATCAGACATGATGCCGTCATGACAACCTCACGGGGGACGGGACGTACCCGGCACCTCCCCGGCGCACCTCTGCCGACACCCCGCCCGGCGCTCCCGCCCGCACCCGGGTACCGGCCGGCCCCGCACGCGGCGCGGTTACCTCCGCGTGCGGGCGACATGCGCCGCTATCTCGCCGTCGGCCTCGACTGCTACCTCTGTCTGGTCACCGTCGGCTTACTCGCCCGGCCGTACGTGGAAACGGCCGAGATCACCGAGGCCGCCGGCCTGCTGCTCGGCCCGGCGCTCGCGTTCTCCTTCCTCAACCATGTGGTCCTCACCGCGATCACCGGGGCCGGCGCGGGCAAGCTGATCATGGGGATACGGGTGGTCAGGCTGCCCGACGCCGGGCGCCCGGGGCCCTGGTCACTGCTGCTGCGCTGGCTGTACGGGCTCTGCTGGCTGCCGCTGCAACCCTGGTACGGGCTGCGCTCGCTCCTCTCGGGCCCCGGTGTCCTGCCCCGTACCTCGCTCTGGAACGGCGGGAACGGCGAGCCGCACGCCGATCCGCTGGGCCTGCGCCAGGTCCGTCACAGCGACCTCGCCGCCCACCGGACCGCCACCGCGGCCACCGCTCCCACCCACCGCTGACACCGGCCTGCACCCGCCCGCACCGCCGTCCCGGCCCGCACCGCACCCGCCCGCACCGCCGTCCCGGCCCGCACCGCACCCGCCCGCACCGCCGTCCTGGCCCGCACCGCACCCGGCCGCACGGCCTGCGGCCCGCAACGCCGTCCTGGCCCGCACCGCACCCGCCGCACGGCCTGCGGCGACCGCTGCGTCCCGGACCGGCCCCGCAAGTACGCTCCCGGCAAGTGCGCTCCCGGACCGGCCCCGGCGCGTGCCCTCCCCGGGCCCCTCAAGTCCCGTATCCGGCCGCCGGGCAGATACCCGAGCCCGTTCACCCAGTCCTACGGGCCCAGTGCCTCGGCGGCCCGGCCGCGCCGCTCGGCCGCCTTGCCGCCCAGCGGTACGAGCGCGGTCTCCACGTTCCATGGCGCGAACCCATGGCGCGGGCGTGATGAAGGGGCAGGGCCACGATGAGAGCCGGATGAAAGGCTCACACACGCCGGAGGCGGGGGGGGGGGCCCGGGCCCGGGGGGGCGGGGGGGGCCCCCCCCCCCACGGGGGGGGGCGCGCCCC
>NZ_JBHXTM010000008.1:0-203405 GCF_042677325.1 Streptomyces sp. NPDC127117
CGCCCGGTCCCCGCGGGCGCCTTCGCGCGCCGGGGGCCGGATACGGGGCAGGTGCGCCGCGCCGGATCGGACGCGGGACGCGCGACCGGTCGGCGGCATCCGGGGACGGACAGCCGCGCCAGGAGCGGAGGGAGGAGTCCACAGAGCGCCAGGACGCCCGTACAAAGGAGCGTGGTGGCCGCGCGGGCACGCTACGGCACGGGCGAGTGGAGACCCGGAACGAGATTTCAGTCCACTTTTCTCGGATTGGACTTGGTTCGGCTGCGATTGGCGTCGATATCGTCGCGGTATGCGTATCCACGTCGTAGACGCCTTCATCGACCGTCCCTTTGCCGGAAACCCTGCGGGTGTGTGCCTGCTCGATGCCGGAGACTGGCCTGAAGCTGCGTGGATGCAGCAGGTTGCCGCCGAGATGGGTCACTCCGAGACCGCCTTCGTGCGGCAGCTCCCCGCCGACGAGGACGCCGACTGGGAGATTCGTTGGTTCGCCCCACTCGTCGAGACCAATCTGTGCGGCCATGCCACATTGGCCGCCGCGCACACCCTGCGGCGGGAGCGGGGGGTTGTCGGCGCGGTGCGGTTCCGTAGCCGGTTCAGCGGCATCCTCACCGCGCATGCGCACCATGACGGCAGCATCACCCTGGACTTCCCGGCCGCGCCCGGTACCGAAGTCCCGGTGCCGGCGGGCCTGTCGGAGGCCCTGGGGGTCATGCCGGAAGCCACCTTCCGTACCGGTGCGCTCGGCGACCTGTTGACCGTCCTGCCCGACGAGGCCACCGTCCGGGCCGTGACACCCGACCTCGACGCGGTAGCCGACCTGACCCGTCGTGAAGGTCTGCGCGGCGTCATCACCACGGCCCCGGCGCCCGGACCCGGCCTGGAGTACGATTTCGTCTCCCGTTTCTTCTCACCTGCCGAAGGCATCCTCGAAGATCCGGTCACAGGCAGCGCCCATACCGCCCTGGCCCCCTACTGGTCGGCACGGATGGCCCGCAACGGGCTCACCGGCCTGCAGGTATCCGCGCGCACCGGGCTCGTCAGGACCGCCGTGCACGGTGACCGCGTCCATCTCACCGGGTACGCGGTCACCATCCTCGATGGAACCCTGCACGTCTGACCGACCGGTCCAGGGGATCGGCCACGCACATGGGACGCGGGAGTCCGGCATCGTTTGAGCCCGCCCCGGACACGCGGACAGTGCGAATCGCCTGCCGTGTCCCGTGCCCTGGCGGCGAGTGGTCGCGGAGCAGAGCGCTCTCGGCGGTGGCCGGCGCCTTCACGTCGTGTTTCGTCGGATGGCAGGACGGTGGGCGGTGGAGACCACGGCGGTGTTCGCAGCGACGATCACGGCGATCGCGAGCCAGGCGAGGTGATCGAGGCGCTGCCCCAGGACGACGAGGCCGACCAGGGCCGCGAAGACGGGGTTGACGCTCATGAATACCCCGAAGAAGTGCGCCGGGACGCGGCGCAGGGCCAGCAGGTCGGCGAGGAACGGCACCGCGGAGGAGAGCACTCCGGCCGCCAGGGCGCACCCCAGGGCCGCGGGGCTGGGCCGGTGGTGCCAGAGCACCCAGGCGCCGATGGGCAGGTAGAGGGCCGCGGAGATGATCGCCGCGGCGGCTGAGCCTTCCAGGCCGGGCAGCCGGGCTCCGATCGTCCGGTTGAGCAGGATGTAGCAGCCCCAGCACACTGCGGCCAGCGAGGCCAGGCAGATGCCCAAGTAGTCGGTGGACGGGGTGGGGCGGGTGAGGACCACCACCGCGCCCGCGGCCGCCGCTCCGGCGGCGAGGTCGGTGCGGCGGCGGGAGCCGCTCAGGGCCACGGTCAGCGGGCCCAGGAACTCAAGGGTGACGGCCAGGCCGAGCCCGATCCGCTCGATCGCCACGTACAAGGACAGGTTCATCGCGGCGAAAACCAGCCCGAGCCCCAGCACCGGCCGCCACTGCGCAGCGGTGAACCGGCTCAGCCGGGGCCTGCCGACCGCGCCGAGCACGGCAGCGGCCACCCACTGGCGGACCGCCACGACACCCACCGGGCCGATGACCGGGAATGCCTGCGCCGCGACGGCGGCCCCGGTCTGGTTGGACAGGCCGCTTCCCAGCATCAAAGCCACCCCGCCCCAACGCCCTCCGCCAGGGGCGCCGTCGTGTGCGACGGGAGCAGACGCCACGGTGGAAGAGGCGCCGGAGTCGATTTGCATACCCACGACGATGGGCACACCACTGGCATACGCAAAATGCATTCACGCGACCATCGATACGCTGGGAGTATGGATGACGGTACGGATGCCGAACGGCGCGGCGCGCAGGCACTGGAACTGAAACACCTGCGGTGCCTGGTCGCCATCATCGACACCGGCACTTTCACCGACGCCGCCCACGAGCTCGGCACCTCCCAGGCTGCTGTCTCCCGCTCCCTCGCCGCCCTGGAGAACCTGCTCGGGGTGCGGCTGCTGCACCGCACCAGCCGCAGCGTCGCACCCACCCCCGCGGGCGTGCAGGTGCTCGCCCGCGCCCGCGTCCTGCTCGCCGGCGCCGACGAACTCATCCATGAGGCCGCCACCGGCCGTACCCGCCTGCACGTCGGCCACGCCTGGTCCGCCTTCGGCAGCCGCACCACCGAGTTCCAGCGCCGCTGGCACGAGCAGCACCCTGAGACCGACCTGCGCCTGATCCGCCACAACACCCCCACCGGCGGCCTCGCGGAAGGGCTGTGCGACCTCGCCGTCATCCGCGCCCCGCTCGACCTCAAACCCTGGGCGCATGCCCTGATCGGCCACGAGACCCGCTACGTCGCCCTGGCCTCCGACGACCCCTGGGCCCGCCGTCGTAGCATCCGCCTGGCCGAGATCCCCGCCCGCACTCTGGCCATCGACCGTCGCACCGGCACCACCACCCTCGGCCTGTGGCCCGAAGGGGCACGGCCCGATGTCGAGTACACCCACGACATCGACGACTGGCTCGCCGCCATCGCCACCGGCCGCTGCATCGGCCTCACCGCCGAGGCCACAGCCGCCCAATACCGCCGCGACGACATCACCTACCGCCCGCTGCGCGACGCCGACCCCATCCCCGTCCACCTCATCTGGCGCCCCCACGACGCCCACCCCGCCACTCACACCGCCATCGCCCTCGCCGCCCATCTCTACCGCGGGCACGGTGCGCGGTCGCGCCCGCGCCCGCCAGGACGGGACCGGTGACCACCACCGGAGACCTCTGGCATCACTACGGCCGGGTCCGCGCTGCCGCCGACCGGACCGTCCCCGAGACCTTTCGCTGGACCTGGAACCAGGACGGTGGACCCGGCCCGGAAGCGCTCGGCCACCTCACCGGCCGGTGCGTCGGTGACCTCGGCGCCGGCACGGCCCGGCACGCCGCCCACCTGGCCGTCCATCACCGACCCGCCCGGGTAGCCGCGGTCGACGCCTCACCGGCGCAGTACGCCATGGCCACCGACCTGTACGGCCACCTCGCGCCCCGCCTGCGCATCGTGCGGTCCGACGTCGTGGCCCACCTGCACGCGATGACCGACACGTACGACGTGCTCTACAGCGTCTTCGGCGCGGTCGACTTCACCGAGCCGCGGGAACTGCTGCCGGCAGCGGCCGCCGCGCTGCGGCCCGGCGGGCGGCTGGTGTTCTCCACTCTTGCCCACTACCTGAGCGGCGAGCACGCCCAGGCCGATGTCGTGCCCGCAGACATCCCGGCAAGGACCCCGGAAGGAGGAGCGACCACGATGCGCCGCTGGGTACTCAAGGAACACGTGTGGACGAAGGCCCTCGAAGAGGCCGGGTTCACGGAGATCACCATCGATACGCCGGCCGCCGCCGGGCACGGGCCGCACACGGCCGAAACGCTGCTGGTGTCTGCTGTCCGCCCACCGCAGCCCCCGAATCTCAGCCGCCGATAGGGCGCGGGCGGGCACCGGTACGGGCTCGGATCGACGCGTTTACGCCCCAGTTGGTCAAGGAGACGATGGAGTGGCTCACCCCGCAGGACGTTGCCCGGACCGTCGGCAGCAGTCCACCACCATGCCCACCGGGCCGGGTGGTCGACCGTGGAATGCAGGACACGCCCCGGTGGTCACACTGTCGGGAGCTCTCGTGCCGTCAGCCCGGCCGCGCCCGGTGCGGGTAGCGGCACCGGCTGCTGCGCCTCGGCGCTCGGGCGGATGTTCCACAGCGTGATGGTCGACAGTGAGAAGAACAGCAGATTGCCGATGCTCAGCTGCGCCCCCTGGATCGCGGTCCCCACGGAACCGGGCACCAATGTGGTGAAGAGGGCCCCGACAGGGATGCAGATCAGTGGGTTCACGGCACACATCCACCGGGGGAAGGCCGTGGTGCACCGGAGTACACACACGGCCATCCAGACGGAACCCAGCACCCAGCAGGCCAGCAGCACCGCGTAAGGCAGGAACAGCACGCCCGCCAAGTCGCCCGGCAACGCCGTCAGTTCAGCGGACCGTGTGCCGGAGGCGTCGATCACCTTGGCCGCCTGGCCCCAGTAGAAGAAGGAGCCATGAGCGAAGGGGGCGAGGGCGAAACCTGTGATCAGCAGCAAGAACGGTGGGAGCGAGAGCAATCGGCGCGCCGGGCGGAGCCCCTGGTACAGATGCCAGCACGCGACCAGATAGAGCGGACCGGTCAGCACGCCGAGCAGCGCTCCCCACGCCAGCCGAGTCGTGGAGGCCGACAGCATGGCCGCCAGTGAGACACCGGCCATTCCGTCGTAGTCATTCAGAAGAGGGTGATCGCCGGGCGATGCCACGGGCTCGCCCAGGAGCAGAATGTCCCCGACAAGCCAGGCGATCGACGCCAGGACGCCCGCGATCCCGGCGAGCCGTACCTGTTTCATTCTGTTTGTATCCGTCCACACGTCGGCAGCCCCTAATGCAGCGATCATAGTCAGGTAAGCCTAACCTAAGTTGCACGTGGGGGTGTTGGTGTATTCGGTGTGGTGCCGGTCCATGCGCACCCCGTGGACACGGGCCGAAAGCGGCTCGCGCCCCGGACCTGTCCACCGCACGGGAGCGCGCGGCCGCCGTCGGTCGGCTCCGAGTGCCTCGGCCTCGGCTGCACCGTCATCCGCGGATCGCGAGGTGACCTCGCCGGATAGCCTGGGCCAATGCTCACCGAAGTCACAGCGACCCGCTACGTCACGCCCCTGCGGGAGGGTGGATCGCTTCCCGGGATCGTCGAGGCCGACGACCTCGGCACGTATGTCATGAAATTCACCGGCGCCGGACAGGGACGCAAGACGCTGGTCGCGGAGGTCATCTGCGGACAGCTCGGCCGCCGGCTCGGGCTCCGGATCCCTGACCTCGTACAGATCCAGCTCGACCCGGTCATCGGGCTCGCCGAGCCCGACCAGGAGGTGCAGGAGCTCCTGAAGGCCAGCGGTGGACTCAACCTCGGGATGGACTTCCTGCCCGGCTCGATCGGCTTCGACTCGCTCGCCTACCAGGTGGACCCGCGGGAGGCCGGACGTGTCGTCTGGTTCGACGCGCTGATCAACAACGTCGACCGGTCCTGGCGCAATCCGAACATGCTGGTCTGGCACGGCGACCTGTGGCTCATCGACCACGGCGCCACCATGATCTGGCACCACAACTGGCCCGGCGTCCGGGCCTCCGCCGCCAAGCCGTACAACGCCTCCGACCACGCGCTCGCCCCGTTCGCGCCCGATATCGCCGCGGCCGCCGCCGAGCTGGCCCCGCTGGTCACCGAGGAACTGCTCACCGAGGTCGCCGCCGACGTCCCCGACGAGTGGCTGGTGGACGAGCCGGGCTTCGACACCACCGACGAGCTGCGCCGCGCCTATGTGGAGGCGCTGCTGCCGCGCGCCGCGACCATCCACGAGCGGATCACGATGGAGGGCCCCACCGAGCCCAGGCCGTCCCAGGCCCCCGGCTGGCTCACCGAACACCTCACCCCCTGGCCGCACCCCACCAAGAAGAACGACAAGGACGGCCAGCGGTGAGCGAGCGCGATGTATTCGAGTACGCGCTGCTGCGCGTGGTGCCGCGGGTGCAGCGCGGCGAGTTCTTCAACGCGGGCGTCGTCGTCTACTGCCGTGCGAGGGGCTTCGTGGCCGCCCGCACCCATCTCGACGAGTCCAAGCTGATGGCCCTGGACCCCAGCGCCGACGTGATCGGCGTACGGGCCGCCCTGCGTGCCGTCGAGGGAGTGTGCCTCGGCGGCACGGACGCGGGCCAGGCGGCCCGTGACGACGCCGGCCGCCGCTTCCGGTGGCTGATCGCGCCGCGCTCCACCGTCGTCCAGCCGAGCCCCGTGCACAGCGGCCTCACGACCGACCCGGCGGCCGAGGTCGAGCGGCTGCTCGAACTGCTGGTGCGCTGACCCGCGCCCTGCGGCGCCGCCCGTGACCACGGTGTGGGCGGCGCCGCCGGGTGTGTGACATGCGCCTTGGCGGCCGTGCGCCGTTGACACCGGGTGCCAGGGCTTCTAGCGTCTCGTCTGCTGAAGGTACTAAGCGGTTGCTCAGCTATCGGGAAGGTTCCGCGCGCACGAGGTTCCGTGCCGAGGCCGCCCCGACGTCCGCTGAGCGGCGATCCAAGGGCGAGGAGAACCAAGCATGTCCACCACCGAGCAGCGCGTCGCCATCGTGACCGGAGCGGCGCGGGGCATTGGCGCCGCCACCGCGGTACGCCTGGCGGCCGAGGGCCGCGCCGTCGCCGTACTCGACCTCGACGAGGCGGCCTGCAAGGACACCGTCGAGAAGATCACCGCCGCCGGGGGCACCGCCCTCGCGGTCGGCTGCGATGTGTCGGACAGCGCCCAGGTGGAAGCCGCGGTCGCGCGCGTCGCCGCCGAGCTCGGCGCTCCGACGATCCTCGTCAACAACGCGGGCGTGCTCCGCGACAACCTGCTCTTCAAGATGACCGAGTCCGACTGGGACACCGTGATGAACGTGCACCTCAAGGGCGCGTTCCTGATGGCCAAGGCCGTTCAGAAGCACATGGTGGACGCCAGGTTCGGCCGGATCGTCTCGCTCTCCTCCTCCTCGGCGCTCGGCAACCGCGGCCAGGCCAACTACTCCGCGGTCAAGGCCGGTCTCCAGGGCTTCACCAAGACCCTCGCCAAGGAGCTCGGCAAGTTCGGCATCACGGCCAACGCCGTCGCCCCCGGCTTCATCGTCACCGAGATGACCGCGCAGACGGCGGCCCGGGTCGGCATGGGCTTCGAGGAGTTCCAGGCCGCCGCCGCCACCCAGATCCCGGTGCAGCGGGTCGGCCGCCCCGAGGACATCGCCAACGCCATCGCCTTCTTCACCGGTGACGAGGCGGGCTTCGTCTCCGGTCAGGTCATGTACGTCGCCGGCGGACCGCTCAACTGACCCGAAGGGCTACGGACATCATGACTGTGCAGGACAGCGGGAAGGTCGCGCTCATCACGGGCGGGAGCCGGGGCATCGGCTACGGCATCGCCGAGGCGCTGGTGGCCCGCGGCGACCGGGTGTGCATCACCGGACGCGGCGAGGACGCCCTCAAGGCGGCCGTCGAGCGGCTGGGCGCCGACCGGGCGATCGCCGTGGCCGGCAAGGCACACGACGAGGCGCACCGGGTGGTCGCCGTCGAGCGCACCATGGAGGCGTTCGGCCGGGTCGACTTCCTGATCAACAACGCCGGTACGAACCCGGTGTTCGGCCCGATCGCGGAGCTCGACCTCGATGTCGCCCGCAAGGTGTTCGAGACCAACGTGCTCTCGGCGCTCGGCTTCGCGCAGCTGACCTGGAAGGCCTGGCAGAAGGAGAACGGCGGGGCGATCGTCAACATCGCCTCGGTCGCCGGTGTCTCCGCCTCGCCCTTCATCGGCGCGTACGGCATCAGCAAGGCGGCCATGATCAACCTGACCCTTCAGCTGGCGCACGAGTTCGCGCCGGTCGTCCGGGTCAACACGATCGCACCGGCGGTCGTGAAGACCAAGTTCGCCCAGGCGCTCTACGAGGGCCGCGAGGAGGAGGCGGCGGCCGGCTACCCGCTCGGCCGGCTGGGGATGCCGGAGGACATCGGCGGTGCCGCCGCGTTCCTCACGTCCAGCCAGTCCGACTGGATCACGGGACAGACCCTGGTGGTCGACGGCGGAATTTTCCTGAATGCGGGCGTGGGCTGAGAACGGCCTGAGCGGATTTGGCCCTGATTGACTCAAGTGCCCTGTCGGGCCTGTGGATTGACCCGACGGGGCACTGCGGTATGGTCTGCCGACCCATGGCTGATCGAGGAGCGTTCACGTGTTCTACCGGGCCAGTCTGCAGGCCGCTGCAGCCCTTGCTTCCCTTTCTCTGCTGGCAGGCTGCGGACTTCTTTCCGACAGCGGCTCCGAAGTCGAGCAGAAGATAGTCGTCGGTACGACCAGCGAGCCCTCCACCCTCGATCCGGCGGCGGCGTGGGACAACTCCTGGGAGCTGATGCGGAATGTCTTCCAGACCCTGGTGAGTTTCCCCACCGGCAGTACGAGCCCCGAGCCCGATGCCGCGGAATGGTGCAAATTCACCGACACCACCAGCACCTCCTACCGGTGCAAGCTCCGCGAGGGCCTGAAATTCTCCAACGGGGACAAGCTCGACGCCGAGGCGGTGAAGTACTCCATCGACCGGATCTCGGAGATCAATGTCAAGGGTGGCCCGGTCGGCATGCTCGGCTCGCTCGACCGGATCGAGACCAAGGGGGACGACATAGTCGTCTTCCACCTCACCAAGCCGGACGCGACGTTCCCCTTCATCCTCGCCACGCCCGCCATGTCACTGGTGGCCCCCAGCGACTATTCGAAGCACAAGATACGCGGCGACGGAAAGATCACCGGATCCGGTCCGTACCTCCTTGATTCGTACAAGCCGGGAAACCGGGCAGAACTGGTGAAGAACCCCGACTACAAGGGATTCGCCAACCGCAAGAACGAAGCGGTGACGATCCGCTACTTCAAGGATTCCGTCACCGTGGTCGGGGCCCTGAAGAAGAACCGGATCGACGCGATCTACCGCGGCCTCACCGCCGAGGACGTCGTCGACCTGGAGAACAACCGGGACAAGGACAGCCACCTCCAGATCGTCGAGTCGGTCGGCGCGGACATCCGCTTCCTGGTCTTCAACCCCGAGGACCCGGCAGCCGGGAACGTGGCCGTACGGCGGGCCATCGCCCAGCTCGTCGACCGTGACGCACTGGTGGCGAAGGTCTACCAGGGCACGGCCGAGCCGCTGTACTCCATGGTCCCCAAGGGCATCGCGGGACACACCACGAGCTTCTTCGACAGCTACGGCGAGCCGGACAAGGCCAAGGCCAAGCAGATCCTGACCCGGGCCGGCATCAACAAGCCCGTCAACATGACCTTCTGGTTCACGACCGACAGGTACGGCTCCTCCACGGCCCTTGAGTTCGACGAGCTCAAGCGGCAGCTGGAGAGCTCCGGGCTGTTCCGCATCACGCTGAAGAGCAAGCCCTGGAAGGAGTTCCAGGAAGGCTTCAACAAGGGCCAGTACCCTGTCTTCGGCCGCGGCTGGTTCCCGGACTTCCCGGACCCGGACAACTTCATCGCCCCGTTCGTCGGCAAGAACAGCGTCACGGGCATGCCGTACATCAAGAACGAGATCTCCCAGGAGCTGCTGCCTCAGACCCGCAAGGAGAGCGACCGGGGTGCGGTGAGCAAGCAGTTCGAGCGGGCCCAGAAGATCCTGGTCGACGACGTGCGGATGCTGCCGCTGTGGCAGGGAAAGCTGTACGTCGCCTCCGGCGAGGACATCGGCGGCGGCGAGCGCGCCCTGGACCCGCAGGTCGTCATGCAGATGTGGGAGTTCTACCGCAAGGCCAGCTGGTAGGCGGGATCCGGACCGGCAGGGCGCGTTGTCAGTGGCCCCCGGTAGGTTCTCGGTTGAAAAGCTGATTGCTTACCGGAGGTTGTTGAAGTGACCGACACCGACCTGCTGCCCGAGTCCTGGCGCGGCGTCCTCGGCGAAGAGCTGCAGAAGCCGTACTTCAAGGAGCTCACCGAGTTCGTCGAGGAGGAGCGGGCCAAGGGGCCGGTCTACCCGCCGCGCGACCAGGTGTTCGCCGCACTGGAGGCCACTCCCTACGACAAGGTGAAGGTCCTCGTCCTCGGCCAGGACCCGTACCACGGCGAGGGGCAGGGGCACGGGCTGTGCTTCTCCGTGCGGCCGGGTGTGAAGACGCCCCCGTCCCTGCGGAACATCTACAAGGAGATGAAGGAGGAGCTCGGCCTGCCGGTCCCGGACAACGGATACCTGATGCCGTGGGCCGAGCAGGGCGTGCTCCTGCTCAACGCCGTGCTGACGGTCCGCGCGGGCGAGGCCAACTCGCACAAGGGCAAGGGCTGGGAGAAGTTCACCGACGCGGTGATCCGCGCGGTCGCGTCGCGCCCCGACCCGGCGGTCTTCGTGCTCTGGGGCAACTACGCCCAGAAGAAGCTCCCGCTGATCGACGAGGAACGCCATGTGGTGGTGAAGGGGGCGCACCCCTCGCCGCTCTCGGCCAAGAAGTTCTTCGGCTCCCGTCCGTTCACCCAGATCGACGAGGCCGTGGCGGCACAGGGCCACGACGCCATCGACTGGCGCATCCCCGACCTGGGCTGAGGCCGCGGCTCCCGGCCCCGGGCGGTGGCGGGCGTCCGGGGGATCGCGGACAAGCCTCGGGGTGCCCGCCCGAGCCTCAGCGGGATCGGGGGCGGCTGCGGCTAGCGTCGAAGGGGAACGGGGGGACGAGCGCGCACGGAGGTCGCAGTGACGGAGCAGCGGGAGGCGTCCAAGGACGCCGTCATGACCAGGATCGGCCAGGCGATCATGCTGCTGCACGCGGGTGACCGCGAGGAGGCCCGCAATCGTTTCGGCGAGCTCTGGTCGGAGATCGGCGAGGACGGTGACGCCCTGCACCGGTGCACCCTCGCCCACTACATGGCCGACGCCCAGGACGACCCCGGTGATGAACTGGCCTGGGACCTGCGGGCGTTGACCGCGGCAGGCGGGCTGAGTGACGAGCGTGCGGAGCAGCACCCCGACGCGCCGGCGGTGCGGGCCTTCTACCCCTCGCTCCATCTCAATCTCGCGGCGGACTATGTGAAGCTGCGGCGCCCCGATGCCGCCCGGATCCACCTGGACCGGGCGCGTGCCGCGTCCTGGGTGCTCGCCGACGACGGGTCGGACGACGGGTACGGGGGAGGGGTGCGCGCGGCGATCGAGCGGCTGGAGCTGCGGCTGCGCGAGCTGTGAGGGTGGCCCGTCCGAGATGGACGGGCCACTGCTCGTTCTTCCCGTCCGGGCTCAGTGGCCGTAGGCGTCGTCGCAGATCCGGGACTGCGGGCTGCCCGCGGGCCAGCGCCCGTACCCCCGCCCCAGCGCGCAGACGTCGGTCCCGGCGACCGGGGCGGGCAGGGCCGGGGCCGGGACGGTCGCGGCGGGCGGGGCGCCGTGCGGCCGGGGCCGAGGGGCGGCAGGGCGCCACTGCTGCCGGGGTGTGCGGGGCACGGGCCGCCGGGTGTCCGGCGGTGCGGCGTGGGCGCGGTGGGACGCGGATGCGGACGGCGCGGGGGTCGGAACGGCCCCCAGGGAGTCGTGGACCGGAGGCAGCACGATCTGCGGTGTCAGGTCCTGGGCGGGCCCACTGGCCCGGGGCCGGGGCGGAACGTCGGGTTGCGGCTGCACGGACACGCAGCCCGACAGCGCCGTGACGGCGACGCCCATCAGGAGGCTCACGGTGATTCTGGTTCGTTGCACCTGATCAACTCTGCTGTGCGGAGCCGCCCCCGGGGGAGCCGGGAGAGCGGGATTGGCCCGCAAGAGTGACACCGGCCCGGCGCCGGCCGGTGAGCGTGGCGGTCATGCAGACGTCGGTGGGTGCCGTGCCGGCGGTGAACCGGGCCGAAGTCGCATCCGTGGTGCCGTGTCCGAGGTGATACGGGTCGGTGCCGTGCGTGTGGTGATGCGGTCAGTGGAGCGCCCATCGTGGTCCCAGCATCCCGGCGATCAGTTCGGTGAAGCCGGTGCGCAGTTCCTCCTCGCTCGGTACGGAGCGGCTGAACGATCCCACGGCGCAGGAGAACATCAGCCCCTCGCACCAGGCCACCAGGGACAGCGTGTGCCGTTCGGGCTCGGTCGATCCGGCGGCCGTCATCAGCGCCATCAGCGGTTCGCGGAACTGCCGTCCCGTCGCGTCGAAGAACTCCCGCAGCTCCGGGCGGCGGGTGGCCTCCAGGGCCAATTCGTAACGGCAGACGAGCAGTTCGGGGTGGCGGGTGAGATAGCGGTGCAGCGCCAGTGCGAGACCGGCCACCAGTCCCTCCGGTCCGGCGACCGGAACCGGGAGTTCGGTGGGGGCGAGCACCCGTGCCTCGCGTTCCGCGAGCCGTCGCACCGCCGCCTCCAGCAGGGCCTGCCGGGTCCGCGCGTAGTTGGACGTCGAGCCCTGGGGGAGTCCGGCGCGCTCGTCGACCGCGCGGTGGGTCAGCCCGCGCATCCCGCGTTCGGCGAGGAGCGCGAGGGCGGCATCGGCGATGAGATCGGCCCGGGAGGTGCCGGTTGTGCGTGTGGCCATGGGCCCAAACCTACCTTCGCAACTACACCCGTAGTACGGTGAAGCTGTCACTACGGGTGTAGTTCCGATGCTCGGGATTCCGGAGTCCCGGATCTCCGGATTCCCGGAGCACCGGGGATTCGCGGATTGCTGGAGGAGTCATGGACAAGCCCCACGCCGTCGTCATCGGCAGCGGAATCGGCGGCCTCACCGCGGCGGTGGCCCTGCACGGCTGCGGCTGGCGGGTCACGGTCCTGGAGCGCGCGGCCTCCCTGGAACCCGTCGGGGCCGGCATCTCCCTCGCCCCCAACTCCCAGCGTGCCCTGGACATCGTCGGCCTGGGGGACGAGATCAGGGCCCTCGCCGCCTGGCAGGGCGAGGGAGGCATGCGTGCCCCGGGCGGCCGCTGGCTCTCCCGTACGGACAGTGCCGCCGCGACCGAGCGGTTCGGCGGCGCGATCGTCCTGCTGCACCGGGCCACCCTCGTCGGCCTCCTCCTGGCCAGGCTGCCCGACGGCACCGTCCGCACCGGTACCGCGGCAAAACTGCTGGACCCGGGGACGGCAGCCGGCGCGCCCGCCGTCGTCGGCACGGCGGCCGGGACCATCGAGGCCGATCTGGTCATCGGCGCCGACGGCGTCAATTCGGCCGTGCGGCGCGCGCTCTTCCCGGACCACCCCGGCCCCTCGTACGCCGGATTCACCACCTGGCGCATCGTCGTCCCCGCGCCCGAGCGGCCCTTCGCACCGCACGAGACCTGGGGGCGCGGCGCCCTCTGGGGCACCCAGCCGCTCAAGGACGGCCGGATCTACGCCTACGGGGCCGCAGTCGCCCCGGCCGGGGGCCACGCCGCCGACGACGAGAAGGCGGAGCTGATGCGCCGGTTCGGAAGCTGGCACGATCCGATCCCGACGATCATCGCCGCCGCCGACCCCGGCCAGGTGCTCCGCAACGACGTCCTCCACCTGCTCGATCCCCTGCCGTCCTTCCACCGGGGCCGCACCGTTCTCGTCGGCGACTCCGCGCACGCGATGGCGCCGAGCCTCGGCCAGGGAGGCAACCTGGCCATCGAGGACGCGGTCGTCCTCGCCCACCGTCTGAGGCCGGGCGGTGACCTCGGCGCCGGGGCGGCGGCGTACACCGCCGACCGGTTGCCCCGTACCTCGGCCATCGTCCGCAAGTCCGCGCGCACCGCGCGTCTGATGCGGCTGACCAGCGCTCCCGCCGTCGCGACGCGTGACGCACTGCTCTCCACCGTCTCGCGTTTCGGCCCCACCCTCGTCCTGCGCACCTTCGACGGGATCGCCGACTGGCGGCCGCCGCAGCACACGTATGCTGCCCTTCGCGAGGCGGACACCGAGCCGGTGGACGCCGAACAGTGAGAGGGAGACCCCTGTGAAGGTCGGCTGCATCGGGCTCGGCGACATCGCGCAGAAGGCATATCTGCCGGTTCTGACCACCCTGCCCGGGGTCGAACTGCATCTGCAGACCCGGACGCCCGCCACCCTGGCCACGGTTGCCGAGGCCCACCGCATCCCGGCCGGGCAGCGTCACACCGACCTCGAATCGCTGATCGCCCAGGGGCTGGACGCCGCGTTCGTCCATGCCCCGACGACCGTGCACCCGGAGATCGTGGCCCGGCTGCTGGAGGCCGGCGTCGCCACCTACGTCGACAAGCCACTTGCCTATGAACTCGCCGATTCCCAGCGGCTGGTGAGCCTGGCCGAGGAGCGCGGAACGAGCCTCGCAGTCGGCTTCAACCGCAGGGTCGCGCCCGGCTACGCGCAGTGCGCCGAGCACCCGCGGGAGTTGATCCTCATGCAGAAGAACCGGGTCGGCATGCCGGAGGACCCGCGCACCATGGTGCTCGACGACTTCATCCATGTCGTGGACACTCTCCGTTTCCTGGCGCCGGGGCCGGTCGAGCACACCGCCGTGCAGGCCAGGATCCGTGAGGGCCTGATGCACCATGTCGTGCTGCAGCTGTCCGGTGACGGATTCACCGCAATCGGCACGATGAACCGGCTCAGCGGCTCGACGGAGGAACGGCTGGAGGTCTCCGGCCAGGACACCAAGCGCGAGGTCGTCAACCTCGCCGAGGTGATCGAACACAAGGGGCAGCCGAGCGTGCGGCGGCGCGGCGACTGGGTGCCGGTGGCCCGTCAGCGCGGCATCGAGCAGAGCGTGCTGTCGTTCCTGGACGCGGTCCGCGCCGGCAAGGTGCTGAGCGCCGAGGACGCCCTGCGGACACACGAACTGTGCGAGCGCGTTCTGCTCGACCTGGACTGCGTCTGAGGGCTGCCCTGCGGTTTCCGGATGCGTCGGGCCCCGCCGAGATGCAGGCTGGGGTGATGGACCACCGGCCCGTGGAGGTGACCTCGTGAGACCTCACGACGAGCCAAAGGGCTGGGGAGCGCTCCAGCCGCCGCCGGGTTACTACTCGGCCGACGGGCGGCCGCCCGACGCGATGCAGCGCGGTCTGATCCTCGACTGGGCGGTCAACCAGCGGATCGCCTGTGGCTGGCGGGTGGAATCGCGCTCCGGGACACAGGCCGTCATGGTCCGGGGACACCCGCTGAACCATGTGCTGCACGCCATCCTGATGGTCTTCACCTGCTTCCTCTGGAGCGCCGTGTGGCTGGTGCTGGCGGTCACCAACAAGGTCGAGCGGGTCTCCCTCACCGTGGACGCCCAGGGAAACATCGTCTCGGTGAACGGCCCCGGATAGCCCCCGACAGTCCGCCCCGGACCATCCGGTGACGCTGCTCGCACCGGCTCAAGGGCCCGGACGGACGACCGGCCCCGCGACCCCGGCGGCCGCCTCGCCCGTCACCCCGGCCGGCCCGACCCCGTCACGCCGCATGAGGGACCGGCCCGCACCGAACACGAAGTACAGGGCAAGCACAGCCGCCGCCAGCCGCACCGGCCAGTCGCCCAGCCGCACATAGAGCGTGGTGCCCGTCGCCAGCGGTACGTCGAACACGGCGGCCCCGGACGTGTCCGTACCGAGCGGAGCCCCGATCCGTGCTCCCCGAGGTCCGTACACCGTGCTGACGCCGGTGAGCGTGGCATGCACCACCGGGCGGCCGTTCTCGGCGGCCCGCAGCGCCCCGAGCGAGGCATGCTGCGCGGGCGCCCAGCCGTGCTGGAACGAGGAGGTCGACGACTGGGCGATCAGCAGTTGCGCGCCGTCCCGGGTGAGCCGGCGGCTCATGTCGGGGAACGCGGACTCGAAGCAGACCAGCGGCCCGATACGCAGGCCGTTCCCGCCGTCGGCCCCGGGCAGCGACATCGTCACCTGCCGGGTGCCCCGCAACCGGTCCTCGCCGGCCGCCCGGCCCATCGAGACGACCCAGCCGAGCGCCGAGCGCGCCGGGATGTACTCGCCGAACGGCACCAGCCGCATCTTGTCGTAGCGGTCCCCGGTCAGCCCGTCCGGACCCACCAGCACCGCCGACTTGAAGATCCCCGTCCGGCCCGATCGGTCGGTCTGCCGGGCATCCACATTGACCAGCACATCCGCGCCCGCCCGGCGCGAGAGCGCGGCGATCCGGGCCGTGATGTCCGGACGCAGGGCGAGATCCACCCCCACACTGCTCTCGCCCCACACCACCAGATCGAGATCGCGCCCGGCGAGCGAGCCGGTCAGCCGCTCACTGATGGCGAGCCGGCGCTCGGCGCTGTCCACCCCGGTGACCACACCCGGCTGTACGACGGCGATCCTGGCCACTCCCGACTCCTCGGGCTGCGGCGCCCACTTCGCCATCGCCCCCACGGCCAGACCGCACACCACGATGCCCGCCACGGCCACCGCACGGGCGGCAGAGGCCACGAACAGCAGGGCGACAGCGGTGTTCACCGCCACCAGCACAAGGCTCACCAGCCACACCCCGCCCACGGAAGCCACCCTGAGCGCGGGGGCCACCTGCCACTGGCTCGCGCCGAGCAGCCCCCAGGGGCCGCCGAGCGCCTCCCAGGAACGGGCCAGCTCGATCATCAGCCAGCCGCAGGGCACCACGACGACCGCTCGGACGACGGCCGCGGCGGACACCGGCCCGCCCAGCACCCGGAAGACCAGCAGCCCCCACGGAGCCCACAGCAGACCGAGCAGGGCCGCCAGTATCAGGATGAAGACATGGAGGCTCGGCATCAGCCAGTGATGCACCGCGAGCATGTAGCCGGTGCCGCCGAGCCAGCCGTCCAGCGCCGCCCGGCGACCCGTCCCGGCGGACCGGATCAGGAGCAGCCACGGAACCAGGCCGACCCCGGCGAGCCACCACAGGGAAGGGGCGGGAAACGCGAGCGCGGGCAGCGCGCCCGCGAGCAGCGCCAGGCAGCCGTGCCACCGGCCGGACCGCAGCATCCGCGACCACTGCCCGCTCCGACCGGCCCGCATGCCGCGCCTCCTCGTCCTGCCCGATGAGCAGTCTGCCCCCTGGTTTCCCGCCCCGCGGTTCCTACCCGGCGCGGGAAAGCGGAAGCACCGGCGTTCCGGCTCAGCCCGCCGGGGAGGGGTCGCGCCACTTCTCGTGGACGGTCACGGTACGGATCCGCCAGCCGCCGTCCGTACGAGACAGCGAGAACGCGTACCGCCCGCCGGAGACGAAGTTCGGCGCGGTGGCCCGTACCTCCGAACCGCTCGTACCGTCCGGGGCCGTCTCCAGCCGCATCGGGTTCAGGTAGTCGGCCCACACCTCGGCGACATCGCCCGGGTAGCCGCCGAGGTCCTGGAACTCGATCCGGCGGTTGACGACCAGATGCTGGCGTACGGGGAAGAGCCGCATGGTCCGCGACAGCCACTCGGCGACCTCGTCCACCGGCCCCTCGACACCACCGGCACCCCGGTAGTCGGCACGGCCGTCCGCAGTGAACAGGGCCCGGTAGTCCGCCCATTCACCGTCGTCCACCGCCACCGCGTAGCCGGTGATCACTGCATCGATGGCCAGCCGGTCCATCACGGTCGCGAGGTCCACGCGCTGTGTCATCGGGTCAGTGTCCGCCCACCGGCGTGCGAGGCCAAGAGGCGTGCACGCACGGCGGGCGGCGCGGCGGTCAGCAGGGCACCACGGCAACCGGGCCGAGCGCGTGGGTGAGCGTGGTCTGCCCGACCGGGGAGAGCCCCAGCCCGAGGGACTCGCCGCCCCGGCGCCGCCCGACCACGGTCAGCGCCGCGGTCGCGGAGGCCGTGACGAGGGTGCGTGAGGCGGAGCCGCCGACCGGCTCCCTGACGACCTCGACCTGCGGGTACTTCTCCAGCCAGCCGGCGGTGAGTTCCGCGAGGGTGCGTTCGGCGGAGTCCGCCACCGCGTCCCGGTCGAAGACGGGGCCGCCGGAGAGCATCGAGGAGAACATCGTCCAGCCGTGCACGATCCGCAGCCGCGCACCGGGCCGGGAGGCGGCGGTCTCGAAGGCGAACTCCAGAACCCCTTCGCTGCTCTCGTCGGCGGCCACTCCGGCGACGATGTCGGAATGTGCTTCCTCCGTCACCGCGTCCTCGTCCGACGGCCCGCTGTGGACCACGACCACCGGGCACGCGGCCATCGATGCGACGGCCAGGCTGTTGGAGCCGAGCAACAGGGACCGGAAGCCGCCCAGGCCGCGTGAACCGACCACCACCAGCGAGGCGTTCCGGCTGAGCGAAGTGAGCGCCGCCGAAGGGAAGTCCAGCGGTGTCAGCGTGGACGGCTGCAGCTCCGGAGCGAGCTGGGCGACCCGTCGGACGGACCGGTCGAGCAGCTCCTGCGCCTCGCGCCGCAGCGTCTCCTGCTCGACGCGCCGGTCGGGCGTGCGGGCGTGCACGATCGTCAGCCCGAGTCCGCGTCGTACGGCTTCGTGGGCGGCCCAGTCGAGTGCCTCGCGGCTGTGCGACGAGCCGTCGACCGCGGCGATCACGGGACGGTCGGTGCTGGTCATGATTGCCTCCAGGTTCCGGCGGTGGATGTCCCAGGCTGGTACGCGCGAACTGCGAACGGCAGGGACTTTCGACCCTATCTGCCCGGAAGATCCGGGACGCACAGCCACCCGTGTCACGTTGTGGCGCGTACCTCGGCCTTGACCTTCCCCGACGGGCAGCCCTCGGCATGGGCGCCGGGCCCGACACGGAGGGTTCGGCCGAGGCTTCCCGGCCCCGGCGATTGTCAGTGGCGGGTGCGATCCTGCCCCCATGGACGAGCTGATGCGGCAGCGGCGCGTGTACGGCGCCGACCATGACGATCCGGACCCGGGCCCCCGGCCGGGACATGCCTACCGGGAATTGGTGGGCGGCCCGCTCGACGGCCTGCTGCTCGACGTGACGGGCTGGACGGACCGGGCGCTGCGCGAGGGAGCGGCGCTGAACACGGAGATCGGGCGATTCGGGCCGGGCGGCAGAGCGGAGTACGGGCCGCGGGACGGTGATCCCGACCGCTGGGACTGGCAGGGCGACACACCCTGACCCGCCGGGGCGGGCCGCACCCCGGGGCGTACGGGGTGCGGCCGGGCATTGTCGGCCACTCCCCGCCCGGACGCACGGCGAATGCGGCCCGGCAGGACTATTCGGCCGAACCGCTCGATACTGGACGCATGGCACAGAAGGCGTCCGGGCCGCATGCCCCGTCGACCCTGACCGTCAAGGGCCGGAACGTGCGCATACGCACCATCGGAATCGTGGTGCTGACGGGGCTTGCGATCTGGTTCATCGCCGTGAACACCGGGTCGGTCGCCATCCGGCTGTGGATTCCCATCGTCACCCTGCCGCTCTGGGCGGTGCTGGCCGTGACCCTGATCGCCGGGCTGGTCCTCGGCGGATACCTCGCCCGACGCCGCACCAGGCGCTGACCCGGGTCGGCCGGCCGACCCGGGGACGGCTCAGCCCGCCGACTCACCCGCGTGCGGGCTCAGCACACCGGCGGCCACCAGCACGAACAGCAGCACACCGAGCAGCACGCGGTAGATGACGAACGGCATGAAGCTCTTGGTCGTGATGAACTTCATGAACCAGGCGATGACCGCGTACCCCACTCCGAACGCGATGACGGTCGCGAAGATGGTCGGCCCCCACGACACATGCCCCTCGCCCGCGTCCTTCAGTTCGAAGACGCCCGAGGCGAGGACCGCCGGGATCGCGAGCAGGAAGGAGTACCGGGCCGCAGCCTCACGGGTGTAGCCCATCAGCAGACCGCCGCTGATGGTCGCTCCGGAACGGGAGACGCCCGGGATCAGCGCCATCGCCTGGCAGAAACCGAAGATCAGGCCGTCCTTCACCCCGAGTTCCTTCAGCGTCTTGCGCTCCTTGCCCGCCCGGTGCTTTCCGCCCACCTCGTCACGGGCGGCGAGACGGTCGGCGATGCCGAGGACGATGCCCATCACGATCAGCGTGGTGGCGATCAGCCGCAGATCGCGGAACGGGCCCTCGATCTGGTCCTTGAACGTCACCCCGAGCACACCGATGGGGATGGAACCCACGATGACCAGCCAGCCCATCTGGGCGTCGTGATCGCTGCGCATCGACCGGTCGGTCAGCGACCGGAACCAGGCCGAGACGATCCGGACGATGTCCTTGCGGAAGTAGATGAGGACTGCCGCCTCCGTGCCGATCTGGGTGATGGCGGTGAACGCCGCACCCGGGTCGTGCCAGCCGGCGAAAGCTGCGGTGAGCCGCAGATGTGCGCTGGAGGAGATCGGCAGGAACTCGGTCAGTCCCTGAACGAGGCCCAGGACGAACGATTCGAACCAGCTCATGGGGCTTTGGCCATCCCGGAGGTGATCGTGCATCGGCAGACGGCAGTGAGGGCCGTCGGCAGGGTGCGCATAGCGGTCAATTGAGGGCAGGGCCGTGATGGGCCCGGAGATCTTCGGTCGGTCGCGGGCAGGGTATCGCCCTCAGATGAACAGCGTTACGCGTACCCCCGGGCCCGCCATCGCCTGCGGGCCGGTCGCCGGCCGCCGGGCGCACCGGCTCACTCGGCGGCCAGCCGGTGGCGCTTGCGCCAGGCGACGACGGCCGCGCCGATCCCCGTCAGCACGATGAAGCCCATCGCGGCCAGGAACGCGGGCGACGTCGGTGACGAGGCCTCGCTGCCCGCGACGACGTACGCTGCGGTGTTCGGGATCGAACCGAGCCCGGTGGCGACCAGGAACGGCGGATACCCCATGCGCGACACCGCCGCGCAGTAGTTGGCCGCCGCGAACGGCACTCCCGGGAACAGCCGCAGCGCCAGCATCGAGCGGAACCCGTGCCTGCTCAACTGGCCGTCCGCCGCCTTGAGCCAGCGCCCGCGCAGCAGCGTACGGAGCGCGTCCTGGCCGAGCACCCTGCCCAGCCCGAACGAGATGCCCGCGCCGAGCACCGTTCCCGCCAGCGCGGCGGCCAGGCCGGCCTGCGTACCGAAGAGCGCGCCGGCGGCGAGATTGAGCAGCGGGCGCGGAACGAAGGCCACGGTGCACACGCCGTACGCGACTCCGAAAAGGATCACCGCCACGGCGCCACCACTGAGCTGGGCGGGCCAGCCGGTGGCCAGCAGCCGTTGGGGTTCGAGCAGGAGCATCGTCGCCGCGGCGCCCAGGAGCACGGCCACGAGCAGCGAGAACCGGGACCAGGGTGAGAGCAGGGCCCTTGTGCAGCGCACGGCGAGGCCGGTGGCGGGCCGGGCTGCGGGGACGGGGTCGAGCATGCCGGGAGAGTAACCGACACCGGTGTGTGATCGCCGTGGCGCGCGTGGCAGGAGCCGGTCGGCCGACCCCGTGCCCACCGCCTCCCGGGCCTCCGACTCGGGTCGAACTCCCTTGCCGGGACCGCTGTGTGCGCCGGAAAACCATTCGACGCGGCCGGGCCCGTCGGACATGATCGGACCCATGTTCCGGTACGCCTTCCCCACAGCGCCGTCCGCAGTCGCGGACGCGCCGAAGGCTGCCGTGAACCCCGTCACCGCAGCAGTTGTCGCAGCCGCGTCCACCGCAGCCGCAGCGTTCATCGGCGGCGCCCGAAGCTGACCCTCCCCCGACAGTCCGGCGGACCCCGCAAGGGGAGGGTCGGCCGGGCCCCGGGGTCTTCTCCCAGCTTCGAACACCAAGGAATGAACCATGCCCAAGACGGCATACGTGCGCACCAAGCCCCACCTCAACATCGGCACCATGGGCCACGTCGACCACGGCAAGACCACACTGACCGCCGCCATCACCAAGGTCCTCAGCGACCGGGGGACCGGCACGTTCGTCCCGTTCGACCGGATCGACCGGGCGCCGGAGGAGACGCAGCGCGGCATCACCATCAACATCGCGCACGTCGAGTACGAGACCGACACCCGCCACTACGCCCACGTCGACATGCCCGGGCACGCCGACTACATCAAGAACATGGTCACCGGTGCCGCCCAGCTCGACGGGGCGATCCTGGTCGTGTCCGCGCTCGACGGGATCATGCCGCAGACCGCCGAGCACGTGCTGCTCGCCCGTCAGGTAGGTGTCGATCACATCGTCGTCGCCCTCAACAAGGCGGACGCCGTCGACGACGGCGAGGACACGGTGCTGGCCGACCTGGTCGAGCTGGAGGTCCGCGAGCTGCTCTCCGCGCACGGCTACGGCGGGGACTCCGTTCCCGTCGTGAGGGTGTCGGGTCTGAAGGCCCTGGAGGGCGACCCGCGCTGGACCGCGGCCGTCGAGGCGCTGCTCGACGCCGTCGACACCTATGTGCCGATGCCGGTCAGGTACACCGACGCGCCGTTCCTGCTGTCGGTGGAGAACGTCCTGACCATCACCGGCCGGGGCACCGTCGTCACCGGAGCCGTCGAGCGCGGCACCGTGCGGACCGGCGACCGGGTGTCGGTGCTCGGGCCGGACCAGGACATCGAGACGGTCGTCACCGGTCTGGAGACCTTCGGGAAGCCGATGGAGTCCGCGGAGGCCGGCGACAACGTGGCCCTGCTGCTCCGAGGTGTGGAGCGCGACCGGGTCCGCCGTGGCCATGTGGTCGCGGCGCCGGGCAGCGTGACGCCCAGCCGCCGCTTCACCGCGCAGGTGTACGTCCTGTCGGCGCGGGAGGGCGGCCGGACCACCCCGGTCACCACCGGGTACCGGCCGCAGTTCTACATCCGCACCGCGGACGTCGTCGGTGACGTCGACCTCGGCGCGGTGGCGGTGGCGCGCCCCGGCGACACGGTCGACCTGACCGTCGAGCTGGGCCGTGACGTCCCGCTGGAGACCGGACTCGGCTTCGCGATCCGCGAGGGCGGCCGGACGGTCGGCGCCGGCACCGTCACCGGTGTCCTCTGAACGGCGACGCACCAAGGGCCCGCCTCCCGAACCCCGCGGGAGGCGGGCCCGGCCCCGTGCGCGAGACTGACGGCATGACGGACACAGCACTCGTACTGGGTTCCGGCGGTATCACCGGCAGTGCCTGGGAGACCGGGATCCTGCACGGGCTCGCGAAGGCGGGCGTGGACCTCGGTGCGGCGGATCTGATCATCGGCAGTTCGGCGGGAGCGGTGGTCGGCGCACAGCTGGCCTCGGGACTGCTCGGCCTTCCCGGACTCTACGAACTCGAACTCGCCGATCCGCAGAACACGACGGGCGGCAGACTCGGCCCGCTCACCCTGCTGCGTTACGCGGGGGCCGTACTGTCCGCCCGGACCCCCGAGGCGTACGGCCGGAAGCTGGGCAGGATCGCGCAGGACGCCCGGCCCGGCGTCACCGAGGAGCAACGGCGCGCGGCGATCGCGAGCCGGCTCCTGTCGCCCGAGTGGCCGCAGCGCCCGCTGCTCGTCACCGCCGTCGACGCCACGACCGGTGAACTCCGCACGTTCGACAAGGACAGCGGAGTACCTCTCGTCGACGCCGTCACCGCGAGCTGCGCGGTTCCCGGCGTGTGGCCCGTCTCCCGCATCCAGGGGCGGACCTGGATCGACGGCGGGGTGCACTCCACGGCCAACGCCCAGCTCGCCGCCGGATACGGACGCGTCGTCGTCATCGCGCCCTCCGCAGGCGGTAACAAGGCCATCGCCTCACCGCACTCACAGGTGGTCGATCTCGCCGCGAAAGGCGCCCGGGTCGAGCTCATCACCCCGGACGCGGCCGCGAAGAAGGCATTCGGCCGCAACCCCATGGACCCGAGCAGCCGGGCAGCGGCGGCCCGCGCCGGACTCGATCAGTCGGCGGCACACACCGAAGCCGTCGCCACGGTCCTGGGCAGCTGATCCGGCACCCCACAATGGGGGAGTGAACGACTCGATACCCGTCATCCGGGACGTGGACCAGGGCACCGCCAGACTCCTCCCCGACGTGGACCGGGACCGGGCCTGGCTGCTCACGGTCGACGGCGCGCCCCAGTCCTACGTCGACCTCGACGCGCCGGACCACATCGAGTTCGAGTACGCGCGACGGCTCGCCCATGTCGTCGACTGCGCGGCGGCCCCCGGCGCACCGCTGGACGTACTCCACCTCGGCGGCGGTGCGCTCACCCTGCCCCGCTACACCGCCGCGACCAGGCCGGGCTCCCGCCAGGACGTCGCCGAGGCCGATCTCGGGCTCCTCGAACTGGTCGCCGAACAGCTGCCGGTCCCCACCGGCAGCGGCATCACCGTGCACGGCACGGACGCCCGGGGCCTGCTGGAGCGGACCGCGCCCGGTTCCCTCGACCTCCTGGTCGCGGACGTCTTCGGCGGCTCGCGGGTGCCCGCCCACCTCACCTCCGTCGAGTACGCACGGGCCGCCCGCCGTTCGCTGCGGGACCACGGGATCTACGCGGCGAACCTCGCGGACGGCGCGCCCTTCGGCTTCCTCCGCTCCCAACTGGCCACCTTCGCGGCCGTCTTCGAGGAACTCGCGCTGATCGCCGAACCCGCGGTGCTGCGCGGCCGGCGCTTCGGCAACGTCGTGCTGGTCGCCTCCCCGAGCCCCATCGACACCGCTACGCTGACCCGCCGCTGCGCCGCCGACGCCTTCCCCGCCCGGGTCGAGTACGGTGACGCGCTGGACCGGCTGGCCGGTGGTGCCGAGCCGGTCGGCGACGCTGAGGCGGTCGCCTCACCCGAGCCGCCCGACGGAGCCTTCAGCATCGGCTGAGGCCGGTCCCCGGTCCTTCCCCGTCGCGGCCCCGGCGGTCTCGGGGGCCCGGGTCAGTCTCCGTACCTCCGGTACGAACAGCACGGCGCCGGTGACCAGCACGATCAGCGCCGCACAGCCCCACAGGGCCTCGCTCCGCCCGACCAGCGACTCCACCGGACCGGCGAGCGCGGTGGCCACCGGCATCATCGCCACCGAGCCGAACCAGTCGTACGCCGAGACGCGCGAGAGCTTCTCCTCCGGGATCTCCTGGTGCATGGCCGTCATCCACGACACCCCGAACACCTCGATGGCGACGCCGCTGACGAACATCACCACGCAGAGCCCGCCCAACGGCAACGGCACCGCCAGGCCCGCCGAGGGCAGCGCCAGCGGGAAGACGCAGAGCGTTCCGGCCAACAGCAGCCGCCGGGGCTTCCAGCGCGTCATCAGCAGCGCCCCGCCCAGGGTGCCGGCCCCGAACGCGGCGAGCGCGAAGCCCCAGGGGCGGGCGCCCCCGAGCTCGTCCCGGGCGACCAGCGGACCATACACCGACTCGGCGGCACCCACCGCGGCGACCACCACCGAGAACTGCGCCACGATGCTCCACAGCCAGGGGCGGCCGATGAACTCCTGCCAGCCGTCCCGCATATCGGCGAGCAGACCGCCGCCCGGCGCGCGCGGGGGAATGTGGCCGACGTCCAGGAACGCGCGCAGCCCACCCGCCACCGCGAACGCCCCGGCGTCGATGGCCAGTACCCAGCCCGGGTCCATCGCCGCGATCATGGCGCCGCCGAGCGCCGCCCCGCCGATCGTCGCGCCCTGCATGGCCATCCGGAACAGCGCGAAGGCGCGGCTCGCCTGTTCCCGGCTGACGCTGGACATCAGCATGCCCTCGGCCGCCGGGTTGAAGAACGCCTGCCCGGTGCCGCACAACGCGGTGAGCAGCATCATCTGCCACAGCTTCGGATCACCGGCCAGGACCAGCCAGGCGAACGCGGCCTGCGAGAGGCAGTTGAGGGCGTTCGCCGCGACCATCACCCGGTGGCGCGGCAGGCGGTCCGCGATCGCCCCGCCGATCAGCAGGAAGAGCACCAGGGGCGCGGTCCTGGCGGCGGCCACCAGACCGACGTCGCCGCCGTCACCGCCCGCGTTCAGAACGGCGAACGCCGCCGCGATCAGCGCGCCATGGGTACCCAGGCCCGTGATGATCGCGGCGGCGGTCAGCAGACGGTAGTTGCGGCCGGGGTGCGGCGGGCGGGAAGCGGTGGCGGCGGTGGTCACCAGGGGACTATCGCCGCCGCGCCCCCGCCGTGCCAACTGCTTTCCCGGGGGAGGGAACGGATCAGGAGGCCGGGGTGACGTCCACCAGCCGCACGGTGCTGAGGATCTTCTGGATCGTCGTGTCCGGGAGTTCGTCCTTGACGGAGTCGGCTCCGTACAGGACCCAGGAAGCGAACTCACCCTTCTTGTTCTTGAAGGTGAAGGCGATGGCCTTGCCGTCGCTGTCGCACTTCTCCTTCTTCGTGACGTTCGGAGCGGTGGCGGTGACGACCTGGCCGGTGAGACCCGACTTGGTGGTGTACTGCTTGGCGTCGGTGAACTTGATGGTGCTCTGCGGCATGTGCTGCGCGTAGGCGCCCCACACCCAGGTGCCGGCCTCGCTGTGCGCGTTCTTGGCGGCGTCGGTGGCGCCCTGGGCGCCCCTGGTGCCGGCACTCGCGAGGCTCATGTCCTCCTCGGTGCCGTCCTTGTCGCTGTCCTCCACGCACCACTTCTTCTGGAAGTAGGTCGGCGCGGAGAATCCGATGAGGGGCGAACCGTCCCCCTTCTTCTCGTCCTCGAAGTACGAGAACGTCCCGGGCGTCCCGACCTCCCAGTCCCCGGGCACGTCGAACTGCGTGCCCCACTTGGGATTGGTGACGACCTTCCACCCGGGGATGAGGGGCTTGGGATCCCCTCCGTCGCCGCGCGGGTTCGCCTCGCCGGAGGAGGATTCGGACGGCTTGACGGGCGCGGACGACTGCTTGCCGTCGGCGACGTCCTTGCCCTTGTCGTCCTTGTTCATCACGACGACACCGGTCACCACGGCGGCCACGACCACAGCGGTGGCCGCGACGATCGCGACGGCGGTGGTCTTCTTCTTGTTGTTGTCGCCGGGCTGCGGAGCACCGGGCGGTCCGGGCACCGCGTACTGCGGCACCGTCGGCTGCTGGTACGCATTCGGCTGCGCATAGCCGGGCTGCTGGCCCTGCTGCTGATACCCCGGCTGCTGTCCGGGCTGGCCCTGCTGCTGATATCCCGGCTGCTGATAGGGATTCGGCTGCTGGTACCCCGGCTGCTGATACGGGTTCTGATTCTGGTCCTGCGGGTTTTGCTCGCCCCCGGGCGGCTGCTGTCCTGGCCACATGGCGAGTAACGATAGAGGGGCGGTGGCCGGTCTGCTACGCCCGCCCCCGTGTGCGGACGGTGAAGGAAGTGACTGGGGAGGTCTGCCGGGAGTTCCGGGGATGGCCAAAAAGTCCTACCCGTGAGTAACATTTGGTCATGAGCGCTGAACAGATGACCGTCGGCGAGATGCTCGTCGCGACGGTTCCGATGGCCCGGACCCTCAACCTGGAGTTCCTGGAGACGACCGCCGAGCGTGCGGTGGTCCGCCTCCCGGACCAGGCCGAGTACCACAACCACATCGGCGGACCGCACGCCGGAGCGATGTTCACACTGGCGGAATCCGCGAGCGGAGCCATCGTCATCGCCGCCTTCGGCGACCAGATGTCGCGCGCCGTGCCGCTCGCGGTGAGGGCGGAGATCGGCTACAAGAAGCTGGCCAAGGGAGTTGTCACCGCGACGGCGACCCTGGGCCGCCCGGTGGCCGAGGTCATCGCCGAACTCGACGGGGGCAAGCGGCCGGAGTTCCCCGTGGCCATCGAGATCCGGCGCGCGGACGGCGCGGTGACCGGCGAGATGACCGTCGTCTGGACCCTGCGCCCCAACGCCTGATTCCGGCCGGTTCCCCGAAGAGCCGCCACGTGCCCGAACCAGAGGGCGTGTGGCGGCTTTTTGAGCTGTTCGGGCCGTCGGCGGGACAGGTAGGCTTCCCGCCGTGCGCCGAGGAGTTGCCCGGCGGGCAACAGGCATCAGCTACGGGAGGAACCGGCGTTGCACATCCAGGAATGGCTGGAGACCATCCCCGCGGTCAGCGTCTACGCCCTGGTGGCCGGGGTCATCGGGCTGGAGAGCCTCGGCATTCCGCTGCCCGGCGAGATCGTGCTGATCAGCGCGGCTCTCCTGTCAGCCGGACACGACGGAATCAACCCGTGGATCGTCGGCGCCTGCGCCTCGGCCGGGGCGATCATCGGTGACTCGATCGGATACGCCATCGGCCGCAAGGGCGGACGGCCGCTCCTGGCCCGGCTGGGCGGGAAGTTCCCCAAGCACTTCGGCAAGAACCAGATCGCGATGGCGGAGCGGTCGTTCGAGAAGTGGGGCATGTGGGCGGTGTTCTTCGGCCGCTTCGTGGCGCTGCTGAGGATCTTCGCGGGCCCGTTGGCGGGCGTACTGCACATGCCGTACTGGAAGTTCCTGATCGCCAATGTGCTCGGCGGCATCGTCTGGGCGGGCGGCACCACGGCCGTCATCTACTCGGTGGGAGTCGTCGCCGAGGCCTGGCTCAAGCGATTCTCGTACCTCGGCCTCGTCGCAGCGGTGCTGATCGGCATCGCCTCGATGCTGATCGTGAAGAACCGGGCCAAGAAGGCGGCGGCGTCGGCCGGCCCGGCGCCCGAGTCGGCGGCGGTCGCGGCCGCCGACTGACCGTACGGGAACGGCGCGGACCGGGCGGTGCGACCCCGCACCGCCCGCCGCGCTCTCAGCCCTCGTGGACCTGGCGGTGCGCCTTGGCCAGCTCCACATAGCCGACCGCGTTGAATTTGATGCCTTCGAGCTCCTCCTCGGTCAGCTGCCGCTTGACCTTGGCGGGAATCCCGGCGACCAGCGAACCCGGCGGCACCCGCATTCCCTGCGGGACCAGCGCCTGCGCCGCGATCAGCGAACCGGCCCCGATGTGCGCGCCGTTGAGGACGGTGGCGCCCATGCCGACCAGGACGTCGTCCTCGATGGTGCAGCCGTGGAGCACGGCGTTGTGCCCCACCGAGACGCGCTCGCCGACCGTGACGGCGAACCCGGGATCGACGTGGACGCTGCAGTTGTCCTGGATGTTGCTGTCGGTGCCGATGACGATCGGGCCGCAGTCGGCGCGCAGTACGGCGTGGTACCAGACACTGGAGCCCGCGGCCATGGTGATCTCGCCGATGACGACCGAGGTCGGTGCCGTGAAGGCATCCACGTCGATGTCCGGCTCCTTGCCGCCCATTCCCGTGATCAACGCCTGCTCTGCCATCGCCCGTTCCTCCGTGCTCAGGGGTGGTGCGGCCGTGGTCGTCCGGTCCCGGCGATTCGGCCGCGGCTGTTCCGTCGCGCCACAGGAACGGTAAGCGACGGCCGCCCGGCCGGGACCGGGTGGGGTGAACATCACAGGTCGCCGCGGTGATCCCTCCGGGCGCCGCCGACTACCGTGTGCGAGTGCCGAAGAACAGGAACACGTTCTCTTCCCTCGCCGCCTGGCGGCGACGCGCCCTGTCCCGGGCCGTCCACCGCGGCTGGCGTTGGGTGCAGGAGTCGGGCGCCGTCACCGCGGACCGCCCCGGTGCGCTGCGCTTCGGACGGATCGGCGAGGGCACCCGGCTGGCCTTTCCGCAGGGCACGGTCTTCGGGGAGCGGTGGATCGAGCTCGGCTCGCACTGCGTGATCGGTGAACAGGTCACGCTGACGGCCGGACTCATGCCCGACCTGGACCTCGGCCCCGATCCGATCCTGACCCTGGGCGACGGGGTGGTGCTCGGCCGCGGCAGCCATGTGGTCGCCGACACCACGGTGACCATCGGCCCGGACACGTACTGCGGGCCGTACGTCTACATCACATCGACCAACCACAGCTACGACGACCCGCACGAGCCGGTCGGCCGGCAGTGGCCCCGCATGGAACCGGTCGCCATCGGGCCGGGCTGCTGGATCGGCACCGGAGCGGTGATCCTCCCGGGGGCCACGCTCGGCCGCAACGCGGTGGTCGCCGCGGGCGCGGTGGTACGGGGCGAGGTGCCCGACCACGCGGTGGTGGCCGGCGCCCCCGCCCGTGTCGTACGCAGCTGGGATCCCGAGAAGGGCTGGCAGCCGCCGCTGCGGACCCCCGCTCCGGTGCCGATCCCGACGGGCGTCACGCCCGAGCAGCTGCTTGCCCTGTCGGAGCCGGGCGAGAACCCGGGACCGTCCGACGGCTGACGGGCCTCATCCCGTCGCGAGCAGCACCGTGCCCACCAGGGCGAGACCGGCCCCGGCGGCCTGCACCCCGCGCAGCTGCTCCTTCAGCACGCCGCGCGCGGCCAGGGCGGTGACCACCGGATAGAGCGAGGCGAGCACGGCGGCCACCGTGACCGGCCCGTGCTGTGCCGCGATCGAGTACGTGCCGTTGGCCGCGACATCCGCGAGCCCGACGAACGCCAGGGCGGGCAGCGCGGCGAGCACCACGGCGGCCCCGCCCTCCTCGGGCAGCGCCGGTGTCCCGCGCCGCACCGATGCGTACAGGGCCGCACCGCCCACCGCGACATTGGTGAGGCGCTGGACGAAGAGCGCCAGGAACAGCCCGGTCACCGTCGTGGACGCCTCGGCGATCAGCGACATCACCGACCCGAAGCCGAACGCCGCGACCAGGGTCAGCAGCACCGCCCGGCGCTGTACCGGAGCCCCGCGCAGCTGCGGACCGCCCGCCAGCACGACGCCCACCACGGCGATGCCGACCCCCGCGAACTGCGGCAGCCCCGGTCGCTCCCCGGCCAGGAGCCCGACGCTCACCGGCACGGCGACGCCCAGCGATCCGAGCGGGGAGACGACCCCCATCGGGCCGAGCGCCAGCGCCTGGTAGAAGCTCAGCATCGCGACCGGCCCGACGACACCCGCCGCGACCGCGAACCACAACTGAGGGCCCGCCTCGCTCCAGCCGCCGGTCGCGACCACGACGACGCCCAGCACCACGGCCGCGACGGCCTGCGAGACGACGACCACGGTGAGCGCGGGCACGCGCCGGGTGAGCAGTCCGCCGCCGAAGTCGGCCAGCCCCCAGAGCAGGCTGGTGGCCAGAGCGAACAGTGCTGTCATGGCATGCCTCGCAGTACAGTGCGGTGAACGGTGGGGTGCACCACACCGTAGTGCAGTATTTTTTACCCTGTCATCCAGAATATTGGACGGAATGTGTCTGACCTCGATCAGCTCACTCAGTCGCTCGCGCGCAACCTCAAGCGCTGGAGAGGGGAACGCGGCTTCACTCTGGACGCTCTCGCCGCCCGCGCCGGAGTCAGCCGCGGCATGATCATCCAGATCGAACAGGCCCGCACCAACCCGAGCGTCGGCACCACGGTCAAGCTCGCCGACGCGCTGGGCGTCAGCATCACCACCCTGCTCGACTACGAGCAGGGCTCGCCGGTCCGCCTGGTGCCCGAGAGCCAGGCGGTACGCATGTGGTCCACCGACGCGGGCAGCTCCACCACCCTGCTCGTCGGCACGGAGGCCAGGGGACCGCTCGAACTCTGGTCCTGGCGCCTGATGCCCGGTGACAGCAGCGCCTCCGATCCGCACCCCGAGGGCACCGTCGAACTGCTCCACGTCATCGCGGGCGAACTCACCCTCGTCGTCGACGGCACCTCGTACGTCCTACCGGCCGGTGGCTCCGCCTCGTTCGAGGCGCACCACCCGCACGCGTACCGCAACGACGGCCCCGAACCGGCCGAGGTGACCATGGCGGTCTCCATCCCGCCCGTACGGTGAGACGACCGGCCGAAGGCTCCGGGACCGCTGTTAGCGTGAGGCGCATGCGCGCTCCCATCGGCTCCTTCGAGAACGCCGCTCCGGCGGCCGGCCGCCTCGATCTGCTCACCGCTCCCGTCGCCGCGGCCGTGACCGCGGGCTGGGGCGGTTTCCCCGCCGAGCAGATCATCCATGTCGACACGGACCCGGCCATCGCCGACACGGCGGTCTTCGCCGAGCACCACGGAGCGGACCTGCTCGACCGGTCGGCCAACTGCGTCGTGGTGGCGGGCAAACGCGGCGGCGAGGTGACCCTCGCGGCCTGCCTCGTCCTGTCCAACTACCGCGTCGATGTGAACGGCGCGGTCCGCAGGCGACTCGGCGCCCGCAAGGCGTCCTTCGCCCCGATGGACACGGCGGTCGGCGAGACCGGCATGGAGTACGGCGGCATCACCCCCATCGGCCTGCCCGTGTCGTGGCCGCTACTGATCGACCCGGCCGTCGTCGACGAGGAGTGGGTACTGATCGGCAGCGGCACCCGCCGGGGCAAGCTCATCGTCCCGGGCAAGGCGCTGGCGGCGCTGCCGGGCGCGACGGTTGTCGAGGGACTCGGCATCAGGAGCTGAGCCCCCGCAGGAGGCCGGGTCCTCAGCCGGGCGAGTGGCACAGGGCCTGATCCGGTGCACCCGCCCGGTGGGCCGGCAGCCAGCCGGACGAGAAGTCGACGGCATCGTCGATACGGAAGAGCCGGCTCGTCGACGATCCCACCGGGCCCGTACGGACCGGCGCTCCCGTCTCCGACCGGGCGAAGTCCGCGCCCAGGGCCGCGAAGTCGCTGTCGTCGAGCGCGACGTCCTCGTACTCCCACCACTGGCGGCGCCCCCCGGCCGTCACCACGCAGCGGTAGCACCGGCGGGGCGGGGCGGGAACCCGGTACTCGCCGAGGTGGAACGCGGTGCAGGTGTCGAAACCGGTGCCCAGCAGGAGCACCTGGGCCCGCAGATCGTAGAGGCGGGCCAGGGGCGATTCCTCGCCGAGGTGGCAGTCGGGGCGGTGCCGCGCCAACAGCGTTCGGGCCAGCGGGCCGAGCCCGGCGAAGGACGTCTGCGGGTGGCAGCTGCGCGCCGCCCCTTCGGAGAGCCGTACGGCCTCCGCGAGACGGCCCATGGACGGCGCGGGCGTAGTCGCCGGGTCGAAGGGCGGCATGCCCGCCCGCACGGCTTCCCGGGCCCGGTCACCGAGCCCGCGCACCCGGTTCAGGTAGTGCGGAGAGGTGTCGGAGTTCTCCGGTGTGAAGGCGGGGACGACCAGCGTGCCGTACCCGAGGGCGTCCCGCAGCGCACCGACCATCGCACCGACACCACCGCTCACCGGGCCCACCGCGCTCATCGACGCGTGCACCAGAAGGACGCCGTTGCGCTCCACGCCCAACTCGGTGAGCTGCCCGGCCAGCCGGCTGCGGCTGTGAACGTCGGTCGGTGCGGTGGTAGTGGTCACAGCGCGCCATTCTCCCAGCCGCACGCCCGGTACGACACCACGCACACGCGCGCGACGGACCCGGGTGCGGTTCAGCGGTCCAGGGCGGGAATCTCGATGGCGGGGCACCGGAGGTGTATCTCCTGTGTAGCCTCGCGCCAGGGGAGGCACTACTCCGATAGGGGTGGCAACGGAACGCGGAGAAGACGCCGACGAACTTCTTGCCCTTGGCTTTGTGGGCCGGCCTCGTCCCCTACCGCGAGCGGTACATCGACGAGTTCGGCAATCCGATCGACAAATGAGGGTGGAAGGCTGAGCCGCTACTCGACGCTGCCGGGCACCCAGTGAGTTGCGGTACTGGAGTCGTGTCCGTCACCGAGTGGTATGCCATCCGCACATACTTCGCCTTCCGTACGGTGGCGGGTTCCGTGGGGCGGCACGGCGTACGAAGTGCGAGCAGGATCCTCACCGGAATTCTCCGCTGTCCGCACTGCAAGGTGGGCATGGTCTCCGGCGGAGAGTCGTACCGCTGCCGCATGCGTATGGAGGGTGGTCCCGCAGCGTGCTACGGGGCGCGCACGTCAGCCGCGCGGGTTGACTGGACGGTGGGGGAGATGTGGTTACTGACTTCAGCCCGTCAGGGTGAGGCTGGGTGGTCGAGGGCCAGGCCGGTGCCGGCTATGAAGCCGTCGAGGGTGTCTGGCCGTTATTGAAGGCGTTTGAGCCGGTTGCGTACGAGGACTTCAAGCCTGTCCAGGGTGACGACGGCGAGGTTTGCCAGGCTGCGTCTGACGTGCGCCCGCACCCCCTCGACCGGGTTCAGGTCGGGCGAGTAAGCGGGCAGCAGGAACACCGTCAGCCATTCCCGTGCGTCGATCAACTCTCGTATCGTGCGGGAGACATGGGTGTTGAGCCGGTCCCTCACCAGCACGATCGGTGCCTTGATGAGCTGGTGGGTGCCGTCGACCGGGGCGATGAAGTCGCGCTCGCTCATGCTGCGGCGCTTGCCCTTGCCCGAGGGGTGGGTGCGCAGGCGCTGGCAGAGCCGGGTGCGGGAGCCGGGCCGCATCGCAATCAGCCCGGCCACCGACAGGCGTCCCGAGCGCCGTCCGCTCACCGTCACGACCGGGGTGCGGCCGCGTCGGCCCCAGGTCCGGCCTCGCGGCGGTCTGCGGGTGAAGCCTGCCTCGTCCTCGAAGCAGACGTAGCCCCCGCAGGCCGCCCGCGCTCTTTTACCTCCGCCCAGGTCGCCTCCTTCCACACGGTGACGGCCTGCTCGCCGCGCTCGGCGACCCGCCGGGCGGGGACCTGCGGGGAGAACCCGAGCCGGTGCATCAGCCGGGTGGCACCCGAGACGCTGTAGGAGACATGGAACTTCCTGCCGATCAGCGTGGTCACCCGAGCGGCCGTCCACACACCTGGTCCTCCACCCAGCCGTGCGCGGCCGGCCCCTGCTGGAGATACACGGCCGGCTTCTCCAAGCAGCGCGGGGACAGGCGGCACCGCGACCCGCTCGGACCACGGGAGGCCAGAGCCTGAACACCGCCCTCCCGCCATCGTTGGTGCCACTGGTAGGCCGATTTCAGGCTCACCCGCAGCCGCCGCGCGGCCTCCGCGGCTTGATCCTCTGCTCGAACAGCTCGGCTGCCTGCATACGCACCGTCTCCCGGCGCCGACGTCCCGCGGCGGTCAGCCCGCCCCCATCCGCATACCTCACACACCACGGGATACAGCCACCACTCCAGGCCCTTCAGGAACTTCGCGCAGTTTCACCCCAACGAGCCGAGGTCAGTAGGATCCAAAGGCCCGCATCCGCGGCCCGTGAAGCGAACACCTTCACGACCGGTGGTGCGGGGCTATGGATTCGCTTGCGAGAGCCCATAAGACGGTCCGCGGTCGCGGGCTGTCCGTGACCAGTGGAGTTCGAACAACATGAGACCTGTACGTCCGCGCCCCTACGCGTGCATAGGAACCCTCCTCGCCGTCGGCCTCCTGGCCGGCTGCTCCTCGTCGGACGGGTCGGCCGAGCCGACGCGTTCGGAATCGTCGTCCGACCGGCCCGCGCCCGGGGACGAGAGCCCTAAGGCGTCGTCCCCGGCCTTCGCCACCCCGTCCGAGTGCGACGGCCTCCAGCTCAAGGGCGGTACGACCCTCGCCGGTTCGGCCCTGTCGAAGTGCCTGGTGGCCGCCCTGAAGGCGTACGGATCGGGGACGGAGGCCGTGCAGTCGGGGGACGAGTCGGGGACCTCGCGGTTCCTCTTCGGGGACGAGCCCGCGCTGGCCGGGTCGATGACGGGGCCGGAGGGGGAGAAGGCGTACGTCTTCAAGGGCGAGGACGAGTGGATCAAGACGCCGGGGCTCGGCAAGTGGGTCAAGGGGGACAAGAACAGCAGTGACCCGCAGGAGCAGATCGTGGCCGCCACGGGGAAGCTCTACCGCGCGCTCGCCGATCCGGAGATGACGGCCCAGATGATCGCGTCGGCGCCGGAGTGGACCGTCGAGCAGGAGCGGCCCGTGCTCTCCCTGGAGAACGGGGAGGACGTCACGGCGTGGCGGATCGTGAACAAGAATCCGTACACGTTCATGGGCGCGGCCGTGCGCGAGCACATCCTCTGGTTCGGGGACGACTTCACGCCCTACGGCGGGCAGGCCGAGTCCCGGACGGCCGGCGTGATGAGCACGACCACGCAGCACTTCTACGACCTGGGCAAGCCGGTGACGATCGAGGCGCCCGAGTAGACCTCTCGCGCTCCGCGTTCCGGGGCCGGCGGACGGCTCCGGGGCGCGGGGCGCGCACGGCCGGGTGCCTACAGCGGGACGATGACGAGGGCCGTGTCGTCGTCGGCGCCCGTCGGCGGCAGCAGATCCGCCAGCAGCGCGTCGGCGAGCACTTCGGCCCCGGCCCCGTGGTGGCGGGTGAGGGCGGCGGCGAGCCGGTCGAGCCCGGTGTCGATGTCCTCGTTCCGGCGATCGATCAGGCCGTCGGTGTACAGCACGAGGAACGCGCCCTCGGTGAAGGGCACCGCCGCCTGCGGCCAGGGCCCCGGGTCGCAGCGGGCGCCGAGCGGCGGATCGGTGGCCCGGTCCAGGAACTCCACGGTGCCGTCGCCCCGCAGCAGGGCCGGCGGCAGGTGACCGGCGACGCTGTACGTGATGTGGTGAGCGTCCCAGTCGACGACCGCGCTGGCCACCGTCGTGTTCTCGGCCCCCACGACGGAGTCGGCGTACAGCTCCAGGATCTCCAGAGCGCGGGCCGGGCCGCCGCCGCAGGAGCGGGAGGCGGCACTGAGCGCGCTGCGCAGCTGCCCCATGAGAGGGTGTCGGGCCGGTACTGCAGGCGTTTGAGCCGGTTGCGGACCAGGGTCTCCAGGCGGTCGAGGGCGACCACGGCGAGGTTGGCGAGACTGCGCCTGACGTGTGCCCAGACCCATTCCACGGGGTTGAGGTCGGGCGAGTAGGCGGGGAGCGAGAACACCGTCAGCCAGGCCCGCTCGGCGATCAACTCGCGCATGGCGTGGGAGACGTGGGTGATGAGACGGTCCCAGACCAGCACGATCGGTGCCTTGACGAGCTGGTGGACGCCGTCGATCAGTGCGATGCCATGTGCGGTCGGCGGGTGAAGCCTGCCTCGTCCTCGAAGCAGATGTAGCCCCCGCAGGCCGCCCGCGCTCTTTTACCTCCGCCCAGGTCGCCTCCTACCACGCGGTCACGGCCTGCTCGTCGCGCTCGGCCACACGCCGCGCGGGGACCTGCGGGCTGAAGCCGAGCCAGTGCATCAGCCTCGTGGCACCCGAGACGCTGTACGGGACGTGAAACTTCCGCCCGATCAGCATGGCCACCCTCGCCGCGGTCCACACCTGGTCCTCCACCCACCCGTGCGCGGCCGGGCCCTGCTCCAGGAACGCGGCGAGCTTCTCCAGGCACCACGGCGACAGACGGCACCGCGAACCACCCGGACCCCGTGAGACCAAGGCCTCGGATCCCCCCTCGCGCCAGAACCGGTGCCACAAGTAAGACGACTTGGGGCTCACCCGCAGACGCCGAGCCACCTCCGACGGTCTCACCCCCTGCTCGAACAGACCGGCCACTTGCATCCGTACCGCCTCCCGGCGCAGCCGTCCGGCTTCGGTCAGCCCGCCCCCATCTGGGTACCTCACACACCACCGGATACAACCATCACGGCAAGCCCATCAGGCAGACCAGCAAAGTTCACCCTGACGTGCCGAAGTCAGTAGAGACATCCGGAGGAACCTTGCGGTGCTCAGGTGAACCGCGCTGCTTCCGTAGCTCAGTGGTTAGAGCGTCCGCCTGTCGAGCGGAGGGGCGCCGGTTCGAGTCCGGTCGGGAGCGCTGGCGTTGTCCTGTGTGAGTCCCCGTTTGCGTCGGGACGGCGTCGAACGGGTGTAGCTCAGAGGTAGAGCAGCGGTCTCCGAGGCCGCCTACGGGGGTTCGATTCCCTCCACCTGTGCAGAGGGCCGCCCCGCGCTGGACCAGCTGGCGCGTGGCCTTAGAGCAGATCTGACCGGGCGTGAGGACATCAAGACTCCCCGACGCTGTTGCGACTGCCGGAACCCTGGCAGTCGCAACAGCAGACCGCTCACTCTCCACGAGCCACGTCGTCACCTATGTGGTGCCGAACAAGCTGACCCGCTGAACGAGGAGCTAGCGGATCCTGACACTTCCGCCAGGGGCTACTTCTCCGGAGCTGCCTGCGGGGATGTCTCCCACAGGACCTGCGCTGCATTCCGAATCCGCGTAGACCTCCAGATCCGTGTTGGTCTGGTTGTCGACCTGGGCGTCCGCTTCGTCTGTGGCGTAGCAGCCAGCAGCGGGGTTTTCGAATGCCTGTCCGTTGACGATCAGCACGCCTTCTGCTGCGTATGCCGACTGAGAAAGGCCAAGGGCGAGCATCCCGGCGGCGGCAAGACTGCCGACGGTGATCAGGGTACGGCGCATGTGGGGGGGTGCCTTCCTGTGCGTACGGGGTCACCATCTGTGACCCCTCGCCACCCATGATCGCCACGGGTGGCAGCGAGTGTCAGGAAGGTCACCCTGACGTGTGGGCCTGCGTGTCTGCTTGACGGACAGAGGCGGCGTGGCCTCGGTGCTTTCACCGTGGCGCGGCGTCGGGATTCGCCAGGGCCGTGAATGGTGCCCTGGCTGACCGTGGGTTGGCGGGGACGCCACGGCGACACCCGGGCCTCACGGTCCGGAAGGGCGTGGGACGGAAGTACCCGCAGGAGCCGCCTACCGCGCAACTGGCCCGCTATCAGGCGCCGCATCATCCGGCGTGACGGAGGTGTCTGCACGGCTCGGTACAGCACTGGGCGACGGTGTGAGCTGCCTGGTACCGACGTTGACCACGTACGGCCCGGTGACGACCACAGGGGCGAGAACTTGCAACTGCTGTGCACGTGGCATCATCAGCGCAAGTCATCCACGGAAGGTGGGACGGCAGCCGCGCAGACGCGCGTGAGTGTGCATCGTCCGCCTCGCATCCATCCGGCACTGGAGGACTGACCCATGAGCGGTGCCCATGTGGTGCTGGAGGAGGCCGACGGCACGGGCGAGGATGGACTCATGGTGACTCGCGTGAGCGTCAACGGTGTCGATGTTGGACGACTTGCGAAGGCTCCGAAGATCAGCGTCGGGACGAACGCTGACCACGATCACCCTGACGCTTGTGCCGGCTCGCTCGGAGGTACGCGGGGAGCTGGCCGACGGCGAGCGTCGAGCGCCTCGCGCCGGCTTCACGGCGAAGATCGACTAGCCCTGACCCCGGGGGGATCCCCTGCCGGCCACCTTGGAGACCGTAGGAGTGCTGGGTCTCGCGCCCTGTACGGGTCTGGGGCTTTGGAAATCGGACTTGCGGGAGCCGACCCGTCCCGGGAGGCCGTCAGGCGCCCGTACAGGGCTTCCTAGGGGCATCTGAGAGGCGCAGGAGGCGGAAAGCGTTACGCGCCGATTCCTGTTAGTCCGACGATTCCCGCAGGTCAAACATCTGAAAGTGTTACATGTCGCTGCTGCACTGGAGTCATGATGAGAGCCAACCGAGTGTGCGACTGGTGTGGAGGCGGCATGCCTCTTGCTGCCAGGTCGCACGCACGGACGTGCTCCACTCGCTGCCGTGTGGCGCTCCATCGCGCAGCGAAGAAGAACGCGCTCCCCACGGAGCTGACGACCCGCGACAGGTGGGTCCGACGGTCCGCGACGAAGGTCCCGCTCACGGTCGCCGGCATGGCGGCCTCATCGACGGACCCGCGGACGTGGAGCAGCTACAAGGACGCCGCCGCTTCGACGGTCGGCGCCGGTCTGGGCTTCGTCCTCTCGGACGTCGACGACATCGTCTGTCTCGACCTGGACCACTGCTTGAACCCGCTCACCGGGCGACTCGCCCCGTGGGCCGCAGCCATTCTCCGCGACGCGGGCGCCACCTGCGTAGAGGTGTCCCCGTCCGGCGATGGACTGCACATCTGGGGCCGCGCTGACGTCCGACACGGACGCCGCATCCGACGTCCCGACGGTACGGCCGTAGAGATCTACGGGACCGGCCGGCACATCCGCGATGACGGGGCGCCGACATGGCGACACCCCAGCAGTGCTCACAGACTTGACGCGGCTCATTGCTCGTCTTCTGTGGGTACCTCAGCCCCTGAATCGTCGAGCGCCTGGCGTGCGGCCTCGGTGAAGGCCTTCAGCGCTTTCTCGAAGGACCGGGCGGCCTGTGAGCGCTGTTCTATGGCCTGAGCCGCGTCTTCGGTCTCCAGGTACCGCCGCGCAGCACGTGAGACGCCTCCCAATTCGTATAGGCGCATGTTGCGGCGCAGCTCTTCAAGCGGGCCAAGCAACCCGGCGGGACCTTCCAGGCTGACGCGAGTCGCGAGGCTGTCGATCTCGTTGCATGAGGACTGTACGTCCTCGTCTCGCGCCCTGATCTGCTCCACAAGCGTTTGCGACGCCGTGATCAATGCTGTGTACGCGGCCTGTCTGGTGGCGCGACGCTCCCTTGCGTGCTCAAAGCTCTGCTGGCGCAGCGCCTGCCGTTCTTGAGATTGCAGCTGCTGGGAAGCGCTCCTGGAAGTCCACCAACCACCTGCCCACGCTGCCGCAGTGGCCCCAGCTGCTCCAACGCCACCGGCTACGACTGCCGCCAACCCTGCATCCATAGCGGAGATTGTGGCGCACATCTGAGGCAACCGGCCCAATCACCCCGAAGGGAGGCGGCATGGCCGGACGAGGTCCAGCCCCCAGAGACCCATCCAAGCGCCGTCGGCGCAACGCCTCCGAGCCGGAGACCGTGATCGTCCCTGACGACGAACTCCGCGGCCCTGAGCTGCCGGAGGGCGTGCTCGGCGTCAATCGGCGTCAACACGAACGTAGCCGCGCGGACGGGCCGGCAACCGTCGAAGGTCAGCCGGCTGGAGAACGCCAAGACTCCGCCGTCCGATGACGACGTCAAAGCCTGGTGCGCCGCGTGCCAGGCGCCGGAGCAAGCGCCGGATCTCATCGCAGCGTCCCGGATCGCAGAACAGATGAATGTCCAATGGCGACGCGTCCAGGAGACCGGGCTGCGGCAGCTTCAAGAGTCCCGCACGGCCGTTCACCGGCAGACCACGACGCAGCGTGTGTACTCGTCGTCAGTGGTTCCCGGACTTCTTCAGGCCGCGGAGTACGCTACGGCGCTGCTGACGTCCATCACGCAGTTTCACGGCACGCCGAACGATGTTGACGCGGCTGTGAAGGCGCGGCCGGCCCGGTCTCAGATCCTCCATGAAGCGGGGCGCACCTTCGCTCTCGTAATTGAGGAGTCGGTACTCCGCCACGTTGTCGGTGACGCTGCAACGATGGCGGGCCAGCTGGGGCACATCCTTGCCGCCATGGCCTACCCCGCGGTGTCAATCGGCGTCGTGCCGGCAGGTACACCGCGTCAGATGTGGACGGTCGAGACCTTCAGCGTCTTCGACGAGGACCGGGCCTATGTGGAGCTGCTGACGGCCGCAGTGAGCGTCACGGAGCCGCGAGAAGTGGCGCAGTACCTGAGCGCCTTCCGTGAGTACGCAGCTCTGGCCGTCCACGGGGCGCAGGCGCGGGCGCTCGTTACGTCGGCCATCGACGCATTGGGCGAGTCCGCGTAGAAATCTGTAGACCTCCGTGGAACCGACCAGCCTCCGCTACATGCCTTCGTCTCACCCCCAGACGACAAGGCGGAGGCGTGAGATGCAACGCACCGGGATGTCCGGCCCCGTGTTCCTGGCAACCAGCGTGCCGACGACCCCCAAACCCGCGAATGGCTGTGCGGTATGCCGTGCCTTATGGCAGCAGTACGTAGACGCCACTGACCGGCGACGGGCGGAGTTCAGCCGGTCCCGGGCAACGGATATCGCCGTTGAGATCAGCCGCCACCCGCACCCGAAGAAGGCGACCCGGTGAGCCCCCGCGCCGTGATCCGCGGCGTTATGCATCGCATCGTCCACCACACCGACTTGGGGATGACGTTCAAGGCCGCGTGCATGGCGTGCAGCTGGACCGCCCCGCCGTCCCCGGACAGTTGTGATCGCGCCGGCCAGCCGTGCGCGGGCCGTGGTGCCCCGTCCGGTCCTGTGGCCGTCGACGGTCCGGGAACCGGTGGGGCAACTGCAATTCGATTACAGAGGAAGAGAGTTCCATGTCACGGTCCGACGACGGCGAGGTTTTCACCGACGCTGCCAACGTGGGGAAATTGGAAGCAGCCTCGCAGAACGAGGGTTTACCCCAGTTCGTGCGGGACATGGCTGCGCACACACCCGAGGTGATCCAAGCGCGACTGAGCGGCGAGCACAAGCAGGAAGAGGGCTGACGTGTCAGCTTCCGAACCTCTGCCGCCCGTGCTCGCCGAGGCGCAAGCGCTCCTGAATCAGAAGGCCGCCGACTTCGTCTCGGCCGTAGCGGAGGAGCGGCACCAGGCTCTTCTTGACCGGCTCATGACCGGCTCATGACCGGCTCATGACCGGCGAGGCTCGGGAGGACACTCGCCCCTGTCAAGGTCCGTCGGAGTCGGTCGGGCGGATCCACATAGACCCGCACGCGGGGCGTCACCCCTGACGTGCGGTGGGCGGCGGGGGCCGGTCCTCCTCGTGAGGTCGACAGCCGGCTCCCGCTCGTCCATGAGCCCCGTCTCTCCAGGTGAGAGGCGGGGTTTCGTCTTGGCTCCGTCCGTGCGCTAGCCCAGGGAGTCAAGCTCTATCGCGGGGCACCGGTCCATGACCATGTCGAGCCCGGCCTCACGCGTGCGGGCGTACGCCTCCGGGTCGACCACTCCGAGCTGGAACCAGACGGCCCCCGCGCCCGCCGCGACCGCCTGGTCGGCCACCGCACCCGCCTGCTCGCTGTTGACGAAGACGTCCACCACATCGACCGGGAACGGGATGTCGGCCAGCGAGGCGTAGCCGTCCTCGCCGTGCACCCGCTCCGCCTTCGGATGCACCGGGACCACCCGCTTGCCGAAGCGCTGGAGCACCTCGGCGACGCCGTAGGCCGCGCGCGACCGGTTGTTCGACAGGCCCACCACGGCCCAGGTGTCGCCGCTGTCCAGGAGAATCCTGCGGATCGTCTCTTCGTCTGCGTACATGATCCGCACAACGGGCCGGGGCCCCGGACCATTCCCGTACGGGACATAGGGTGGCCGGATGCAGGAGCAGTACCGGACAGTCGCCCGAGCGGGCGTGCACGAGACCGAGATCAACCGGTCGCGCTTCATCTGCGCGCTCGCCCCCGCCGCCACCGAGCAGGAGGCACAGGACTTCGTCGCACGCATCCGCAGAGAACACCCGACCGCCAGCCACAACTGCTTCGCCTATGTGATCGGCGCCGACGCCTCCGTACAGAAGGCGAGCGACGACGGGGAACCCGGCGGCACCGCCGGCGTACCCATGCTCCAGATGCTGACGCGCCGTGAGATGCGCTACGTCGTCGCCGTCGTCACCCGCTACTACGGCGGGGTCAAGCTCGGCGCCGGCGGACTGATCAGGGCCTACGGGGGAGTGGTCGGCGAGGCCCTCGACGAGCTGGGCACCATCACCCGCCGGCGGTACCGCCTCGCCACGATCACCGTCGGCCACCAGCGCGCGGGCAAGCTGGAGAACGACCTGCGCGCCACCGGCCGCACCGTGCGCGAGGTGCGCTACGCGGAGGCCGTCATCATCGAGATCGGGCTGCCGGACGCCGACGTCGAGGCCTTCCGCGGCTGGCTGGCCGACGCGACCGCGGGCGAGGCCGGGCTGGAACTCGGCGGCGAGGCGTACGGGGACGCCTGACCCGAACCGGCGTCCGCGCCGCACCCTCCCCGCACCGGCCGGCACTCCGGGGCGATGGCCGGGACGGGGCCGACGGTGATGCGAGACTGTGGTGGGCGGGACGAGAGGGACTCAGCGGCCCCGGGGGCGGAGGAAGAGAACGATGCAGGTCGGAGCCGGCTCTTGAGAATTCTGCACACGTCGGACTGGCACCTGGGGCGCTCGTTCCACCGGGTCTCCCTGCTCGAAGCCCAGGCCGCCTACCTGGACCACCTGGTGGCCACCGTGCGCGAGCACGAGGTGGACGTGGTCCTCGTCGCGGGTGATGTGTACGACAGGGCCGTACCGCCACTGGCCGCCGTCGAGCTCTTCGACGACGCGCTGCACCGGCTCGCCGCCGCCGGAGTGCCCACCGTGATGATCTCCGGCAACCACGACTCGGCACGCAGGCTCGGCGTCGGCGCCGGACTGATCGGGCGGGCCGGCATCCACCTGCGGACCGACCCCGCGGGCTGCGCCACCCCCGTCGTCCTGCCGGACGCGCACGGCGACGTGGCGTTCTACGGGCTGCCCTACCTGGAACCGGCGCTGGTGAAGGACGTCCTCAAGGCGGAGCGCGCCGGGCACGAAGCGGTGCTGACCGCGGCCATGGAACGGGTACGTACGGATCTGGCGGAACGCCCCGACGGCACCCGCTCCGTCGTGCTCGCCCACGCCTTCGTCGCGGGCGGAGAGCCCAGCGACAGCGAGCGTGACATCACCGTCGGCGGGGTGGCCGCCGTGCCCGCGGGAGTGTTCGACGGCGTCGACTACGTGGCGCTCGGCCATCTGCACGGCTGCCAGACCGTCACCGAACGCGTCCGCTACTCGGGCTCGCCGCTCGCGTACTCCTTCTCCGAGGCCGACCACCGCAAGACCATGTGGCTGATCGACCTCGGCGGCTCCGGCACCATCACCGCCGAGCGCCTCGACTGCCCGGTGCCCCGCCCCCTCGCCAGACTCCGCGGCCGCCTCGACGACCTCATCGACGACCCCGCGCTGGAGCAGCACCGGGAGTCCTGGGCAGAGGCCACCCTCACCGACCCCGTGCGCCCGGCCGAGCCGATGGCCCGGCTCGTCGAGCGGTTCCCGCACACCCTCAGCCTGGTCTTCGAACCCGACCGGGCCCCCGACGACCCGCACGCCTCGTACGCCCGGCGCCTCAAGGGGCGCGACGACCAGCAGATCGCCGAGGACTTCGTGGCACATGTGCGGGGCGGCTTCGCGGCCGACGAACAGGAGCGAACGGTGCTGCGCGGCGCCTTCGACCACGTCCGGGTGGACGACGGTGTGCGCGAGGTGAACCGTTGAGACTCCACCGGCTCACCATCACCGCCTTCGGGCCGTTCGGCACCACCCAGACCGTCGACTTCGACGCGCTCTCGTCGGCCGGTCTCTTCCTGCTGCACGGGCCGACCGGCGCCGGGAAGACCTCCGTCCTCGACGCGGTCTGCTACGCCCTCTACGGCGCGGTGCCCGGCGCCCGCCAGAGCCCCGGCACCTCCCTGCGCAGCGACCACGCCCCGGCGGAACTCGCCACCGAGGTCGAACTGGAACTGACCGTGGGCGGCCGCCGCCTCGAAATCACCCGGAGCCCCGCACAGCCCCGTCCCAAGAAGAAGGGCAGCGGCTTCACCACCGAGAAGGCGCAGAGCCGGCTGCGGGAGTACGACCCCGACGACGGCTGGCGGCCGCTCAGCCGCTCGCACCAGGAGATCGGTGAGGAGATCACCCAGCTCATCGGGATGAGCCGGGAACAGTTCTGCCAGGTCGTGCTACTGCCGCAGGGCGACTTCGCGCGCTTCCTGCGCGCCGACGCCGAGGCACGCGGCAAACTCCTCGGCAGGCTCTTCGACACCCGCCGTTTCGCCGCCGTCGAGGAGCGCCTGGGCGAACTGCGCCGCAACGCCGAGACCAGGGTCAGGGCCGGGGACGAACGGGTCCTCGCGGTCGCCCAGCGGATCGCCCAGGCCGCCGGCCCCGCAGGCCGCGAGGCGCCGCTCCCCGACGTCCAGCCCGGCGAACCGGGCCTCGCCGAGGGCGTGCTGGAGTGGGCCGCCACGGCCCGCAGCGGCGCCCGCGAACGGCTCGACATCGCCGCCTGCGTCCTCGCGATGGCCGAAGGCCGGCAGTCGGCCGCCCGCCGGGCCCTCGACAGCGAACGCGAACTGGCCGCACTTCAGCAGCGCTACGAGGAGACGCGCCGCCGTGCCGCCGTGCTCGAAGAACGCCGCCCCGACCACGACCGCCACCACGAACGACTCGCACGGGCCCGCAAGGCGGACCTCGTCGCACCCGCTCTGGACCTGCGGGACGAGGCCGAGCGCGCCTACCGCGTGTCCTGTCAGGCCCGGGACCGGGCCCGCGCGGTGCTGCCAGGCTCTCTCGCCGACGCCGGCGCGGAACAGCTCGCGGAGCTGGAACGACGGCTCCGGCAGGAGCTCGGCGGGCTCGAAGCGGCGAAGCGGGCCGAGCTGCGCAGCGCGGCGATCGACACCGAGCGGGCCGGACTGGAACGCCAGGCCAGGGCCGACGACGAGCTGATCCGGGACGCGGAAGTCTGGCTGGCCGGCTGGGAGGCCACCCGCGACGGACTGCGGGCCCGTACCGAGGCGGCCCAGGAGGCCGCCACCCACGCAGAACAGCTGGCCGGCCGGCTGGAGCCCGCCCGTGCCCGGCTGGACGCGGCCCGCCGCCGCGACACGCTGGCCGAACGGGTGACGGCCGCGGCCGAGCGGCTGGCCGCCGCCCGCGAGCACGCCGCCGCGGCCCACGAGTCGTGGCTGGAGCTCCGCGAACGGCGACTGCGCGACATCGCGGCGGAGCTGGCGGCCGGGCTGGTGGACGGCGAGGAGTGCAAGGTGTGCGGTTCGGCCGACCACCCCAACCCCGCCCGCGCGGCCGACGGGCACGTCGACCGGGCCACCGAGGAGCGGGCGCTCGACGCCCACCGCCGGGCCGATCAGGCACGTACGCACGCGGACCGGGAGCTGGGCGTCGTACGCGAACAGCACGCCGCCGCCCGCGCGGCCGCGCAGTCGGCGGTGCCGCAGCCGAGGGACGGGGCCGATGCCACCGACCCGGCAGCCTCGGCACGGGTGACCGGGAGCGCCGCCGCCGGTTCGGCCCGACCGGCGGCACGGTCCGGGACCGGTTCGAACCCCGAGGGCCCGGTCGGCACCGGGCCCGACGCCGACCCCACCGTCGCCGAACTCGGCGCGCTCGTCGACCGGTTGACCGGCATGCATGCCGAGGCGTACCGCACCGCGACGGGCATGCACGCCGCACGCGAGGCCCTCGCACGCGCCGAGCGGGAACAGGCCGAACGCCTCGAAGTCCGGCAGCTCGCCGAACGCCGGGCCGCGGCCCGAACCTCCCTGCGCGAAGGGCTGGACCGCGAACAGGCCGCGCTGGAGGCCGAGTTGGCGACCGCCCGCGGCGAGCTGGCCAGTGTGGCCGAGCACGCCGCGCTGCTGGAGCGCCGGGTCGGGCTGCTCGCCGCGGCAGCCGGGGCCGTACGTGAGGAGGAGGCGGCCGCACAGCGCCGCAAGGAGGCCGACGACCGGCTCGCGGACGCCGCGTTCCGGGCCGGGTTCGACACCCCGCAGGCCGCGGCCGAGAACCTGCTCCCCGATGCCGGGCAGCGCGAGCTCCAGCGGCTCGTCGACGCCTGGCAGTCCGAGGCGGCGGCGGTGGCCGACCGCCTGGCCGAGACGGAGACCCGGGCCGCCGCCGAACGCCCGCCGGCCGCGGTGGACGCCGCGCGGACCGCGTACGACACGGCCGAACGGCTCCTGCGCGAAGCCTCCGCCGCGCTGGCAGCCGCACGCGAGCGCTGCGCCGAACTCGGCAGGCTTTCCCGCCGCGCCGCGGACGAGGTGCGCGGACTCGGCCCGCTGCGCGAGGAGTACGACCGGGTGGCGCGGCTCGCCGGACTCACCGCCGGCACCTCCGCGGACAACGAGCGCAAGATGCGGCTGGAGTCCTACGTGCTCGCCGCCCGGCTCGAACAGGTCGCCGCCGCGGCCACCGCCCGGCTCCAGCGCATGTCGTCCGGCCGCTACACACTCGTCCACTCCGACGCCCGCACCGGAGGCCGCAGATCGGGCCTCGGACTGCACGTCGTCGATGCCTGGACCGGCCGCGAGCGCGACACGGCCACACTCTCGGGCGGTGAGACGTTCTTCGCCTCGCTCGCCCTCGCGCTCGGCCTCGCCGATGTCGTCACCGACGAGGCGGGCGGGGTACGGCTGGACACCCTCTTCATCGACGAGGGCTTCGGCAGCCTGGACGACCAGACCCTCGACGAAGTGCTCGACGTGCTGGACTCGCTGCGCGAGCGGGACCGCAGCGTGGGCATCGTCAGCCATGTCGCCGATCTGCGCCGCCGCATTCCCGCACAGCTCGAAGTGGTGAAGGAACGGCACGGCTCGGAGGTGCGGCACCGCACCACCGGCGAGGTCAGCGGCTGATGGCGCGGCGGGGGAGCGGCGAGGAGTAGACGACGCTCGTGGTCACCGAACCGAGGGCGCCGATCCTGCCCGCGACCTCCTCCAGATGACTCATCGAGCGGGCGGTGACCTTCAGTACGAAACAGTCGTCACCGGTGACATGGTGGGCCTCCACGATCTCCGGAGTGGTGTCGAGCAGTTCGTGGAACGGCTTGTAATGGCCGTTCGGGTAGCGCAGCCGCACCAGGGCGAGAATCGGCAGCCCCAGCCGCTCCGGGTCGACCACCGCGGCGTAACCGCTGATCACCCCGGACTCCTCCATCCTGCGCACCCGCTCGGTCACGGCGCTCGGGGACATCGCCACCGCTCGCGCCAGCTCGGCGAACGACGCGCGCCCGTCGCGCTGCAGGACATCGAGGATGCGCCAGTCGGTGGCGTCCGGGGAATAGTCGGTCATGTACCGGAGACAACAGGGAAATCCCCGGCAGAGCAAGCGTTGTGCCGGGGATCTCATCTTCCGGGGACGGATCACCGGCCGTAGATTTCTGGGCATGACCTCCCGGCTCACCGCCCTCGCGGCCCATCCCGTCCTGCGCGTCCCACCGGCCTCCCCGGCAACGGCCGCCGCCTACTTCGGTGCCTCGCTCGCCTTCCACGCGGACGTCTCCGATGTCGCCGCCGCGCTCGCGGCCGACGGCGATCCGGGCTTCGTGCTCCTGGACTCGCGCTCCACCGAATCCTGGAACCAGGGGCACGTTCCCGGCGCGGTTCATCTGCCGACCGCGCTCATCGCCGAGCAGGCCCACCAACTGCTGGACCCGGCGGTTCCCGTGGTCACGTACTGCTGGGGCCCCGGCTGCAACGGCGCCACGCGTGCCGCGCTCGCCCTCGCCGAACTCGGCTACCGGGTCAAGGAAATGCTCGGCGGATTCGAGTACTGGGTACGCGAGGGCTTCGAGTTCGAGACCTGGCAGGGGCGGGAGCGGCGCGACGCGGACCCGCTCACCGCACCGGCCGGCTCCGACGACTGCGGCTGCTGAGCGGCCCGACTGTCCCGAACGGTCCGGGTGCTCGGGCTGCGGGGGTGCTCGGCGGCCGGGCCCACAGGGCGCACCGGGCCCGGCCGCCGGGCTGTCGCGTCAGAGCTTGGACAGCTCGTCGACGAGATCGTCGAGACCGAGCGGCCCCTGCGACAGGGCGGCCATGTGCCAGGCCTTGGCGTCGAACGCGTCGCCGTGGGCCTTGCGGGCGTTGTCCCGGCCGAGCAGCCAGGCGCGCTCGCCCAGCTTGTACCCGATGGCCTGCCCCGGCATCGAGAGGTAGCGGGTCAGCTCGCTCTCCACGAAGTCCGCGGGACGGCCGCTGTGATTGCCGAAGAACTCCTGAGCCAGCTCCGGGGTCCACCGCTCGCCCGGGTGGAACGGGGAGTCCGCCGGGATCTCCATCTCCGCGTGCATGCCGATGTCCACGATCACCCGGCAGGCGCGCATCATCTGCGCGTCCAGATAGCCGAGGCGGCGCTCGGCGTCGGGCAGGAAGCCCAGCTCGTCCATGAGGCGTTCCGCGTACAGGGCCCAGCCCTCCCAGTTGGCGCTGATCCCGCCGATCGAGGCCTGGTAGCGGGACAGGCTGTCGGCGACATGCGTCCACTGCGCGATCTGGAGGTGGTGTCCCGGCACACCCTCGTGGTACCAGGTGGACACCAGGTCGTACACCGGGAACCGGGTCTCGCCCATCGTGGGCAGCCAGGTGCGGCCGGGGCGCGAGAAGTCCTCGGAAGGGCCGGTGTAATACGGGGCCGCGGCGCTGCCGGGCGGGGCGATGCAGGATTCCACCTTCCGTACGCGTTCGGCGAGTTCGAAGTGCGTACCGTCGAGCGCCTCGATGGCCTCGTCCATCAGACTCTGCAGCCAGGCCTGGACCTCGTCGACCCCCTCGATGTGCTTGCCGTGCACATCGAGATGGGCCAGCGCCTCCCACGGGCCGGCGCCGGGCAGCACCTTGTCCGCCTCGGTCCGCATCTCGGCGATCAGCCGGTGGTACTCGGACCAGCCGTACGCGTACGCCTCGTCCAGGTCGAGATCGGTGCCGTTGAAGTAGCGCGACCAGCGCGCGTACCGCTCGCGGCCCACAGTGTCCGGCGCGCCCTCGATCGCGGGGGCGTACACATCGCGCATCCAGTCGCGCAGCGCCACGACCGACTCGGTGGCCACCCGGGCGCCTTCGTCCAGCTCGGCACGGAGCGACGCGGGGCCGGCGGACGCGAACTCCTGGAAGAAGCCCGGACCGTCCTCCCCCGCCCACTCGTCGAGCTGGCCGATGAAGGTGGCGGTGGCGCGCGGACCGCCGTGGAGCTTGCGCTCCAGGCCGAGCGCCAGTGACTCGCGGTAGCCCTCGAACGCGGCGGGCACCGCGTGCAGCCGGTCCACGACCGCCGCCCAGTCCTCATCGGTCTCGGTCGGCGTCACGGTGAACACCCCACGGACGCTGTGCGCCGGGGAGGAGAGATTGGAGACCGTACGCAATCCCTCTTCGGCCTCGTGAACGGCGAGTTCCGCCATGAGGCGCTCGCGCAGCAGGCGGCCGCAGCGGCGCTCGGAGTCGCTGTCCGCGCCGGGCAGCCGTTCGGCGGCGTCGAGCTTCACCAGAGTGGTGCGGGCCAGCTCGGCAAGCGCTTCCTGACCTGCGGGGGAGAAGTCGGGAAGGCGCCGCGAGCTCTCCGCGACACCGAGATACGTGCCGGAGATCGGGTCGAGTTCGATGAAAGCGTCGACGTAGGCGTCGGCGACCTGACGGGGGAGCGCGCTGCTGGAAGTGTCTGACATGCGGACATCCTCGTACGGCGGGGGCTCCGAGTCATCATCATTCGGTCTCAGGGGCCGGACTCCGTCGATTCTGCGGAGGGCGGCAACAGCGGCCCGCACTCCCACTGCTGGAATATCAGCCTTGTCTCGACCCGGGCCACTTCGCGGCGCGAGGTGAATTCGTCCAGCACCAGGCGTTGCAGATCGGCCGTGTCCGTTACCGCTACATGGACCAGATAGTCGTCCGGGCCGGTGAGATGGAAGAGCGCACGCGACTCCGGCAATGTCCTGATGCGTTCCACGAACGGGCCGATGAGCTCCCTGCGGTGCGGCCGGACCTGCACGGAGAGCAGCGCTTCCAGGCCCCGGCCGAGCCTTGCCGGGTCCAGCCGCAGCTGGTGGCCGAGAATCACGCCGGAGCGGCGCAGCCTGGTCACCCGGTCCAGGCAGGTCGACGGTGCGACGCCGACCTCGGCGGCCAACTCGCGGTAAGTGGTCCGGGCATCGTTCTGCAGAAGTCGCAGAATGTGCAGATCCACCGGATCAAGAGCTACAGAATCGGCCATTGGGCGAACGTAGCACGGGGGATCGTCACCGAATTCCGGTGGATGTTCAGAGTGGTGGCATGGACACCGAATCCTCGATGGCGCCCCCGACCACAACCCGGTCCAGGGCGCTGGCCACCGATGCCGTGCACGCCGGCCGCGACGACCTCGCGGCCCTCGGACTGCACGCCCCGCCGATCGACCTGTCCACCACCTACCCCTCGTACGACTCCCGGGGCGAGGCGGAGCGGATCGACACCTTCGCCGCGACCGGTGCGAGGCTCGAAGGGCCGCCGGTCTACGCCCGGCTGGACAACCCGACGACCGCCCGCTTCGAAACCGCACTCGCCCGGCTCGAAGGGACCGAGAGCGCCGTGGCGTTCGCCAGCGGCATGGCGGCGCTCACCGCCGTGCTGCTGGTCCGGGCGAGCATGGGACTGCGCCATGTCGTCGCCGTCCGGCCGCTCTACGGTTGCAGCGACCATCTGCTCGGAGCCGGGCTGCTGGGTACGGAGGTGACCTGGACCGATCCGGCGGGCATCGCCGACGCGATCCGCCCGGACACCGGGCTGGTGATGGTGGAGACCCCCGCCAACCCGACGCTCGCCGAGGTCGATATCCGCGCGATCGCGCACTCCTGCGGCTCGGTGCCGCTGCTGGTCGACAGCACCTTCGCCACCCCGGTACTGCAACGGCCCGTCGAGCACGGTGCCCGGATCGTGCTGCACAGCGCCACCAAGTACCTGGGCGGCCACGGCGATGTGATGGGCGGGGTCGTCGCCTGCGACGAGGAGTTCGCGGCCCGGCTGCGGCAGGTGCGCTTCGCCACCGGCGGGGTGTTGCACCCGATGGCCGGTTATCTGCTGCTGCGCGGCCTGGCCACGCTTCCGGTACGGGTACGGGCGGCGTCCGCGAGCGCCGCCGAACTGTCCCGCAGACTGACCGCCGACCCGCGTATCGCCAGGGTCCACTATCCGAAGCTGGGCGGCGCGATGGTCTCGTTCGAGGTGTACGGGGATCCGCACCGGGTGATCTCGGCCGTACGGCTCATCACGCCCGCGGTGAGTCTCGGCAGTGTGGACACCCTGATCCAGCATCCGGCCTCCATCAGCCACCGCATCGTGGATGAGGGGGACCGGCAGGCCGCGGGCGTCGGGGACCGGTTGTTGCGGATGTCGGTCGGCCTGGAGGACGTCGAGGACCTGTGGGCCGATCTGTGCCAGGCGCTGAGCTCCCAGGAGGCCGGACGGAAGTCCTCCCCGGCCGGGAGGTCCGCCGTGGCCGGGAGGTCCGCCGTGGCCGAGGAGCCCTTCGAGGCGGAGAAGGCGTCCGTTGTCCGGAGGGCGGCCGTGGCCGAGGGGTCAGCGACCGGCCTGCTCGTACGGGGGCAGTGACCGGACCGGCGTCGCGTCCAGGCGGGCGGTGATGACCAGGGTGCCCTCCTCGATCTGGTAGTCCAGCGGCAGGGACAGGGCGCGCATCGCCGCGACCATGCCGGTGTTGGACGACTGGGTGACGGCGTAGACGCTCTCGCAGCCCGCCTCGATGGCGAGTGCCACCAGGCGGCTCAGGAGCTCGGAGCCGATGCCGCGGCGCTGCCAGTCGTCCTCGACGAGGAGGGCGACTTCGGTCTCGTCGCCGTCCCAGAGGAGGTGCCCGAGCGCGACCAGCCGGCCCGAGGCCGTCCGCACGGCGAGCGTGCGGCCGAAGCGGGGGCTGAGCAGGTGGTCCAGGTAGCGGTCGGCGTCGTGGACCGGCCCGTGGTAGCGCAGTCGCAGCGTCCGGTCGGAGCAGCGGTCGTGCATCGCACGTGCTGCTTCGAGGTCATCGCGGTCCGCGCGGCGCACGGTGATCTCGTTGCCCTCGGGCAGGGTGAGCACGTGCCGGCTGCGCGGGACGCGGGGGCCGAGCCGGGCATCGAGCTCGACCAGGGCACGGGCCCGGGCGAACTCGGTCGGGGTGAAGGGAAGATAGGGCCGTTCGATGGTGATGGCACCTCCGGACGGGTCGCGCAGCCGCATCACCGTCTCCTCCAGCACTCCTTCGACCGGTGCGCTCGCACCGGTCGCCCGGCCCGTGATCGAGACGGCGGGCAGCGAATGGATGGTGCAACGGCCGAGCAGCTGCCGCAGTGCGAGGGGCAGCTCGGCCGCGTCCAGTGCGGTACGGGTGGCGAGGCCCAGGACGCGGGTCGGGGCGTCGACCAGATCATGAGTGTCGGCCCGCTCGATCCAGGTCGAACTTCCCCCGGCGGCGGAGATCGCCCGGCTCAGCTGCTGCGCCTGGAGCTGAGCGGGCGCGCGCAGCAGGAACTCGTCGACCGTGCCCCGGGCCAGCGGGTGCGTCTGCAGGGTGAGGATGTCGACCCGGTGCCGGGCGAGGGCACCGCACAGCGCCGCCAGGCTGCCGGGGGTGTCCCGCACCGTGGTCCGCATCCGCCACAGCGCCGTGTCCTCGGGGCCGTCGCCGTCGCAGTCGGTGCCGTGGCCTCGTGCCGCGTCGTCGCCGTCCCCCACGGCGACGAGGTCGGAGCCGGTCGGCGGCGGGGCGTGGCTGTGCCGCCGGGCCCACCAGGTGTGGAACGCGGCCGTGACCGCCAGAGCCACGGCCGAGGCGATCAGCAGGTACGGCCCGTCCGGCTGGTGCCCGACCAGGTTCGCGATGGCATCGGCCACCGCGACCGCGGTGAACAGCGCGGCCAGCTCGATCATGTCCCGCCGCCAGTGGTGGGAGCGGCGGGCGGTCTTCGGGGATGTCACAACAGTCATGGCTTCACTCTGACCGAGCGTTGTTGCTTGACCACGAACACTTTGTGACCGATGGGTTAAGTGTGGATCTAGTCCCTTATTGACCACTTTCGCCGTATTGGTCAGTAATGGTGTGGCCACACCGATATTGGTCAGTGACGGTGTGGCCGCACCGATGAACTGTGGTGCGGCCGCGTTGATGGATTGTGGTGCGGCCGCCCCTGCCCCGGGCCGTCAGGCCCGTCCCGAGCCCTGCTCCCAGGCGGCTTTCAGACGTACCGCCTGACGCACCAGCTGCGACGACCCGCCGCGCCCGGCCGTTTCGGCGAGCCCTGGTATCGGCTCCCCATCACCCACCGCGCCACAGTGCTCCACGCACTCGGCGGCCACGGAGAGCAGGTCGCTCAGACCGCGAGGCGCCTTCTCCTGCGCCAGCAGCCCCGGCAGAGCGCCGGTCAGCGCGGACAGCACCGTCCGGTACGCGCCGGTGGCGGCGGCGGTACGGGCGGATTCCGCGAGGCGGCTGGGCTTGATCAGACCGCTTCCGAGGAGGGCCGCCAGCTGCTCGCCGAGCAACTCCGCGTCGAGCTGCTGCCGGGCGGCGACCATCAGCAGGGCGTCCACCGCCAACAGCCGGTCCTCCGGATGCCGGGCCCCCAGCCCGTACGCCACCATCAGACGCACGGCCTCGCCCGCGGGCGCGTCGAGTTCGGCGAGCAGCAGGAGCGGCCGGAGGGTGTCCCGTATCTCCTCGATCACGCCCGTAGCGATGTGCGGCAACAGCCAGGCGGCCAGTGTCTCGGCGTCCTCGGGCAGGGTGGCGGTCCACTGGTTCGGGTGGTCGTCCCAGTGGTGACAGTGGCTGTGCGTCGGGATCTGCGGCCGGCCCAGCCAGTGGAAGGAGCGAGGGAACTCCTCTTCGATGAACTGGCGTTCCCTGCTGGCCATCAGCGGGCGGGACGACCGGACGACCGTCTGTCCCTGCCGGACCCTGTTCTCCAGATCGAAGCGGTACACCCGCGCGAGGGGCTCGTCGGCCCGCAGCCATGCCGCCAGCCGGTCGCCTTCAGCGGTGCCGAGCAGCGCCGCCTCGGCGGCACCGTGCTGATCTCCGCGCCGCACCCGCAGCAGGGCCTGGGCGAAGTCGGCCTCGCCCGGCCGGACCCCCAGCTGCTGACAGGTGCGCAGCCGCTCGACCAGCACGGCCGGGTCGAGCGAGCCGGTGTGCCAGGTCGGGACGGCCAGCAGGAAGGGGGTACCGCCGGTCAGTACCGCGTCGGCCGCCTCCCACACCCGGGCCTTCAGGATGCCGTTCAGCGCGGCGTGGACGCAGGTCCCGGTGCCGGTCCAGGACTCACGTTCCTCCTTCACCGCCCGTGCCGACACCCGTCCGAGCAGCGTGGCCACGACGACCTTGATGCCCGTCTCCGAGCGGAGATACCGCTCGCTCTGCGACGGCGGTTCGCCCTCGACCCACCACTCACCCGCCAGCGCGTCACGCAACGCGTCCGTCAGCGCCGGCCGGTCGGTGTGGGCATGGCGCACCAGCCCGTCCAGGGACCGCTCGAAGGCGGTGACGTCCGGTGTTGCCGATCTGACCAGGGTCACCACCTCCTCGACCAGCTCGGGCAGCGTCGCAGGCGCCGGATCGAGGGGCTGCGGGGCCGGTGCCGGGGGCAGCAGCTCCTCGTACTCCTCCGTCCCGGACTGCCCGGCCGCCGGACTGCCGAAGACCTCGGCCACCATCGTGCGGTGTGCCGGACCCAGCAGCGCGGCCGACAGGGCGATTTCTTCCCGTACCGGCGCCGCGGCAGCGGGCAGGTACCGGGCCACGAGCTTGAGCGCCCGCTCCTGGATGTCGATGTCCTCGTGCTCGAAAGCACCGGCGACGACGGGCAGCAGTTCGTCGACCGCCGAAGGTTCGCGGCGCAGCACCTTGCCGAGCAGCACGAGCTGGGACCGGACCAGTTTCTTCTCGGTGCGGAACAGCACCGATGCCGAGATGTCCGCCAGGGCCCGCACGGAAAGCTCACCGCGCCCGTCCAGCCGGGCGAGCACCCCCTGGGCGTGACCGGCCACGGTGGAGATGCCGTCCGCGGCCATCCCGGTCCAGTCCGCGACCCGCTCGGTCTCCTCCTGCTCGGTCAGTTCGAGCTTGCGCAGAAGACTGAGGAAGAAGCGCAGCTCGTTGAGCCTGCCACCGCGCAACAGCCGGGTCACACAGGCCTCGACGAGCGCCGGCCGGTCCAGCAGGCCCTCCTCCGGGAGAGCGGCCAACGTGGCGGCCCACCGGCACGGATCGTTCGCATCGTCGGGCCAGAGCATCTGTGACGGCAGCTCCGTCACCTCGAAGATCCGCGGCAGCAGGGTGGCCGCGAACGGGTCGGTGCGGAGCCTCTCGATGAGGGGCCGTGTCTTGCGCCGATGCCACTGTGCGGTCGAGATCGCCTCGACCCAGCCCCGCACGAAACCCTCCGTCGTGGGGGTGGGGCACTGCGCCTTCTTCACCAGCCCGGAGATCAGCTCGTACGCGGTCTCCGCGGTCGCGGGCCGGGCCGCCAGCCGGTGCGCCACATCACCGAGCCACTCCGGGTCACGGTCCGACAGGACGGCGAGGACCAGTGGGAAGGGCGAGCGGCCCCAGCCGGCCAGATCCCGGCTGCCGATCCAGGCGGCGCACGCCGCGGCGCCCGTGTGGCAGCCCGCACCAGCCACCAGCAGGGCTTTGCGGACCTTGTTCTGCTTGTCCCAGGACCAGTTCCGCGCTTCCTTCCGGATCGTCTTCAGTTCGGCCAGCGCCGCTCTGCGTTCCGCCGCGTCCATCGGGGCCAGCAGGTCCGGCACGTCGTGCGCGCGCGATTCCCGCACGGCGGTGAGGAGTTCCCTCATCGCACACCTCCGGCGACCGGCGCACCGCGACGGACCATACGGGCCGCCAGAGCGTGCTTGCACGGGCCCCGCCGCCCGCGATAGTCCGCCCACCACTGGCAGGTACATCTCAGCATGCCGTCCTGCTCCCTCACCTGATAGCGGCGTTCTCCCGAGGTCACGTTCGCCACATCCCCGTCGAGCACGACCGCCCCCGAGCCGGCCAGCTGCCGGGCCGCCACCAGACGCGGATTGTGCCGCTCGACCCGGTCGGCGTCGTACGGCAGCTCGCGGTGGAAGTAGGCCGCGTCGGCGAGGTCGTAGCCGACCCGGCCCGCCGTCCCCAGCCGGGTGAGCGCGGCCCGTACCCGCTCCACCGTGAGGCCCGACTGCTCCGCCAGGTCGGCGGTGTCGATCCGGGGCTCCCAGGCCAGCAGCACGGACACCAGCTCGGCGTCGGCCGCGGCGTCATCGGTGGCCAGCGCGTCGAGCACGCCGCCCTCGCCCGAGAACCCTCGCGAGGCATCGGGCGAGAGCGTCAGGGTGAGACGCATGCCCGGCAGCACGACCTCCCAGGCGCTCGCGGTCGCCGCCCCGTCGGTGACCGGCCCGTACACCCGCAACGACGTGGCATGACGCAGCACCCGCTGCAACGCCACCAGCCGCTCCGGTCCCGGCAGACACACCGCGCCGGCCACCGGCCGGGTCGTCGGCCGAAGCGTCTTCCCGGCGGGAACCACCCACCGGGCACCCCGCGAGGCGCTCCCGGACGAACGCGGCAGCGAACGGAGGAACCGGACAGCCTCGGCGGCCGGCAGCTCGGCCCGCAGATCGAAACCGACCGACACCACCTGGGCCTCGGCGAAGCCGCGCAGCCACCGGTCGGGCAGCGGCACCTTCTTCTCCACCACCGGGCCGTCCAACGTGGTGACGGCCATCTCGTCCGGGCCCACCCGCAGATGCAGCGGATCGTCCCCCGCTATCCGCGAAAGCGCCTCCCGCAGCGGATTGTTGACATCCACATTCGTCGTGCCATGACCCGTCCGCACCCCGTCCAGACCGTCCTGCAGCACATCGAGGCGGGCGTACACCCCGCAGCAGCCGGAGAACGACTCGAAGCGCAGCCGGTCGCCGTTGCCCGTCACCACCGGGTCGAGTGACGCCGGCAGGGTGCGCTGGTAGTAGCGCGTGGACGCCACGTCCGCCACGGCCAGCAGACCCCGGGCGGCGACCCCCGGTGATGTGAGGAAGCCGGAGAAGAACCGGGGATGGGACTCGGCGCCCCGCGGTGTGAGGCCACCGGAGGTCTCCAGCCCGAGGAGCTGCCCCGTCTGCGAGGACTCCAGAACTGACGGGCGTGCGTAGGCCAATGCCTGAACGGATCGGGTCATGGAAAAACCGTAGATCCCACCACTGACAATCGGCCCCGGCCGGCACCCGGGAGGCCGGTCGTCGGGCGTCGGTTCACTGCCCGACGCGCCCCGGCCGCAGAACCTTGCTGAACAGCACGGAGCCGCCCTGCGCCCGTAGACGTACGGTCAACTCGCCGCTGTCACCGTCGATTTCGACTTCCCCGAAGTGCTGTGGGGACTCCATCGGCGACACGTTCGCCCGGTCCGGCGCCCGCACGAAGACCCGGTCGGGACCGAACGTCGCGTCGAGCTCGTTCGCCTGGAACTGACCGGCGGCCAGCGGTCCCGACACGAACTCCCAGAACGGAGCGAAGTCCTTGAACACCGCACGCTCCGGCTCGTAGTGCTGCGCCGACGTGTAGTGCACGTCCGCCGTCAGCCAGACCGTGCCGGTGATCCGGCGGTGCTTGATGTACCGGAGCAGTTCCGCGATCTGCAGTTCACGGCCGAGCGGGGTACCGGGATCGCCCTGCGCGACCGCCTCGAAGTCCGTCGCACCGTCGGTGACCACCAGACCCAGCGGCATGTCCGCGGCGATCACCTTCCACACCGCGCGGGACCGGGACAGCTCGTGCTTGAGCCAACGCAGCTGCTCGGCACCGAGGATGCCCGTCCTGTCGTCGGGCTGCCGGCCGGGGGAGTTGGCGTTGCGGAAGGACCGCATGTCGAGGACGAACACATCGAGCAGCGGACCGTGCCGCACCACGCGGTGCATCCGGCCCTCCCCGGATGCGGCATGCAGCGTGGACACCGGGAAGTACTCGCGGAACGCCCGCATCGAACGGGCCGCCAGTACATCCACGTTCTTCTCGGTGTACCTGGCGTCGTCGAGGATCTGCCCGGGATACCAGTTGTTGCGCACCTCGTGGTCGTCCCACTGAACGATCGAGGGGACCTGCGCGTTGAACTCACGGAGGTTGTGATCGAGCAGGTTGTAACGGAAGTTCCCGCGGTACTCGGCAAGGGTCTCGGCGACCTTCGCCTTCTCCTCGGTGGTGACATTGCGCCAGACCCGCCCGTCGGGCAGCGTCACGCTGGGCTCGATCACGCCGTCCGCGTAGATGTTGTCACCGCTGCACAGGAAGAAGTCGGGATCGAGCCGGCGCATCTCGTCGTACACCATGTAGCCACCGATGTCCGGATTGATGCCCCAGCCCTGTCCCGCGATGTCGCCCGACCACAGGAAGCGCACCCCGTCGCGGCGCCGGGCAGGTGCCGTCCGGAAGGTTCCGTGCACCGGCTCGCCGGTGCGGCGGGGGTCGTGGGGGTCGGCGAGCGTCACGCGGTAGTGCACCTGCTCGCCCGGCGGCAGCCCGTACAGCGGCGTCGTGCCGGTGAAGTCGGTGCCGGACCCGACGAGCGGACCGTGCCAGGTGCGGGCCCGCCGGAACGACTCCGTCGCCGAGGTCTCCACGATCATCCGGGCCGGCCGGTCGGACCGGACCCAGATCAGCGCGGACGACGATGTGACATCACCCACCTGCACACCCCATGCCGCGCGCGGCCGCCCGGACAGTGCGAAGGCGGGGGCCGCGGCGCCCACCGCGGGGAGCGCCAGCGCGGCCGACGCGGCGAGCGAACCGCGCAGCACACTGCGGCGGGCGGGGGACGGGAATCGCGGACGGTTCGACATCGGGGCGCCTCCGGGGCGGTGGTCAGCGGGACGAACGGGTGACCGGTCTGGCGAGCCCACCCTTGTTGCCGTCGGCGGCGCGCACACCAACGTCAGATGAACACCCGGCCCCCGCCGGCGGCCCGTCCGTTCGTGCCCCGTAGCGCCGCCGCCAGCAGGCGTACGCCCCGCTCGATGTCGGGCGGAGCCAGATGTGCGTAGCCGAGCACCAGACGCACCGTCCCGTCCTCGCCGGGCAGGGTGCCGCAGGCACCGAGCGGCCGCAGTGCGACTCCGGCATCGGCCGCCCGCGTCATGAACACCGCCTCCGGGCCGTACCGCTCGGGCAGCGCGGCGATGATGTGCAGGCCCGCGGCGATCCCGCTCACCTCGGTTCCCGGGAAGTGCTCCGCCAGCATCGATGTGAGCGTGTCGCGGCGCTCGCGATAGGCGCGCTGACAGCGGCGCAGCTGCCGGTCGTAGCCGCCGCGGGTGATGAAGTCGGCGAGGACCGCCTGGTCGACGGCCGGATTGCCCAGATCCATGGTGCGTTTGCGGGCGACGATCTCGTCGGTCATGTCCGCCGGCGCGAGCAGCCAGCCCAGCCGGAGCCCGGGCGCCAGCGATTTGCTCACCGAGCCGGTGTACGCGACGTGTTCCGGATCGAGCCCCTGAAGTGCGCCGACGGGTGCGCGGTCGTAGCGGAAGTCGCCGTCGTAGTCGTCCTCCACGATCAGTCCGTCCATGGCGCGCGCCCACTCCAGAAGCCGGCCCCGGCGGGCGGCCGAGTAGGCGATCCCGGTCGGAAACTGGTGCGCCGGTGTGGTGACGACGGCGCGCACGCCCGAGCGCACGAGGGGCTCGGGCGCCAACCCCTCGTCGTCGAGAGGCAGGCCGACGGTGGTGATGCCCGCGGAGGCGAAGAGCGCGGAGTGTTCGGGGCTCCCCGGGTCCTCGACGCCGACGGTCCGCATTCCCCGTCCGTGCAGCACGAACCCCAGCAGAGTCGTCGCCTGCGCCACGCCGGAGCACACCACCAGGCGCTCCGGATCGGCGACCACGCCACGGCGCCTGGAAAGCAGCGCGGCCAGGGCCTCCCGCAGGACGGGCAGCCCGCGCGGATCGGGGTAGCCGAGCGTGCCGTGCGGCAGCCGGCCGAGCACCGAGCGATGGGCGGCGGCCCAGGCGCTGCGCGGAAACATCGACAGATCGGGCGTGCCGGGCCGGAAGTCCACGCGTACGTCCTCGGCACGCGGAGCGAGATCACGCGCCCCCGGCAATGGAGCACGGACCGCCTCGCTCACCCAGGTGCCCGACCCACGTCCGCTGCGCAGATAGCCCTCGGCAGTGAGCTGCTCGTACGCCTCGGTGACCAGCCCCCGCGACACCCGCAGATCGGTGGCGAGCGCACGGCTGGACGGCAGTCGGGTACCCGGAACGAGCCGGCCGGAGCGCACGGCTTCGCGCAGGGCCGACTGCAGGGCTCGGCCACGCCGACGGGCCGGCGCCGCGGCGGCCGGAAGCAGCAACTCCCAGGCGGCGGTGCCGAACTCCCCGCCCCGGGAGCGGTCCGACGGCGGATTGGTCCCCGAAGACTTCATGAAAGTGGACCTTAAACCGGACCGCCCGGCTGCCTAGCGTCGATTCCATGAACGTCAGCTCTCTGCGCGGGGCGCTCCTGGCCGCCTTCGCCTGCATCCTCGTGGGTGCGTCCTTCACCGCCAACAGTGTCCTGGGCGAGTATCCGTACGCGGGCGGCCAGGCGCTGCGCTACGGCCTCGCGGGACTTCTGCTCGTATTTCTCCTGGCCCGCGACAAGCAGCCCCGGGCGACCGCCGTGCTGCGCACCCTCACCCGGCGTCAGTGGGGACGCCTCGCACTGCTGGCAGCCATCGGGATGGTCGGCTTCAACCTTGCAGTGCTCGGCGCCGAACGCTCCGCGGAACCGGCTGTGCCAGGGGTGTTCGTGGGCTGCGCACCGATCTTCGTCGCGGTACTCGCACCGCTCATGGACCGCCGCCGGCCCACGCGTACGGTTCTGTGCGCGGCTGCGCTCGTCGCCGCCGGGGCCTTCGTGGTCCAGGGCTGGGGCCGTACGGACCTGGAGGGCATCCTCTGCTCGGCCGGCGCGCTGGCGGGCGAGGTCGGTTTCGCCGTCCTTGCCGTACCGGTCCTGCGACCGCTCGGGCCGAAGCTGCTGTCCGCCACGGTCTGCGGCCTCGCCGCCGCCGAGTCGGCCTGCCTCGGACTGGTCCTGGACGGCGGCGAGGCCCTGAGAACGCCCACTGCGGCGGAGGCGATCGCGCTGTTGTGGCAGGCGGCCGTGGTCACCGTCATCGGTTTCGTCTGCTGGTACATGGGCATGCAGCGCATCGGCGCCGAGCGGGCCACTCTCTTCTCCGGCCTGATCCCGGTCTCGGCCGCGCTCACCGCACCGCTCGTCGGTGCCGGTTCGTACGGCATCGCACAGGTCGGCGGCAGCCTTCTGGTCGGGCTGGGGGTTGCCATCGGATCGGGTGTGCTGTCCCGGAGCGCAGCGACACGGGGTACGGATCCGGCGCCCGGTACGCCGTCAGCGACTGGTGTCGAGAATGACGCGCGCCACCCGCGCCGGATCGTCGTTCATCGGCACATGGCCGCAGCCCGGAAGCCGGACCAGCCGGGCGTCGGGGATGGTGTGCTTGGCCCTGATTCCCTGCCGGCGCAGCAGTATCCGGTCCCGGCTGCCCCAGGCGACGGTCACCGGCAGCCCGGGCACATCGTCGGTGAACGCGACGCTTCCGCCGGAGGCGAGCGTCCGGTGGAATCCGGTCGCCTCGCGCAGCGCGAGGGTCTCCGCGACGACTGCACCGGGTGAACGGCGGCCGGGCCGGGCGTAGATGGTGCTGGTCAGTGCCGTCCGCCCGGCGGCGCTGTGCGAGAGCCGCTCGATCAGCGGCACCGGCATCGACAACGCGGCCCGCCGCATGGCCCGCAGCGTCACGAACGCATAGCGACGCTCGCCCTCGGTCCAGAAACCGGCGGGCGAGAGCGCCGTCACCGACCGGACCAGCTTCTCCCGGCCGAGCGACAGCGCCAGCAGTCCGCCGAGCGAATTGCCCGCCACATGCGGCCGGTCCAGACCGATCTCCTCACAGAATGCGCCGAGCACCTTGACCATCGTCGGCAGGTCGTACGGCAGTCCGTCGGGCAGTTCCGGCGAGACGCCGAAGCCGGGGAGATCTACGACTGTCACATCCCGCTCCACGGCGAGCACGGACAACACCGGATCCCAGGCCTGCCGGTGGTGGCCGATACCGTGGAGCAGGAGGAGTGGCTCGCCGGTACCGGTCCGCTCATACGCCACGGACACCGTCCGAGGCCCTTGCGGTGAGTCGACGCTGAACGAGACCGTGGTGGCCATGCTGGTGCTCCCGGGGTGATCCGGCATGAAGGGACCATGCCTGAAGGCGACTTAGACGTCTCGTCAATAACAATTACCGTTCAGTAGCCCGCACTTCAAGAGGGGTGGGCGATTCGCGCTGGACAGGGTGCGGCAGGTCGGCTGGGATGGAGGAGTGACTGCCGACACCACGACCGATGTCTTCGAGAGCCACCGCCCCGTGCTCACCGGCGTTGCCTACCGCATGCTGGGCCGGATCGCCGATGCCGAGGACGTGGTGCAGGAGGCATGGCTGCGCTGGTCCTCCGCACCCCGCGAGGACGTACGGGAGCCGCGCGCCTTTCTGGTGAGGATCACCACCCGCCTGGCCATCGACCGGCTGCGGCAGGTGCAGTCACGGCGCGAGTCGTACGTCGGGCCGTGGCTGCCGGAGCCGGTCGTCACCGATTTCGGCCCCTCCGTGCCCGACACCGCGGAGCAGACGGTGCTGGCCGACTCGGTATCGGTCGCCGTACTGGTCGTCCTGGAGTCCCTGTCGCCGCTGGAGCGAGCCGTCTTCGTGCTGCGCGAGGCCTTCGGCTTCCCGTACGCGGAGATCGCCACGGCTCTGGACCGCACCGAGGCCGCGGTGCGCCAGTTGGCGGGGCGTGCGCGGCATCATGTGGAGCAGCGCAAACCGCGGTACGACGTCGACCCGGCGCACCGTCGTGACCTCACCGAGCGGTTCCTCGCCGCGGCGGCGGGCGGTGACATCGAGGAACTGCTGGCCCTGCTCGCGCCCGACGCGAGGCTCGTGGGGGACAGCGGCGGAAAGTCCCGGGCGCCGCTGCGGGTCATCGAGAGTGCCGACAAGGTCGGGCGCTTCCTCTTCGCCGTCGCCCACGAACAGGTCGAGGACCTCGACTTCCGGTTGCTGGAGCTCAACGGCGGGCCGGGCCTGTTGCTGTTCCTGGGCGGAAAGGTCGACTCGGTCGTTCAGCTCGACATCGAGGACGGGCTCATCCAGTGCGTGTATATCGTGCGGAATCCTGACAAGCTCACTCGTTTCGCCGACCTTCCGGAGGAGTCCGGAGGAGCGGCGACCGCCTGAGCGCCGGTCCGCGCCCCCGGTTCGAAGCCCCACGTCCTGCCCGGTCGTGGGGCTCATTGCTGCGCCCGCCTCACGGCACCACGAACGTCCTGTGAACGCTCTGCGGCAGAGACCCGTTTCGCTGCGTGACCGACCGAGGATTGGTCTTGACCAAGGATGTGTACCGTCCTATGGTCTCAACGTTAAGACAGGAACCTTTAATAAATAACGTCGCGGAATAGCCGCTGGGTGATTGCGGAGGACAGGGTGGGGACCACGCAGCTGGAATCGGTGCAGGAGCCGAAGTACTGGCACCTCAAGACCGTGCTCAGTGAGGCACTCGACTCGGACTTTGCGGTGGGGGAGATCCTGCCCAACGAGCGCGAGCTCGCCGCCCGGTTCGGAGTCGCCCGAGCCACGCTCCGGCAGGCTCTGGAACAGCTCGAACTCGAAGGAAGGCTGCAGCGCCGCCGCGGCGTCGGGACCACGGTCGCCCCGCCGCGCGTCGGGGTCGCCGTCTCCACGGCACAGCGGGACTGGTCCGGTGGCGGTCCGGCGGAGGGCTGGCAGCCGGTGGACTGCTCGGCGGCGGTCGCGCCGTCGTCAGTGGCCGCCGCGCTCGACGTGGAAGCCGACGAGCCGGTACACATCGTGCGCCGGATCCGGGTGACGAACGGGCAGGCCGTCGCGGCGGAGCTGCTCTACGTCCCGTCCTCGTCCGTGCCCGAACTCTCCGCGATCGACGCTCCGTCCGGTCCTGCGCGGGCCCGCCGTGTCCTGCGCGAACTGCACCGCCTCGGCCCCGACGGCCAGGACCGGTCGGTGGAGCTCGGTTCGGCACGTGTGGACGACGCCAAGGAGCTCGACCGGCTGCCCGGCGCGCCCGTGCTCGTCGTCACCACCCGCTACCTCGCGGCGGGCGGCACCGCCGCGCTCTCCGTCGCCACGTACCGGGCCGACACCTGCCGGCTCACCTTCGGCGACTCGGGCGACCTGGAGATCAGCCACCACGACCAGGAGCGTCAGGCCTCCTGACCGAGGCCGTCCCCACCGGCCCACGCCGGTACGCACCATCCGTCGGTACGCACAGCCCGTCGGTATGCACGGCCCGTCGCTCTCAGCGGCGGGCCGTCACCGTTCCCTCCACCGCGAAGAGCTGCTCCTCGACGTGGTCGAGAGCCAGCCGCAGCGCACCGGTGGCCACCGCCGCCTCACCGAGCAGCGACAGCGTGACCCGTGGCGGCCGGAGGCAGTAGCGGGCCAGCTCGCCGCGGAGTGGATCGAGTACATCGTCCAGCCCGGTGGCCCAGCCGCCCACGACCACCAGCTCGGGGTCCAGCGCCAGCACCAGCGCCGCCACATCGTGCACCAGGCGCTGGATGAACCGCTCGACCGCCGCCTGTGCCCGGACATCGCCGCGCCGGGCCTGCGCGAACACATCGGCGACCGCGACCTCGTCCAGCGGATCCAGCGGGGTGTCTGTCGTGGACAGCAACCGCTCCGGGGTCACTTCGCGGCCGAGCAGATGCAGCGCGCCGATCTCGCCCGCCGCACCGCCGAATCCACGGTGCAGCCGCCCGCCGATCAGCGAACCGGCCCCCGGGCTCAGCCCCGCCAGGACGAACACGATGTCGTCGGACTCGGTCGCGGCACCCTTCCAGTGCTCCGCGACCGCCGCGGCATTGGCGTCGTTCTCCACCAGGACGGGGCAGCGGAAGGAGCGCCTCAGCCGCTCGCCCAGTGCGAGACCCGTCCAGCCCGGCAGGGCGGTTCCCAGCCGAACCGTCCCGTCGGCCTCCACGATGCCGGGACTGCCGACACCCACCGCGCGCAGACTGCTCCTCGCTACGCCCGTCCGCCGCAGGAGGTCCGCCACCACGGTCCTGACCTTGTCGAGCCGGTCGTCGGCGCAGGCGGTTTCCGACACCTCGCGTGCGCCCGCGCCGATGATCCGGCCGTCCAGGCCCGACAGCAGTGCTGAGACGCGATGCGGGCCGATCTCGATGCCGAGCAGATGCCCGGCCTCGGCACGGAACCGGAACCGGCGGGCCGGCCGCCCCTGACGTCGGGTCTCACCACCGTCGGGCCCCGACTCGACAACCAGCCCGGCCTCGAAGAGCCCCTCCATGACACCCTCGACCGTCGGCCGGGACAGCCCGGTGATCCGGGTCAGGTCCGTCAGCGTCGGGGAGTCGGCGCCACGCAGAGCGTGCAGCACCACCGCGGAATTGATGCGCCGCAACAGCGACGGATCCCCACCGGTCAGCCGGCCCACGGTGTGTCCTCCCAGCTCTAGCGCATGTCACGCGGATGGTACTCGTTGCCCCGGTGCGGGGCGACCGTGGGCCGAGGTGGGTTTCCCCGGGCGGGGAATTCAGCCCGGGGCGACGAACCCGGATTCGTACGCAGCGATCACGGCCTGGGTGCGGTCCCTGGCACCCAACTTCGCCAGTACCGCACTGACATGGGTCTTCACCGTCTCGACGCCGACCACGAGTTTGGCGGCGATCTCGGCGTTGGACAGGCCCCGGGCCATCAGCCGGAGGACCGTGGATTCCCGCTCGGTGAGCGCAGCCCGGTCCATGGCCGCACGCGCCTTGCTCGTCCCGTACTCGGCCGCGAGCTGCCGGACCGCCGCCGGGAAGAGCAGCGACTCACCCTCGGCCACCAGACGCACCGCGTTCACGATCTCGGAGGGCCGGGCACGTTTGATGAGGAAGCCGTCCGCACCGGCACGCAGCGCCTCATAGACGTACTCGTCGTTCTCGAACGTGGTCACCACGAGGATCTTCGGCGGGTTCGGAACCGTGCGCAGCACCACCCGCGTGGCCTCGATACCGTCCATCAACGGCATCCTCACATCCATGGCCACCACGTCGGGGCGCAGCTGATGCAGCAGCGGGATCACGGCGGCGCCGTCGCCCGCCTCGCCCACCACCTCGATATCGGGCTGAGCCTCAAGGACAGCACGCAACCCCGCGCGGACGAGGGGTTCGTCATCGACCAGAAGTACGCTAACCGGCATTGGGCCACCATAAGGGCTGTCCCGCGCCCCCCGGTGTGCCTACGACGACGGCCGGGGCGCCTTGCCGTGCTGCCGCAGTACCCGCCCGCATCCGGTGTAGCGATGTCCCCTGCCTCGCGCCGTGCCGCATTCGAGACCGCGCGCTGATTCCCCAGGACTACGGGGCAGCCCTCAGCCCGTCCAACGGAAGCCTCGCGTAAACGCGCCATTCCCCCTCGTGCGGACCCGTCTCGGCCTTCCCGCCCAGCAGGGCCGCCCGCTCCCGGATGCCCCGCAGCCCGCTTCCGCCACCCGGAACGGCTGCCGAATCAGCGGTCGAGTCACTGAGCGGATTGGTCACCTCCAACTCCAGCCGGCCGTTGGCGACGGCGATCCGCACACGGACGGGGACCGTCCCCGAATGACGCAGCACATTGGTGAGCGACTCCTGAAGGATGCGATACCCCTCGCGGGAGACCGCACCCGGAACCCGCTCCAGCGGACCTGACACGTCCGCGTCGATCTTCGCGCCCGAACCACGCGCGGAGTCCAGGAGCCGGTCCGCTTCCACCAGCGTCGGCCGCTGCCCCACCGGCGTCCCCGACTCGCGCAGCACTCGCAGAACCCGCTCCAGGTCGTCGAGCGCGTCCCGGCCCGTCTCTTCGATCGCGGCCAGGGCCCGCTCGGTGAAATCCGGATCGTGTGCCGCCCGGGCCGCGCCGGCCTGTACTACCGCGATCGTCAGCGCATGCCCGATCGAGTCATGCAGCTCACGTGCGATGCGGTTGCGCTCCAACAACTGCTCGGTGCGCTCCTCCAGAGCGGTCAGCCGCTGCACCGGCGAGGGGCCGAGAAGCCGCTTGGCGGCCTCGGTGATCAGCCGGCCGCTCACCACGACGACGGTGAGCAGCGCCACGAGGGGCAGGGGGGCGAGCAAGGCATACCACCAGTGCGGCTCCACTCCGCGGATCAGCCATTCATCGCTCGGCCCGTTGCCGGCGGCGGTGAGAACAAGGTCCACCGCGGTGGCCAACAGCCACACCGTCGCGTACCCAACGGGAACGGCGAGCAACATCCGAGTCTCCAGCCACAGCACGGTTCTCCAACGGTCGGCCCAAGTGGCGGCCGTGGTCGCGGAGATACTGGCATCGGCTCTGCCGCGCTCGTCCGGAGCGAGCAGAAGTTGTGCCTGCACCCCCTCTGCCAGCCGCATACCGGGCACCAAGCCGACCGGAACGGCGAAGACCATGGGCGCCCACGGGGATTCCGGCGAGATGAACATCCACACGCTGTAGCCCGCACCCGGGATGAGGAGGTGCAGCCACCCGGTGTAGGTGACAGACGCGGCGAGCGGGCGCAGGAGGCGGAACATGCCTCCATCGTGTCAGGCCGCACACGCGCGGAGGCTCCCCCGGGAGAGGGAGATGATCCCCACCCGCGGGGGAGGCGAGGACCCGGGCGTGGCCGCCAGGCTGAGGACATGACCAGCATCGACGTCCATGAACTCACCAAGGAATTCGGTACGACCCGTGCCGTGGACAACCTCACGTTCAGCGTGCGGCCGGGGTGCGTCACCGGATTTCTCGGTCCCAACGGCGCAGGCAAGTCCACCACCATGCGACTCGTTCTCGGCCTCGACCGGCCCACCGGTGGCACGGCCACGATCGGCGGGCAGCTCTACGCCACCCTCGACGATCCGCTGCGTCGGGTGGGCGCCCTGCTGGACGCCCAGGCCGCCCACGGCTCTCGCACCGCGCGGAACCACTTGCTGGCCCTGGCGGTCAGCAACGGCCTCGGCGCGCGCAGGGTCGAGGAAGTTCTGGAGGAGGCCGGTCTCGGCGCGGTCGGGGGCGCCCGCATCAAGACCTTCTCCCTCGGCATGCGACAGCGACTGGGCATAGCGGCCGCGCTGCTGGGCGACCCGGAGGTCGTGATGCTGGACGAGCCGTCGAACGGCCTCGATCCCGAAGGCATCATCTGGATCCGGGAGCTGATGAAGCGGCTCGCCCGTGAGGGCCGCACGGTCCTGGTCTCCAGCCATCTGATGAACGAGACCTCGTCGTTCGCCGATCACCTCGTGATTCTCGGCCGGGGCCGGCTCCTTGCCGACCTGCCGATGCAGGAATTCCTGGACTCCCGCAGCAGGCCCCGCGTGCGGGTGCGCACCACCGAGTCCACTCGGCTGCGCGACGTCCTGATCCGCAAGGGATATGAGCCTGCGCAGGGCGACGACGGCTGCTGGACCATCGACGGCGCGAAAGCCGGGGAGATCGGTGCGATAGCCGCCACCGAAGGCATTCCCATCCTGGAACTCATCGACGAGCAGGCCACATTGGAGCAGGCCTACCTCGACCTCACCGCTGACGCCGCGGAATTCGCATCGGCGTCGACCTCGTCCGCCAACCGTCAGGAGGCCTGAACATGTCGACAACCGCAGTGCTGCGCTCCGAGTGGATCAAGATCAGATCGGTTCGGTCCGTAGCGGGATCACTGATAGCGGTCCTCCTGGTGACCCTTGCCATCACCGTGCTTGCCTTCTCCACTGTCGGTCAGGCCGAGGCGGACAATGTCGATGCCGAGCCGGTCTTCGATGCCTTCTACGCACTGAACTTCGGTCAGATCGCCGCCATCAGCTTCGGCGCGACCGCGCTCTCCTCCGAGTTCCTCAACGGAGCCCTGCGGATATCGCTCGCCGCCGTTCCGCGCCGCAACCTCTTCTACGCTGCCAAGATCGCTCTCGTCGGGGCCCTGGCACTGGCTGTCGGCCTCGTCACCAGCTTCGGCGCCTTCCTCGTGGGGCAACTGTTCATGGGGAAGTACGCGATCGGCCTGGGGGAGCCGGGGGCTCTGCGGGCGGCCTTCGGGGGAGGGATCTATCTGGCGCTGATGGCCCTGTTCGCGGCCGGATTGACCGTGGTGCTGCGCAGCGCTGTAGCCGTACTCAGCCTGCTCATCCCATTCGTCCTCATAGTCTCCTTCGTAGTCGGTGACGTCGCAGGCGGTGTCGCGCAGTATCTGCCGGACCGGGCAGGACAGTTGGTGCTCCACCAGAACCCCGAGGGAAGTCTCGGACCGTGGGCCGGGCTCGCGGTGACGGCGGCCTGGGCGGCGGCCGCACTCCTGGCAGGCTCGTGGGCGATCCGGCGAAGGGATGCGTAGCCGACTGCTCAGCAGCCCGGCCGCCATGAATTCAATACGGTTGAGGGCGACTGAAAGTATCTCAAAGGTCATGGCGAGGGGCGGCTTGTCAGTGCTGCGCGGTTTACTGGCGGCATGACCACCGCACATCACCTCCGCCTCATCGACGCGATGCGCACCTCGGACTTTCCAGCGGAACGCATCCGGTCAGGCTCGGGAGTCAGCGGGCCCGGCTACCACACGGCGTCCCTGCACGCGGACGTCGATCACTGGGACGACGACGAGGCGCAGCGGCTGGAACACCGCGCCCAGTGCCTCGCAGAGCATGATGCCCTGCTGACGCTGCTCGCCGGTCGTTGGGGGGAGCCGGAGCCGATCAGCCTGTGGAGCGCGCAGGAACGGATGATCGCCGGTGAGGAGATACCGGAGGCATGGGCAGATACGGTCGCGGGCTGCGAGTTCCTCCAGCTCTGGAGGGTCGAGGACCGATGGATCGGCATCGGGCTGTACCTGGAGGAGGAAGGTCCGGGGTGTGAGCTGAATGTCGTGGTGACGGAGATCGACCCACCGTGACATGAGCAGGCTGTGGTCAGCCGGTCAGCCGGTCAGCCGGTCAGCCGGTCAGCCGGTCAGCCGGTCAGCCGGTCAGCCGGTCAGCCGGTCAGCCGGTCAGCCGGTTGGCTGGACGATGGGCGGACGGGACCAAGGTCTGTGTGTGGTGGCGGTTGCTCCGTGGCCGTCGGGTTCGAACCCGGCATATGGCCGCAAGTGCGCGTGCGCGGCCATGCGCGCGGAGCGTTCGGGGAGGTTCCGGGGGCGTCAGCGGTCTTCCGTGGGGACGGCGGGGGTGAGGGTGGGGCTGGTGTTGTGGTCGACGCAGGCGAGGAGGCGGCCGTATTCCTCGGCCATTGTCTGGGTGGTCCAGTGGGCGTTGAGGCCGCTGGGGTTGGGCAGGGCCCAGACGCGGGTGTCGCCGATCGTGTGGTCCTGCGGGCCGATCCGGGCGGTGCGCCTGCCGAAGGCCGTGCGGTATGCCGTAACCCCTACGATCGCCAGCCACTGCGGTCGCAGCAGTTCGACCTTGGCCGCCAGGATCTCCCCGCCCTCGCGGAACTCCTCGGCGGACAGTTCGTCCGCCCGGGCGGTGGCCCTGGCGACCACGTTGGTGATGCCGAGGCCGTATCGCAGCAGCTCGGTCTGCTCGGCCGGCTTCAACTGCCTGGGCGTGAAGCCCGACCGGTGGAGTACCGGCCAGAACCGGTTGCCGGGGTGGGCGAAGTGGTGGCCCGTCGCCCCGGTCATCAGGCTCGGGTTGATTCCGCAGAACAGCACACGCAGACCGCCCGCGACCACATCGGGAACGGTGCGGTCGCGGGCGGCCTGGAGCTCTTCGGGTGTCATCCGACTGAGGTGGTGGCCGTCAGAGGATGGAGCCCGGCGTGTACGCGGCGGCCTCGGGGTGCTGCTTGGCGATGTCCTCGATGCGGGAGATCAGCGCCGTGACCTGGTCGCCCGCGGCACCGGTGAAGGAGAGCTTGTCGGCCATCAGCGCGTCGAGCTGGGCGCGGTCCAGCGGGATCCGGTCGTCGGCGGCCAGCTTGTCGAGCAGCTCATTGCGCTCGGCGCCCTGCTCGCGCATGGCCAGGGCCGAGGCGACGGCGTTCTCCTTGATCGCCTCGTGGGCCACCTCACGGCCGACACCCGCACGCACCGCGCCCATCAGGACCTTGGTCGTAGCGAGGAACGGGAGGTAGCGATCCAGCTCACGGGCGACGACGGCGGGGAACGCCCCGAACTCGTCGAGGACCGTCAGGAAGGTCTCCAGCAGGCCGTCGAACGCGAAGAACGCGTCCGGCAGCGCCACCCGGCGGACCACGGAGCAGGACACGTCGCCCTCGTTCCACTGGTCGCCCGCCAGCTCGCCGGTCATCGACGCGTAGCCGCGCAGGATCACCATCAGGCCGTTGACGCGCTCGCAGGACCGGGTGTTCATCTTGTGCGGCATCGCGGACGAGCCGACCTGACCCGGCTTGAAGCCCTCGGTCACCAGCTCGTGCCCGGCCATCAGACGGATCGTCTTGGCGACCGAGGACGGGGCCGCGGCCAGCTGGACCAGCGCGGTCACCACGTCGTAGTCGAGCGAGCGCGGGTAGACCTGGCCGACCGAGGTGAACGCCTGGGCGAAGCCGAGGTGCGCGGCGATGCGCTGTTCGAGGTCCGCGAGCTTGCCGGCGTCGCCGCCCAGCAGATCGAGCATGTCCTGCGCCGTGCCGACGGGGCCCTTGATGCCCCGCAGCGGGTAGCGGCCGAGCAGGTCCTCAAGCCGTCCGTACGCAACCAGGAGCTCGTCGGCCGCGGTCGCGAACCGCTTGCCGAGCGTGGTCGCCTGCGCGGCGACGTTGTGGGAGCGACCGGCCATGACCAGCTCGCGGTACTCGCCCGCCAGCTTTCCGAGCCTGGCCAGGACCGCCACAGTACGGTCGCGCATCAGCTCCAGGGAGAGGCGGATCTGCAGCTGCTCGACGTTCTCCGTGAGGTCCCGGGACGTCATGCCCTTGTGGACCTGCTCGTGACCGGCGAGGGCGTTGAACTCCTCGATCCGGGCCTTGACGTCATGCCGGGTGACCTTCTCGCGCTCGGCGATCGAGGCCAGGTCGACCTGGTCGATGACACGTTCGTAATCGGCGAGCGCGGCGTCCGGTACCTCGATCCCGAGGTCCTTCTGAGCGCGCAGCACCGCCAGCCACAGCTGGCGTTCCAGCTTCACCTTCTGCTCGGGGGACCAGAGGACGGCCAGCTCCGTGGAGGCGTAGCGGCCGGCCAGGACATTGGGGATGCGAGGCTTCGCAGACACAGCAGTCACGTGTCCAGATTCTACTGGCGGTTTGTGCAGGCCAGCGCCGCGGTCCGGTTTGTGGGTTGCTACGAGAGCGGAGCCGAGTCGACCCGGCGCCAGGTCGCCACGGGACCGGGGTCGCGGGCGTCCTCCGGGGTGACCCAGAACGCCCTGCCCAGTTCGGAGCTGTACTGGGCGCCGCTCCGGCCGTCGCCGGAGGAGCGGCCGGTCAGGCGGCGGCCGATCCAGGGAATCAGATGCTCGCGGCCGAAGCGGAGGTCTTCGATGCGCCGCCTGGCCCACCTGGGCGGAACGGAGGCCGGCAGCGGTGTGCGCCAGTCGTTCTCCGGCGGCAGACCCAGCGTCTGCCAGACCGCCTCGGCGACCCGCGAGTGCCCGTCGGCCGTCAGGTGCAGCCGGTCGACGTCCCACAACCGGGGATCGCCCAGCGTCGGTGCCCCGTACAGATCGACGACCACCGCTCCGTGCCGGGCCGCCAGGTCGTCGATCAGGGCGAACAGCTCCTCCATCCGCGGACGGAAGCGCTCCATCACCGGACCGTTGCGCCCCGGGCTTCGCATGAGCACAAGCGTTCCGCACGAGGGCGCGAGACGCTCCACGGCCTCTTCGAGCCGTCCGCGGACCATGCCCATGTCGCACTTCGGCCGCAGCGTGTCATTGAGCCCGCCGACGAGTGTGACGACATCCGCACGCATGGCGGCGGCCACATCGACCTGCTCGTCGACGATCTGGCCGATCAGCTTGCCCCGTACGGCGAGATTCGCGTAGCGGAATCCCGGAGTGCGGGTGGCGAGCCGGCCGGCGAGCACATCGGCCCAGCCGCGGTACGAACCGTCGGGCAGCAGGTCCGACATGCCCTCGGTGAACGAGTCGCCGACCGCGACAAGACTGTTGTAGGAGGCATTTGTTTCCATGGCGAAGCGATCGTATCGCGGCCGGTCCGGCCCCTTCCGGAGCCCGTGTCCGTACAAGGGCCGGACCATGGATCCAGGAGTGGCGGGGGCCGCGGCCGGAAATCCGTACCGCGGCCCCCGCTCAGGTCAGCGCGTTTTCGGGCGCCCCACCAGCTCGCGGAGCACGTCCTCCATGGTGACCATTCCGGCCAGCCTGTCGTCCTCGTCGAGAACCGCCGCCAGATGCGTACGGCTGCGCCGCAGCGCGGTCAGGACATCGTCGAGCGGTGTGCTCGCCCGGACCCGGGCGATCGGGCGCATCGCCGTCACCGGGAAGGGCACATCGCGCGGGGTGGCATCGAGTGCGTCCTTCACATGGAGGTAGCCCAGGATCCGTTCTTCGCTGTCCATCACCGGGAAGCGCGAGAAGCCCGTCTCGTACGAGAGCCGCTCCAGCTGCTCCGGCGTGGTTCCGACCTTGGCGTACACGACCCGGTCCACCGGCATCACCACATCGCGCACCGGGCGACGGCCCAGTTCCAGGGCATGTCGCAGGCGCTCGGCCGAGCGGTCGTCGACCAGCCCGGCGTCGCCCGCGTCCGTCACCAGCCGGGCCAGTTCGTCGTCGGAGAACGTGGCGGACACCTCGTCCTTCGTCTCGACCCGAAGGATCTTGAGCAGCGCGTTGGCGAAGGCGTTGATCGCGAAGATCACCGGACGCAGCGCCCTGGCGAGGGCGACCAGCGGCGGCCCGAGCAGCAGCGCGGCGCGAACGGGCTCGGCCAGAGCGATGTTCTTCGGCACCATTTCGCCGAGGAGCATGTGCAGATACGTCGCCACGGACAGCGCGATCACGAACGAGATCGGATGGATCAGCCCGTGCGGCACGCCCACCGCATCGAAGACCGGCTCCAGCAGATGTGCGAAAGCCGGCTCGGCGACGATACCGAGCACCAGCGTGCAGAGGGTGATGCCGAGCTGCGCCGCCGCGAGCAGCGCCGATACGTGTTCGAGGCCCCAGATGACGCTCCGCGCCCGCCGGTTCCCGGCCTCGGCCTCGGGTTCGATCTGACTGCGGCGTACGGAGATCAGCGCGAACTCCGCCCCGACGAAGAAGGCGTTGACGACCAGGGTCATCAGTCCGATGAAGAGCTGGACGGCGATCATCGTGCGTTCTCCGTCCGCTCGTCGTCGCCGGGCAGCGGCGCGTGCAGCAGGGCCCGCGCGGCACGCCGTCCGGACGCGTCGACCACATCGATCCGCCAGCCCGCCAGCTCGACCGTGTCACCCACGGCGGGGATGCGGCCGACCTCGGTGGCGATGAGGCCGGCGAGTGTCTCGTACGGTCCGTCCGGCACCCGCAGTCCGATCGTCTTCAGCTGGTCGAGGCGGGCGGCGCCGTCGGCCGACCACAGGGTCCGCCCGTCGGCGTCCTCGCCGGCCGGTGCGAGGTCAGCGGTCTCGTGCGGGTCGTGCTCGTCGCGCACCTCACCGACCACTTCCTCGACGATGTCCTCCAGCGTCACGACCCCGGCCGTGCCGCCGTACTCGTCGATGACGACGGCCATGGCCAACTTGCCGGACAACCGGTCCAGGAGCCGGTCCACGGTGAGAGTCTCGGGTACGAGCAGGGGTTCGCGCAGCATCTCCGACACGCGGGTGTGGGGCCGCTGCTCGGCGGGGATGGCCAGCACGTCCTTGATGTGTGCCACACCGACGACGGTGTCCAGGCTGCCGAGGTAGACGGGGAAACGGGACAGGCCCGTCGCCCGGGTGGCGTTCGCGACGTCCTCGGCGGTCGCCTGCGCCTCCAGCGCGGTGACCTGGACCCGGGGGGTCATCACGTTCTCCGCTGTCAGTTCGGCCAGATTCAGCGTGCGGACGAACAGCTCCGCCGTGTCGGCCTCCAGCGCACCTTGCTTGGCGCTGTGCCGGGCCAGCGCCGCCAGCTCCTGCGGGCTGCGGGCGGAGGCCAGCTCCTCGGCCGGTTCCAGGCCGATGCGGCGCACGATCCGGTTGGCGGTGTTGTTGAGGTGGCTGATGAAGGGCCGGAAGACGGCGGTGAACGCCCGCTGCGGGGTGGCCACGGCCTTCGCGACGGCGAGCGGGGAGGAGATCGCCCAGTTCTTCGGGACCAGTTCACCGACGATCATCAGGAACACGGTGGACAGCGCCGTCCCGAGGACGAGGGCCACGGAGGACGCCACGCTCGGGGAGAGGCCCACCGCTTCCACGGGACCGCGGATCAGTTTCGCGATGGACGGTTCGGAGAGCATGCCGACCACCAGGTTGGTGACGGTGATGCCGAGCTGAGCGCCGGAGAGCTGGAAGGTGAGGCTGCGTACGGCCTTCATGGCGCTCGCCGCGCCCCGCTCGCCCCGCTCGACGGCGCGTTCGAGCTGTCCGCGCTCGACCGTCGTCAGAGAGAACTCGGCCGCGACGAAGGCGCCGCAGGCCAGCGAGAGCAGTACCGCCACGAGCAGCAGAAGCACTTCGGTCATCGGTTCACCTCCGTCCCATGATCGGGCAGGGACAGGAGGATCGCTCGGTGCCGGCGATGTCGACTACTGGGAGGCTCGCCCATGGGCGGACGCTCACACCTTTCGGAAGGATCGGACAGGAGGAGAACCATAGTAAAGGATCGGCAAAGCCGACCGATCTGTCAGTGATCCTCTCAGTCCGTGAGCGGCTTCACCCAGCGCCGCCAGTGGTCCTCGCGGTGGTATCCACCCGCGGCCCAGGTGTGGTGCGCCCGTTCGTTGGCTTCCAGGACCATGGCGTCGACCCGTCGCCCGCCCAGGGCGAGGAATCGCTGCTCCGCCGCTTCCAGCAGCGCGGTGGCGATCCCCTGTCGGCGGGATCCGGGGTGTACGGCCAGCCGGTAGACGGAGCATCGCCAGCCGTCGAAGCCGGCTATGACGGTTCCCACGAGACGGCCGTCCCGGTCCGCCAGCAACAGGGCTTCGGGGTCTGTCGAAATGAGCCGGGCCACACCGTCGTGGTCGTCGCTGATGCTCGTGCCCTCTGCGGCCTCGCGCCAGAACCGCAGCACGGTGTCGACGTCTGTGAGGCCGGCGGGGCGTATGTGGAGATCACTCATGGACCGAGCCAAGCAGAGCGTTGATCCGCTCGGCCAACGATTTCGGCATCGGACCCCGGCTCAGTAGGCGGAGTTGACGTTGTCGATGGATCCGTAGCGGTCGGCGGCGTAGTTGGCGGCCGCGGTGATGTTGGCGACGGGGTCGGTGAGGCTGTTGGCGGTGCCGTTGACGTGGTAGGCGTCGAAGGTGGGCTGGATGACCTGGAGCAGGCCCTTGGAGGGGGTGCCCTTCTGGGCGTTGACGTCCCAGCCGTTCTGGGCGTTGGGGTTGCCGCTGGACTCGCGCATGATGTTGCGGTGCAGGCCTTCGTAGGTGCCGGGGATGCCCTTGGCCTTCATGATGGCGAGGGATTCCTTGATCCAGCCGTCGAGGTTGTCGGCGTGGCCGCTGCCGGTCCGGGAGTCGCCGGCGGCGGGGGCGGTGGGCTGCTTGGTCTCCGCGGCGTGTGCGGAGGTGGAGGTGAGGCTGAGGGCGGCTGCCGCGGCGGCGGTGGTGGCCAGTGCGGTGAGGGACAGGGTGCGCAGGCGGGCGGTGCGGGCGGTGCGGTTCTGGGTGTGCGTGGTCATGCGGAAGGGACTCTCCTGTGGTGTGGGGTGTGCCGTCCGGTGTCGGTGGCGGCGGGTGGGGCGGTGCCCCGGGGGTGGTCCGGATGGTTGTCCGTCCGGACCGGTCGCGTTGTCCGGCGACGGGATCCATGGTTAGCGGCGGCCGGGACGGGGGTCAATGATGTGACGTACTACCCCAATACGGAGTAATGTCCGAAATGGGCCGTTCTGGACCGTTTCTATGCCGCTGGGACGGGCTCCGCCTCTACTATCCGGCCTAGGATGTGACGTGGCCCCTATGGGTGGCATCACATCCACAGAGCCGTTTCGGGGGCTTCGGCGGGCGTCCGGGGCGGGGGTTCTGTGCGCGGTGGCCCGTATGCGCAGAGCCGGTGTACTCCTCTTGCCGGTGCTAGCGGATGCGCGCTAGCGTGTTGGTGTGCCCAAGACTCAGCTGAACGTGAGAGTGGACGAGGCAACCGCCGAGGCCGCGCGACAGCGCGCGCTGCAGAGGGGGATGAGCGTGAATCGCTACATAGAAGAACTCGTGCGGCAGGACGCGGGCGAGGTCGGACACACCTTCGTCGAGGCCGCGGCCGACTTCATGAAGCAGTACGAGTCGGTGTTCGCCGAAGAGTTCGGCCCGGAGTGCAAAGGCACGCGTTGAACCTCCAGATCGACCTTTCCTGGCTGCTCATGGTGGCCGAGCACAAGACCCCCGGTGATCCGCAGGTGGTCGACTGGGGCGCGCTCGTGGCCGCCGTGGCCCGCCACGAGGCCGAGATCTTCGGCAGCCCCGTCTACAGCGACCCGCATTCCCGGGCTGCCGCGCTCCTGCAGTTGCTGCTCCATGTCCCCGCGCTCGAACACTCCAACGCGATGTTCTCCTCGGCCGTCGCGTACGGCTATCTCGTCGCCTCCGGACTCAAGGTCATCACCTCGCCCGAGCAGGTGCGCGACTTGGCCCGGCTGGTGAAGGAGGGCAAGGCGGACGTCCGGGCCATCGCCGACGAACTCCGCCAGTGGAGCCTGTGACGACCTCGGCAGCGTGACAGCGGACCGACGCGCACTCCGACGCATCGGCCCCGCTCCACGCCGGGCCTGCGCATCGGCCCGGCCCGGCGCCGGGGGCGGCCGATACGTCGGCTCAGCACGTCACGTCAGCTCAGCACGCCCGTCCGGCGCGCCACACCCAGCACGCAGGTCGACGTGGGCAGCCGGATCCCGCACTCAGGCATCCTGACCCTGCGGTACGTCTCCACAACGAATCCGGCCCTCTCGATGGCGGCCAGGGTGTCGCGCCCCGTATGACACCCGCCCGTCAGCAGCGGCCAGAACGTACGGTCCAGCACCCGCTGCGCGGCCGCCATGGCCCGGTCATCGGCCCGCACATGCTCGAAGAAGCGCAGCTCACCACCGGGCCGCAGCACCCGCACGATCTCCGCGAGCGAGCGCTCCACATTCCGGACGCTGCACAGCACCAGCGAGGCGACGGCCCCGTCGAACGCCTCGCTCTTCACCGGCAGCGCCTCCGCCGCGCCCGGCACCACATCCACCGGGAGTCCGGCACGCAGCGCCGACCGCACCGCGAGCCGCCGCAGGCTGCGCTCGGGTTCGATGGCCACCACCTCCGACACCGAGGGCGGGTAGTGCGCGAAATTCAGGCCATTGCCCGCACCTATCTCGATGACCCGCCCGGACAGGCCGGCCAACAGGTCCGAGCGCACCGCGGCCAGCCCCGCCCTGGTCTCCGCGACCACGCTCATCCGGGCGTAGAGCCGGGCGAAGACGGGGTGGTGGACCGCATCCTCCGGGATTCTCGTGGTGCGCAGACGCATGACGGACCTCCTCGACCGGGCGCTCCGGCAGAAAGTACGGCTACTTTGATTCTCCCCCGTCCGGCGCGGCTCATCCGCTCATCCGGCCGGCCTATTCCCGCCCAGCTCTGACGCGAGCCAACTCCGGGCCCGCGCACGGAAGTCGGCGGGCTCCAGTGCCCCCGCACCGGCCGGCACCGCACCCAGCAGCGGGGCACCCGCCACCACGGGAAGGTCCGCCAGATTGCAGCGCGCCGCCAGGTCCGGCTCGGCGGGCATGCTACCCACCACCACACCGAGACACCCCAGCCCCCGGGCCCGCAGCGCCTCCGCGGTCAGCGCCGTGGTGTTGAGCGTGCCCAGACCGGCGGGCGTCACCACCAGCACCGGCGCGTCCAGCAGCCGGGCGGCATCGGCCAGGGTCGAGCCCTCGTCGTCGAACCGTACGAGCAGACCGCCCGCACCCTCGATCAGCACCAGGTCGTGCTCGGTCGCCAGCTTCTGCGCCGCTTCGGCGATCTCGTACGGCCGCACCGGCGGGAGAGCCGCCCTGCGGGCGGCCGTGGCGGGCGCCAACGGCTCGGGAAACCGGGCCAGTTCGAGCGCGGTGACATGGCCGCCCGCCAGCCGCGCCACCTCGGCGGCATCACCGGCCTCGCCGGGGGCCAGTCCCGTCTGCGCCGGCTTGAGCACCGCGACGCGGAGGTCCGAGCGCGCCGCCGCCACGGCCGCGGTCACGATCGTCTTGCCGATCTCCGTACCCGTACCCGTCACTACCAGAACCGTCATCTCAGCCCTCTCGCGCAGCCGCGCACACGGCGCGGCAGATCCGTGCCACGTCCTCGTCACCGGTCACATACGGCGGCATCGTGTAGACGAGGTCGCGGAACGGCCGCAGCCACACCCCTTCCCGTACCGCCGCCCTGGTCGCGGCCGCCATGTCCACCTCGTGATCGAGCTGTACGACACCGATCGCGCCCAGCACCCGGACATCCCGCACCCCGGGCAGCTCCGACGCCGGAGCGAGACCTTCCCGGAGCCCCGCACCGATCCGCTTCACCTCCCTCTCCCAGTCCTGGCCGAGCAGCAGATCGACGGAGGCACACGCCACCGCGGCGGCGAGCGGATTGCCCATGAACGTCGGTCCGTGCGCGAGCACCGGCACCTCGCCGCTGGAGATGCCCTGTGCCACCCGGGAGGTGCACAGCGTCGCCGCCATCGTCAGATAGCCGCCGGTCAGCGCCTTGCCCACACACATGACATCGGGGGAGACGCCCGCATGCCCTGCTGCGAACAGTTCTCCGGTACGGCCGAAGCCCGTGGCGATCTCGTCGAACACCAGCAGCACCTCGTGCTCGTCGCACGCCTCGCGCAGCACCCGCAGATACGCGGGGGAGTGGAACCGCATCCCGCCCGCGCCCTGCACCACCGGCTCCACGATCACCGCGGCCAGCCGGTCGGCGTGCTCGGCGATCAGCTCCCGCAGATGCCGTACGTAAGCGGCGTCCGGCTCCGCGTCGAAACCGGCGGGGGGCTCGTCGGCGAAGACCTGGCGGGGCAGCACCCCCGACCACAGCTCGTGCATGCCGCCCTCGGGGTCGCACACCGACATCGGCTGCCAGGTGTCCCCGTGATAGCCGCCGCGCCAGGTCAGCAGCCGCTGCTTGGCGGGCCGCCCGGCCGAGCGCCAGTACTGCAGACACATCTTGACCGCGACCTCGACGGCGACCGACCCCGAGTCGGAGAGGAAGACATGCCGCAGCGGCTCCGGGGTGATCTCGACCAGCCGGGTGGCCAGCCGCACGGCGGGCTCATGGGTGAGCCCGCCGAACATCACATGGCTCATCCGTCCCAGCTGATCGCGAGCCGCCTCGTTGAGCACCGGATGGTTGTAGCCGTGCACCGCCGACCACCACGACGACATGCCGTCGACCAACTCGCTTTGGCCGTGGGCCGGTTCGGCCAGCTTCAGCCGTACCCCGGACGCGGACTCCACGACCAGCGGCTCCTGTCGGCCCGGCATCGGGCCGTACGGATGCCAGACATGGGCCCGGTCCAGGGAGCGCAGCTCGGCCGGGGAGAGGGCCTCAGGCATTGGGGGCGAGATCCGTTCCCGCGCCGCGACGGCGGACCGACACCAGGTCCGTGCGGGCGGCCGGCACCTCAGGGGGCTCGGGCGCGGCCTCCTCGGGCGCGTCACCGCACGGGGCGCAGCCGCCGTCGTGCGAACCACAGCCGCCGGACTCCGCACGGTGCGCGGGCAGCGTCGTCGTGCCCGCTCCCTCCACCTCGAAACCGGCGTCCGCGATCATGTCCAGATCCGCCTGCCCCGCCTGCCCCTCGCTGGTCAGGTAGTCGCCCAGGAAGATCGAGTTGACCAGGTGCAGGGCCAGCGGCTGCATCGAGCGCAGATGCACCTCACGCCCGCCCGCGAGCCGTACCTCCACATCCGGGCAGACGAACCGGACCATCGCCAGAATCCGCAGACAGCGCTGCGGGGTGAGGTTCCACTCCTTGGCCAGCGGCGTTCCCTCGAACGGGATCAGGAAGTTCACCGGCACCGAGTCCGGGTCCAGTTCGCGCAGCGAGAAGACGACATCGACCAGATCGGCGTCGCTCTCACCCATACCGGCGATCAGCCCGGAGCACGCCGAGAGCCCGGCGGCCTGCGCCTGGTGCACCGTCTCCACCCGGTCCGCATAGGTGTGTGTGGTGGTGATGTCCCCGTACGTCCCCTCGGACGTGTTGAGGTTGTGGTTGTACGCGTCGGCCCCCGCCGACCGCAGCCGGTCGGCCTGCCCGTCGGAGAGCAGACCGAGGCAGGCGCACACCTCGACGCCCTCGTTCTGTTCCTTGATCGCCTCGATGGTCTCCGACACCCGGTCGACATCGCGGTCCGTCGGACCACGGCCGCTCGCCACCAGACATACCCGCTTGGCCCCGCCCGCCACCCCGGCGGCGGCGGCCTTCGACGCCTCGTCCGGTTTCAGCCAGGTGTACTTCAGGATCTCGGCCTTGGAACCGAGCCGCTGCGAGCAGTAGGAGCAGTCCTCGGGGCAGAGACCGGACTTGAGGTTGACCAGATAGTTCAGCTTCACGCGCCGCCCGAACCACTGGCGGCGCACCTTTCCGGCCGCGGCCACCACTTCGAGCAGATCGTCGTCGGAGGTCGCCAGTACGGCGAGGGCTTCTTCGCGGGTCGGCAGCTCGCGCCGCAGCCCCTTGTCCGCCAGCGTGTTCAGGAGGTCCATGGTCAAGATCCTGGCCTACCGCACGGCCCTCAGCCAAGGAGGAACCGGACAACAGAGGCCGCCGAGGGTGTGTGTATTGCCACACCATGACCTGTTGCAAGCGCGGTTAGGGTCTGTGAGCTGCCTACAAAAGGGACCGCTCATGCCCTTCGACCCGTTCGACTGGATCGATGCCGAGGCGCGCCGCCGCGCGGACGCCGGACTCGTCCGTACCCTGCGCCCCCGGCCCGCCGTGTCCGGACTCCTGGACCTGGCGAGCAATGACTATCTGGGCCTGACACGACACCCCGACGTCATCGCCGCCTCGGTCCGGGCCGCACGCGAGTGGGGTGCGGGTGCGACCGGATCCCGACTGGTCACCGGCTCCACGGCGCTGCATGCCGAACTTGAGAGCGAACTGGCCGAATTCTGCGGTTTCGAAGCGGCCCTGGTGCTGTCGTCCGGCTACGCGGCCAACCTGGCGGCCGTCACGGCGCTCACCGGTCATGGCTCGCTGATCGTCTCCGACGCGGGCAACCACGCCTCGATCGTGGACGGTTGCCGACTCTCCCGGGCCGGGACCGCCATCGTTCCGCACGCCGATCCCGAGGCGGTGCGCAAGGCCCTTCAGGCACACGAAGGCCGGGCGCTGGCCGTCACCGACTCGGTCTTCTCGGTCGACGGCGACGCGGCACCGCTGCCCGAACTGGCCGATGTCTGCCGGGCCGGGGGCGCCGCCCTGCTCGTCGACGACGCACACGGCCTGGGCGTGCTGGGGGACGGCGGCCGAGGAGCGCTCGCCGCCGCCGGCCTCGCGGGCGACGGGGGCATCGTCACCACGCTCACCCTCTCCAAGTCCCTCGGCAGTCAGGGCGGAGCGGTCCTGGGGCCGGCCCGGGTCATCGAACACCTCGTCAACACGGCCCGAACGTTCATCTTCGACACCGGTCTCGCGCCGGCCGCGGCGGGCGCCGCACTGGGAAGCCTGCGGCTGCTGCGCCGCGAACCGGAGCGGGCCGGGCGGGCCCGCGCGGTCGCCGCGGCGCTGTACGAGCAGCTCACCGGGGCCGGTCTGGCCGCCGTACGGCCGGACGCGGCCGTGGTCTCGGTGCGTGCCCCCTCGGCGGACGCGGCGGTGCGCTGGGCGGCCGACTGCCGTGCCGCCGGCATCGTGGTGGGCTGCTTCCGGCCCCCGTCCGTGCCGGACGGGGTGTCCCGGCTGCGGCTGACCGCGCGGGCCGATCTCACCGAGGAGCAGATCGCCACCGCGGTGTCGGTGGTGGCGCGGACCGCCCCTGTCAGCTGAGCGGACTCCGGCGCAGGCCGGAGACGAACGAGGTCCAGGCCGCCGCGGAGAACCGCAACGGCGGCCTGGACACATCCTTGGAGTCCCGAACGGCCAGCCGCCCGTCACCGAACGGCGCGGCCTCCACACAGTTGTTCATACCCGTGCTGCGGCTGCTGCGCCGCCAACGTAAGTCGTGCTGTGCGAGGCAATCCGACATGAGGCCCCCTCGGGCGGTCCGGGGTCACCGACCGTCGCGGTCGATCGCGGCGATCAGATCCAACGAGTGCTCCGGCGACAGCGCGTGAGCCTGCATGGTGCGGAAGGCCGAGCTGTACGCCTCAAGGTCTTCTTTCCGCTCCAGGTAGAGGCTACTCGTCAAATGGTCGAGAACGACCACATCCAGATCAGAAGTGTTCGGAAATGAGAAGATAACGAAAGGACCGGTGAGGCCGGCATAGCCGCCCATCGAGAACGGCAGCAACTGGAGTTGCACATGGGGCAGTTGGGCCACCCGGGCCAGATGGCGCAGCTGCTCCCGCATCACCCGGCACCCGCCGACCTGGCGCCGCAGCACCGCCTCGTCGAGCACCGCGCTCAGCCGCAGCGGCGGATCGGTCCGCAGTACCCCCTGCCTGGCCAGCCGCACCTCCACCAGTGAGTCCAGCTGACCGGCCGGCAGCCCGTCCAGCGACGCCCGGGTCACCGCACGCGCGTAGTCGGCCGTCTGCAACAGCCCCGGCACCACCGAGGTCTCCAGCGTGCGTGCGGTCCGGGCCTGGGACTCCAGACTGATGAAATCGCGGTACTGGGGCGGGATCAGGCCGCGATAGGCGTGCCACCACCCGCTGCCGCCACCGCCCGCCGAACCCGCCAGCGCGGCCAGGAGATCCCGTAACTGGGTGTCGTCCACGCCGTACGTGTCCAGCAGCCGGGTCACATCGGCCGGTTGCACCCCGCTCACCCCGGTCTCGATCCGGCTCACCTTCGACTGGTGCCAGCCGAGCATCCGCGCCGCGTCCCGACTGGTCAGTCCCGACGCGTGGCGCAGACTCCGGAGCTCCTCCCCGAGCTTGCGGCGTCGAACCGCAGGGCCGTTCTGCATCCGCGGCCTCCCTCCCTCTTCTGCCGAGCGGACAGTGTGCCGCCCACATACGGTCTTGCGTGGCAGGGTTCACCGCTTCGAGCGACAGATATATGCATATCTTGGTGGATCGCCGTCACAGAGGGCAGCATCGGTGGCAATCTGGCGCGAAGCACAACCTGTACCGATCGCGGGTCGGTACAGGTGGGAAAGGGACGGCTCGCCATGGCAGACCATCAGGAAGCAAACGTCACCCTGCCGAGCCTGCCGGTCTCGGTCTCGGCAGCCCGCAGGTACGTGGCCCGGGTGCTCACCGAATGGGGCCTGGCCACCGACACCGATTTCGCCGACAGCATCCAGCTCATCGTCTCGGAGCTCGCGACCAACGCCGTCCAGCACACCTTCGGGCAGTCGCCCACGTTCACGGTGGACCTCCGGCTGGAGCGCGAGGAGGAGCTGTACCTCGGGGTGACGGACAGTCACCCCCGCTGGCCCCGGCGACTTCCCGCCGCCGTCCAGCAGGACAACGGACGCGGCATGGTGATCATCCGCTGTCTGGCCAAGGAGTGCGGGGGCCGGCTCACCGTCACCCCCACTGCCGACGGCGGCAAGACGGTATGGATCGCGCTCCCGTGGAGCATCCCCGTGCAGAGCTGACCGACGCGCTCACCCGGCCTCGCCGCCAGGCCGCTGCGCCGCCCCCGCCCGCCCGAACCCACTGCGCAACAGGGCCTGGAGCGTCGCCGCGGCTGCGCTCGCCCGGTCACCGCGGTGCACCACCGAGATCGTCCGCCGGAAGGAAGCGGGATCCAGCCGCCGCACCGACAGCGGCGTCGGCGACATCGCGGCGACCATCTCCGGAACGACCGCCATCCCGATGCCCGCACTGACCAGCGCGCACACCAGCGCATAGCCGGGCGACTCGCAGACCACGGCGGGCGTCGCCCCGGCCTCGGCCAGCGCCTGCTCGACCCCGCGGCGCGGTGGATGCGTGGGCGCGCTGCTGATCAGCGGTCGCCCCGCCAGTTCCGTCACCGGCAGCCTCCCGCTGCCCTCGGAGAGCATCTGCCCGACCGCCGTGATCAGGACCAGCTCCTCGACCAGCAGCGGTTCGGCGAAGACCCCGGCGGGCCAGGGCGTCGCGGCGGCCGGTTCGTACACATGCGTCAGTGCCAGGTCGACCTCGCCCGCGGCAACCGCGGCGACCCCCTGGGGCGGCTCGTACTCGGTGACCGCCAGCTCCACATCCGGGTGGGCGCGCCGGAAGGCGCTCAGCACCGGCGGCAGCAGATGTATCCCCGCCGTGGTGAACGTGCCGACCCGCAGACGCCCGCCGGAGAGCCCGGAGAGGCGGGTCAGCTCATGGCGGGCCTGGCCCATCTCGTCGAGGATGCGCCGGGCGCGCCCGGCCAGCAGCTCGCCCGCAGCCGTGAGCCGGGCCCCGCGGTGGTGACGTACCAACAGCGCCGCACCCGCCTCCCGCTCCAGTTTGGCGAGCTGCTGGGAGAGGGCCGGAGCGGTGTAGCCCAGCCGTGCGGCGGCCCGGGTGATCGATCCGGCCTCCGCGACCGCCACCAGGGCGGCCAGCCGTGTCGGGTCGTACATTAAGCGTTCCTTTTGGCAGACCCAGAAGATTCCAAGTACACGCTAAAGGCTCCGCAGGGTCAGGGTGGACCCATGGACGCACAACTGATCGCCTTCATCGGGGTCGCCGCAGGAATGGTCGCGCTGCCCGGCGCCGACTTCACCGTCGTCGTACGCAACGCGCTCGCCTCCCGCGGTGCGGGCGTGGCCAGCGCGCTGGGCGTGGCCGGGGGACTGCTGGTGCACACCGCCCTGGCCGTCGCCGGGCTCGCCGCGGTGCTGGTGGCGGTCCCCGCACTCCTGCGCACCGTCCAGCTGCTCGGCGGGGCCTATGTCCTCTACCTCGGCATCAGTGCCCTGCGCGCGGCACGGCGCGACACCCCGGACGGGGAAGGCACCGAGGACCGGAATGCGGACCCGGGGCACGTACGCGCACTGCGGCAGGGCTTTCTGACCAACGCGCTCAATCCCAAGGCGCCGGTCCTCTTCCTGAGCCTGCTGCCGCAGTTCGTCCCCGACGGGGAGCCGCCGCTGCCCAGGACCCTGCTGCTCGCGGCGATCGTCGTCGCACTGGCGCTGGTCTGGTTCCCCGCCGTGGCGCTCCTCGTGGACCGGCTGGGCCGGTGGCTGCGCCGGCCGCGTACCGCGCGCGCCATCGAGGGCGGCAGCGGCGCGGCGCTCACCGCGCTGGGCCTGGTGCTGGTGACCGGTCCGCTGCCGCACTGAGCGGGGGCGGGCCACCGGGCCCGTCCGGCGGCCCCGGACCGCCGGACGGGCGGTGTCTCAGCGGACCCGGCCGTAGTAGACGCTCTTGGTCCAGATCTTTTCCAGCCGCACCACGGAGCCGGTCCTCGGCGAGTGCCAGATCTTGCCCTTACCGGCGTAGATCCCCACGTGGTAGACGCTGCGGCCGTAGTGGAAGAACACCAGATCGCCGCGCTGCCGGTGCGAGGCCGAGACATGGCGGGTCCGGTTGTACTGCTGCTGGGCCGTGCGGGGGAGCTTCTTGCCGGCCTTCTTGAACGAATAGAGCGTCAGCCCCGAGCAGTCGAAGCGGTTGGGGCCGGTGGCCCCCCACCTGTAGGGCGATCCCTTCTTCGACGCCGCGATGTTGAGCGCCTTCATCGACAGCGTCGCCGCCTGGGCGTTTGTCGTGGCGCCCGGGGCGAACATGGTGCCGCCGACGGCGGCGAGCGTGAGAACCGAGGCCGTACCGGCCCGGACGAGCAGAGACGGGACATGAACCTGCGCAGTCATGCGCAACCCTTCGTCAGCCGCCTGTGAAGGATGACCTGTCGGGTTCGGGCTGGCGAAGTTGCCCGGCCGCGTGCGGCGGCTTCACCCCGAGGGTCGACCGGTGTTCAGGTCGACCCGTTGTGCTCGGGTCCTCCACTCCTGCCGATCCACTTCTGTCGACCAGGCATCCGGGCGGCGGCAGGACTCGGCGTCCGCCCGGACCGCCCCGCCGCGGTGGCGGGGGCTTGTCGTCCCAGGGATCTTGACTCACCGACTGCCGGATTTCCGAGCTGAAACAGGGATATGTGAGGCTCCTCACGACTGATCCGTTCGGGTGGACATGATGATTTCTGAGGCTCCGCCGGTGATTCGGACCAGGTTCGTACCTGGGGCGGAAGGGCGGATTCCGTTCACTGTTCACGCGGAAAACGCAAGTTGAGCGATCCCTCCTGAGGGGGACTTCCTACGCCGAACGAGCGAGAATTTTCGGTGGACCCGTCGGGCGTGTCGGGTACGGGAGTTGGGTGACGGTCGCCGGACCCCGGGCCATGGGGAGTTGGCCGGAGTCCGCCGGCCGCCCGGGCTGCGGAAGTCGGTCAACTCGGCGGAGCGGGGGGTACGGTGACGCGCCCGGCCCGTCGTTCCCCGTCCAGCACCCGCAGCGCACGGGCGAGCGTGGCCGCGTGGACCCGCGCCTCGCCGCGCTCGTGCATCAACGCGAGGGCGTCCCGCAGTGCGCGTGACCGCGCGACGAGGGCCTGGGCGGCGCGCAGCGCGCCGTAGGTGTCGCTGCCGCGGGCCGGGTTGATCCGGCCGACCTGGTCGAGGACTTCGAGGTAGCGGTCGATGAACTCCCCCTCGGCGCGGGTCAGTGCGGGCAGCGGTGGGAACTCCGGTGGTCGCATCGGGTGTTCACCTCGCGCCGTGCGACGGCAGAGCGGCGTTCCGGTTCTCCAGGACGTGGTCCACCAGCCCGTACGCCCTGGCGCCCGCCGCGTCGAGGATGAGGTCGCGTTCGGTGTCCTCGGTGATCTGCTCCTCGGTGCGGCCCGTGTGACGGGCCAACAGGGAAGTGAGCATCGTGCGGACCCGTTCCAGTTCCCGCGCCTCGATCTCCAGGTCGGAGGGCCGGCCCTGCACCGGCTCGGTGAGTTCGGGCTGCCGTACGACGACCCTCGCGCCGGGCAGTGCGTACCGCCTGCCGGGAGTGCCCGCGGCGAGCAGTGCGGAGGCACAGGAGCCGGCCTGGCCGAGGCAGTACGTCTCCACCCCGCAGCTGAGGTACTGCATCGTGTCGTAGATCGCGGACATGGCCCCGAACGAGCCGCCGGGCGAGTTGATGTAGAGCGACACCGGCCGGTCCGGTGCGTCGTGCTCCAGGTACATGAGCTGCGCGATCAGGTCGCCTGCCGCGGTGTCGTCGACCGGGGTGCCGAGGAAGACGATCCGTTCGGCGAGCAGCTTGGAGTACGGGTCGAGGGTGCGGGTTCCACTGGTCGTGCGCTCGGTGAACTCGGGCAGCACATGACGGGCGGTGGGGCGGAACAGCATGGCGATGCCTCTCCTGCGGGGTCTGCACGGGGGTCTGCACAAGCTTCCGTAAAAAATGTACAGGACGTACAGAAGGTTATGATGGGGAGCATGGCCTACGAGATTCCGGTGACGCAAGCCCGAGCTGAGCTCGCCGAACTGATCAACCGCGTTGTCTACGGCGGCGAGCGCGTGGTCGTGACGCGGCACGGCAAGCCGTTGGTGGCGCTCGTCTCGGCCGCTGACCTGGAGCGACTGGAGAAGGAGGAGGCGGCCGTCGAGGAACAGGTGATCAGCTCGGTCTCCTCGATCGGCTCCTCGGTGTCCGCTCCCGGCGAACGGCGGCGCTTCGGTATCGCGGCGGAGCACCGGGAGCACGGCAAGCCGGGCAACTGACCCCCGCCCGACGGCCCGCGACGCGGAGAAGCCGTGTACCCCCGTCCGCTGCGACGGGGGTACACGGCGTGTCCGAGCAGGAGGTCAGCCCGCCAGGGCCGGTCCCCGGGTGCGCGCGGGAGGCGCGACCGGGGGCTCGGTGCGGCGTCGGCCTCCGATGAACACGGCACCTGGTCCGAGCGCCGCCCGCAGTGCGGGGGTGAGCAGCGGGCCGCCCGCGTCATTGCCGTCGAAGAACGCGACCGAGCGCAGCATCGGGCCGCCCGCACCCGGCGGCATCAGCTGACCGATCGCCCCGACCGGCCCGGGGAGCAGCTCGGGTGCGCTGGTGACGCCCGGGAAGGGGTTGCCGAGCAACACCATCAGCACGGCGCCGACGCCGACGCCGGGCGGGCCGATGAGCGCGGCGAGTCCCGCGACCGTCCCGCCGAGGGCCGGCACGGTGAGCCCCAGCGTCCCGGCCTCCGCCCACCGGTTGCCGGTGATCACGCCGAGCCGGTCGGCCGTGAGCGCCGTCGCGCCGAGCCCGGTCGTCGCGGCCACCCCGGTCGGGGTCAGCGTGGCCGGGCCGGCGCGCAGCCGCAGCAGGGTGACCGCCGAGCCCGAAAGCACGCCGGCGATCGCCGGCGGATGGAAGCTCGCGTCGAGGACGCTGCCGCGCGGATCCGGGCCGGGCGCCGCCACCACGTCCGTGACCTGTATCCGGGCACCTTCGGGGGCCTGTGCGGTGATCGCCTCGCGCAGCAACTGCGCGACGGCCGGGCTCGCCGCGGACGCGGTCAGGAGCCGGGCGCCCTGCGGGAAGGTCACGACGGCGCCGTACACGGACCGGTTCTCGACCGCGTGGCGGGCCTCGCTTTCGGAGGCGTAACGGTGCACCTCGAAGGCGCCGTCGCGCTGTTCGAGCCGCTGCTGGAGCCGGTCGGCGGCGGGGGCGGAGCCGACGACCCCGACGGGCAGGTCGTGGGGAGAGGTCCGGGCCGCAGGCCCTGCGAAGGCTCAGAGGGTGAGCATCACCACCAGGGGGATCAGCAGGATGACCGCCACCATGCGGCGGTTCCGGGTCGCGGGCACGAAGGGCCTCGATCCAAAGAGAAGGATCGTTCGTCACCAGCATTCGCCGGGCCTTCTGGGAAGCCGCGAACCCCACGCCGCCGCCGGCTCCGGACGTGCTGCTGGGCCGAGTGCTGCGCGGGTTGTTCCCGGGGGAGGTGTGCGGTCTGGACGGGCGGCAGTTCGCCTCGCTGATCGTGCAGGTGTGGTCCGGGCCCCTGCGCAATGAGCACCTGGCCGCCACTCTCGAAGACGGATACGGCGCCGTGCGGGTCGTCTGGACGGACGTGGCCGAGGGCCACCGGGAGGCGGGGAACCTGCGGGCGGACGTACCCGCGGACCATGTGGCGCGGACGATGACGGCCACGCAGGGGTTCTTCCAGATGGCGCTCTTCGGTGACCGGTCCCGAGGTGCTGGAGAACGGCATGCGCGGCCTGATGGCCATGGGCCGGCCGGAGACCGGCTGACGCGCGGGAATTTACCCGCCGGAATCGACGTGCCGGAAATGTCGCGCCGGAGTTAACGCGCCGGAAAAACTCCGGTCCTAATGTGCAGCGTCTCGCGCGAGTCAGCGGTTCGCTGTTCACCGGCCGTGTTGGGCACGGCCGGTGCCTCGCCGCGCCCAGGGACGGTACTGGGCACCGGACTGTGAGGTGGAAGCATGCGACTGACCCCGCAGGAGCAGGAACGCCTGCTCATCCATGTCGCCGCCGATGTGGCGCGACAGCGCCGGGCGCGCGGACTGCGGCTCAACCACCCCGAGGCGATCGCGCTGATCACCGTGCACCTGCTGGAGGGTGCCCGCGACGGCCGTACGGTCTCCGAGCTGATGGCGTCGGGCCGTATGGTGCTCGGCCGCGACGACGTCCTGGACGGGGTGCCCGAGATGATCCACGACGTCCAGGTCGAGGCCACCTTCCCGGACGGCACCAAGCTCGTCACCGTCCACGACCCGATCGTCTGACGGGAGGAGCCACCGATGATTCCCGGCGAGATCCTGTACGCGGACGGGCTCGTGCCGTTCAACGAGGGACGCCCCGTCACCCGCCTCACCGTGCTCAACGCCGCCGACCGGCCCGTCCAGGTCGGCTCGCACTACCACTTCGCCGAGGCCAACCCCGGCCTGGACTTCGACCGTTCGGCCGCCCGCGGACTGCGGCTGAACATCGCCGCCGGGACCGCCGTGCGCTTCGAGCCCGGCATCCCGATCGACATCGAACTCGTCCCGCTCGCCGGACGGCGCACCGTCCCCGGTCTGCGCGGCGAGACCGGAGGTGCCCTCGATGGCTGAACTGGAACGTGCCGTGTACGCCGACCTGTTCGGCCCCACGATCGGTGACCGCATCCGGCTGGCCGACACCGATCTGCTCGTCGAGATCGAGGAGGACCGTTCGGGCGGCCCCGGACTCGCCGGTGACGAGGCCGTGTTCGGTGGCGGCAAGGTCATCCGCGAGTCGATGGGACAGGCCCGCACCACCCGCGCCGAGGGTGCCCCGGACACCGTCGTCACCGGCGCGGTGATCATCGACCACTGGGGCGTCGTCAAGGCGGACGTCGGCATCCGCGACGGGCGCATCACCGGGATCGGCAAGGCCGGAAACCCGGACACCATGGACGGCGTCCACCCCGACCTGGTCATCGGCCCCGAGACCGAGATCATCGCGGGCAACGGCAAGTTCCTCACGGCCGGAGCCATCGACGCTCATGTCCACTTCATCTCGCCGACCCTGATCGACCAGGCACTCTCCTCCGGGATCACCACCCTGGTCGGCGGCGGCACCGGACCGGCCGAAGGCACCAAGGCCACCACCATCACCCCGGGGCCGTGGCACCTCGCCCGGATGTTCGCGGCGCTGGACACGTACCCCGTCAACATCGGTCTGCTCGGCAAGGGCAACACCATGTCGCGCCAGGCCATGCACTCCCAACTCCGCGCCGGCGCACTCGGATTCAAGATCCACGAGGACTGGGGCGCCACCCCCGCCGTCATCGACGCCTGCCTGGGCGTCTGCGAGGAGACGGGCGCCCAGCTCGCCATCCACACCGACACCCTCAACGAGGCTGGATTCGTCGCCGACACCCTCGCCGCCATCGCCGGGCGCTCCATCCACGCCTACCACACCGAAGGCGCCGGCGGCGGGCACGCACCCGACATCATCGGTGTCGTCTCCGAGCCGTACGTCCTGCCCAGCTCCACCAACCCGACCCGGCCGCACACCGTCAACACCATCGAGGAACACCTCGACATGCTGATGGTCTGCCATCACCTCAACCCGGCCGTGCCGGAGGATCTGGCCTTCGCGGAATCCCGGATCCGGCCGTCCACCATCGCGGCCGAGGACATCCTCCACGACCTCGGGGCCATCTCGATCATCTCGTCCGACTCCCAGGCGATGGGCCGCATCGGCGAGGTCGTCCTGCGCACCTGGCAGACCGCCCATGTGATGAAGAGGCGCCGCGGCGCGCTGCCCGGCGACGGACGGGCCGACAACCGACGAGTACGTCGCTATGTCGCCAAATACACCATCAATCCGGCGGTCGCCCAGGGGCTCGACCGGGAGATCGGCTCGGTGGAGCAGGGCAAGCTCGCCGACCTGGTGCTGTGGGAGCCGGCTTTCTTCGGCGTCAAGCCGCAGACCGTGATCAAGGGCGGCCAGATCGCCTACGCGCAGATGGGCGACGCCAACGCCTCCATCCCGACCCCGCAACCGGTGCTGCCCCGCCCGATGTTCGGCGCGGTGGGTCGTTCACCGGAGGCCAACTCCTTCAACTTCGTCGCCGATGCCGCAATCCGGGACGGGCTGCCGGAGCGCCTCGGTCTCGGCAAGCGGTTCGTGCCGATCAGCAGCACGCGCGGTGTCACCAAGGCGGACATGCGGGAGAACGACGCGCTTCCGGACGTCCGGGTCGACCCCGACAGTTTCGCCGTGACGATCGACGGCGAGCCGGTCGAACCGGCACCGGCCGCCGAACTGCCCATGGCCCAACGCTACTTCCTCTTCTGATGCGGAACGCACCACGCTCGCGGCGGGGCGTGCGATGAGCCGCGCGGCCCTGCTCGTCCTCGCCGACGGCCGGTTCCCCGCCGGTGGCCATGCTCACTCCGGCGGCGCCGAACCGGCCGTGAAGGCGGGCCGGATCCGTAACGCCGAGGACCTCACCGATTTCTGCCGGGGCCGTCTGCACACCACCGGACTCACGGCTGCCGCACTCGCCGCGGCGGCCGCCCATGGCCACGACCCGCTCGCGCTCGACGAGGCCGCCGACGCCCGCACCCCGTCACCCGCCCTGCGCGCCGTCGCCCGCAGGCTCGGCCGGCAGCTGATGCGGGCGGCCCGAGCCACCTGGCCGAGCCCCGAACTCGACGCGCTCGCCGCGGCCCGGCCGCGCGGCGCCCACCAGCCCGTCGTTCTCGGCCTCACCGCACGCTCGGCGGGTCTCGGCCCCGAGGACGCCGCGCACTGCGTCGCCTACGAAACCGTCGGTGGACCCGCTGCCGCCGTCGTCCGACTGCTCTCCCTCGACCCCTTCGAGGCCACCGCCGTCCTCGCCCGCCTCGCACCGGAAGTCGACCGGATCGCCGCACTGGCCGCCGCGGCGGCGCACGGAACCATCCACGCGCTGCCCGCAGCCTCGGCACCCCTGCTCGACATCACCGCCGAGGCACACGCGGCCCGGCCGGTCCGTCTGTTCGCCTCATGACCCCGCACGAACCAGGAGCCGCATCCATGCATCTCGACCACGACCGACACGGCCCCGCCGCCGTGAGCGCCGACGCCGCCCGCCCCGACGGAACCCGCCGCGCCCTGCGCATCGGACTCGGCGGACCGGTCGGCTCCGGCAAGACCGCGACCGTCGCCGCCCTCTGCCGGGCCCTGCGCGACCGGCTCTCCATCGCGGTGGTCACCAACGACATCTACACCCGCGAGGACGCCGCCTTCCTGCTCCGTGAGGCCGTCCTGCCGCCCGAGCGCATCCAGGCCGTCGAGACCGGCGCCTGCCCGCACACCGCGATCCGCGACGACATCTCCGCCAACCTCGAAGCCGTCGAGGACCTGGAGGACACCGCAGGCCCGCTCGATCTGATCCTGGTCGAATCCGGCGGCGACAACCTCACCGCCACCTTCTCCAAGGGCCTCGTCGACGCGCAGATCTTCGTCATCGACGTGGCGGGCGGCGACGACATCCCGCGCAAGGGCGGCCCCGGCGTCACCACTTCGGACCTGCTCGTCATCAACAAGACCGATCTCGCCCCCCATGTCGGCTCCGATCTCGGCCGGATGGCCGAAGACGCGGCGCAGCAGCGCGGCCCGCTCCCCGTGGCCTTCACCTCGCTCACCTCCGAGGAGGGCGTCGGGCCGGTCGCCGACTGGGTGCGCGGGCAGCTCGCCGCCTGGACCGCATGAGCGTCCGAGCCACCGCCCGGATCACCGCGGCCCTCGACGGCCGGGGCACCACCTCGCTGCCCGTGCTGGAGGGCGACGGGCCGCTCGCCCCGCGCCGTACCCGGACCACGCCCGGGTCCGGTGCCCGGGTCACCGTCGTCGGCGCCATGAGCGCACCGCTCGGCGGGGACCGGCTCACCGTCGTGACGCACGTCGGCGAGGGCGCCCGGCTCACCGTCGACTCGGCGGCGGCGACCGTGGCCCTTCCGGGCGAAGTGCGCGAACCCGCCACTTACGGGATCGAGTTGAGCGTCGGGGAGCGGGCCGAGCTGCGTTGGCTGCCGGAACAGCTCGTCTCCGCGCACGGCAGCGCTCTGCACATGACCACCCGGGTCCGGCTCGCCCCCACCGCACGCCTGGTGCTCCGCGAGGAACAGATCCTGGGCCGCCACGCCGAGACCACCGGCACCCTCATCAGCCGCCTCACCGTGCACCGCGCGGGCCGTCCGCTCATCGACCAGCAGCTGGCCTACGGGCCGGGCGCCCCCGGCGGCTGGGACGGTGCGGCGGTGCTGGGAGGCCGCCGGGCCGTGGGGCAACTCCTCGTAGTGGAACCGGCGTTCGACGAGAAATGCCCCGAAGCGCGAGTGCTGGGGGACACCGCTGTGCTCACCCCGCTCGCCGGCCCGGCCGTGCTGGTCACCGCCCTCGCCCCCGATGCGCGCCGGCTGCGCGGTGTGCTGGACGAGGCGATGAACGATCTGCTCGACGCCCGCGCAGGGTGAACCACGCGGGCGCCGTCTCACCCCCTCCGGTCGTACGCCGCCAGCCAGGCGTCCTCCGCCGCGTAGTCGAAGAGCTTCTCCCCGTACGACCGGAGCATGGCGGGGAAGGCCTTTGTCCAGTCCTGGTCCGCAAGCCGTGCGGCGATCCACTCGACCGTCTCCGGAAGCGACTGCACATAGCCGGTGACCGGCCGGTACCCGAGCTCACGCTCGGCGGCCGTCATGTCGTACACGATGGGGTGGGGGCTGCTCCAGGGCGTCCCGCCGACGCCGTCCTTCCCGGGCGGGCCCGCAATCAGCACGGTCGGGGTGCGGCGGCCGAGCACCGCGTCGACGGCCTCGCCGATCTCCGCGACCGTCGGCGCCTGCGGATCCCCGGCGTTCAGCACTCGCGAACCCGGGCGCAGGGCGGCGAGCCGGATCAGCTCGGCCAGGTTGGAGACATGGACCGGGTGGAAGCGGGACTCCCCACCGAACGCGAGCACCCGCCGGTCGCGGCCGTCCACGAGCCGCTTCACGAAATACAGCTCACGCGGTGAGCGGCAGTGCTTCCCGTGAATCGCCCCGGCCCGCAGCAGCGTCACCGGCAGTGCGTCCCCGGCGGCCAGCAGATCCCGCTCCAGCCGGATCTTCCGCGTCCCGTACGTCGTGTCACCGGCCGGCACGGTCCGCTGCGACTCCGGGATCGGCAGCGGATAGTGCGGAGCGCCATCGGGTTCGCCCTGTGTGTCGAAGCTGCGGCCCCGGTCGTCCTCGTACGTAGCACCGCTGGAGATCACCACCGCCGAACCGATCCGGTCCGCGAGACCGGTCAGCTGGCGGGCATGATCCGCGTCGTACGCCACCATGTCGACCAGTACGTCACAGCCGTCGCCCAGCGCCGCCGCGAGCGCCCCTTCGGCGTTGCGGTCCAGGGCGACCGTGCGCACCGATCCGTCCCACCCGGCGTCCCGGCCGCCGCCGAGCGAGGCGGCCGTCACCTCCCAGCCGTCCGCCACGAGCGACCGCACCGCCGCCCGCCCGATCTGTCCCGTCGCACCCAGCACCCATGCGTTTCCCGCGTTCATGGGATCGACGTTAGGTCCGGCCGGCCGCCCGGACCCGCGAAGTTCACCGAGCGCGGATCCGCTGTCAGCGTCGCCGCTTCGGGAACTTCTTGGACTGCGCCGCCTCTTCGGCCTGCGCGGCCTTCACCTTGCCCGCGTACTCGTCGACGTACTCCTGACCCGAGAGCCCCAGGATCGCGTACATGATCTCGTCGGTGACCGCCCGGACCGCGGCCTTCTGGTTCTCCAGCCCGGCGTAGCGGGAGAAGTCCAGCGGCTCACCGAAGCGGATGGTGACGCGCTTGATGCGCGGGACGACCTTTCCCGGCGGCTGGATCTCGAACGTACCCACCATCGCGCACGGCACCACGGGCACCTGTCCCTTGATCGCCATGACGGCTACGCCCACCTTGCCCTTGTAGAGCCGGCCGTCGTGCGAGCGGGTGCCCTCCGGGTAGATCCCCAGCAGTTCGCCCCGGCTCAGCACCCCGAGCCCCTCCCGGATCGCCGCCTGCCCGGCCTCCTTGCCGGAGCGGTCCACCGGGATCTGCCCGATGCTGCGGAAGAAAGCGGCGGTCAGCCGCCCCTTCACACCCGGCCCGGTGAAGTACTCGGCCTTGGCGAGGAAGGTGATGCGCCGTTTGAGGATCGCGGGCATCAGGAAGTGGTCGGAGAACGACAGATGGTTGCCGGCGACGATGGCCGCGCCGTCCTCCGGGATGTGCTCCAGACCCTCGATCCTGGGGCGGAAGAACAATCGGAGAAGCGGCCCGATGAAGACGTATTTGAGCACGTGATAGAACACGGGGCGGCTCCTAGGGCCTCTCGTCTGGATCATCCCTGGGATCGCCAGGGCACAGCTCCGGGAGGGCAGCCTATGTGCAGCCGTCGTCCGCTGCAGCCGTCTTCCTGACGTAGTCCTCGACCGCCGCGTCGAGTCCGATGTCGTGCTGGGCCTGCTCGGACAGGTGCCAGCGGTGTTCGAGGAGTTCGTGGTAGAGCTCGGCCGCGTCCATCCGGGCAGGCACATGGTCGCGCGCCGCGCGCACGGTGGGCCGGAAGATCTCCCGGACCCAGCGGTGGGCCAGCACCTCGGTGCGGGCACCCTGCCGGTCGCCCGGGGCGTAGTCGTGCTGGGTGGCCATCCAGCTCTCCAGGTCGCCCAGGAGCCGCCGCGCCTGGTTCTCCTCGGCGTCCATCCCGGTGAGCCGCAGGAGTTGGCGCTGGTGATGACCGGCGTCCACGACCTTGGGCACGAACGTGACCGTGTCTCCCTGGTCCGAGTGCGAGATCTGCATCTCGGCGACATCGAAACCCAGGTCGTTGAGGCGGCGGATCCGGCGCTCCATGTAGTGGTGCTTGCCCGCAGGGTAGACGGAGGTGCGGGTCAGCTCCGTCCACAGCGCCCGGTAGCGCTCCTCGATCTCCAGGCCGAACGCGATCGGGTCGATGGACGGATGCAGCGCGCCGGCCGCCTCCAGATCGAGCATCTCGCCACTGATGTTGACCCGGGCCAGCTCGATGTCGTACCCGCGCTGCCCGTCGCTCAGCCGGGGGTGCAGCTCACCGGTCTCGGCGTCCACGAGGTAGGCGGCGTACGCGCCCGCGTCCCGCCGGAACAGGGTGTTGGACAGCGAGCAGTCCCCCCAGGCGAACCCCGTCAGATGCAGCCGTACGAGCAGGACGGCCAGGGCGTCCATCAGGCGGTGCACCGTGCCGGGGCGCATGGTCGTCTCGAACATCGACCGGTAGGGCAGAGAACCGCCCAGATGACGGGTGATCAGAACCGGTTCCAGGGGCGAGCCGTCGGCCTCGGTCCGGCCGGTGACCACGGCGAGCGGGTCCACGGCGGGTATCCCGAGCCGGTCGAGCGTACGCAGGAGTCCGTACTCGCGCAGCGCCGGCCGCTCGGCCAGCTCCTTCACGGCCACGGTCTCCTCACCCGCTCGCGCGTAGCGCACCACGTGGCGGGAGATGCCGCGGGGGAGCGGCACGAGGTACTCGTCCGGCCACTGCTCCAGGGGGATGTGCCAGGGCAGTTCGAGCAGGAGGGCCGGGTGTTCGGGGTTGGTGGCGCTGATCTGCAGAGTCATGCGGTCACAGTCCCTGGGTCGAGCGGCGGATCCACCGTGATCGGACCCCGAAGGGGCGGTGCGGGTCAAGACCGGTGCCGGACCCGCACCACCACCCGTGGCATCAGTCCTTCAGGTGCTCCAGGATCCGGTGCATCCCGCTGTTCCAGTTCTCCTTGAGCGCCGCGACGGCCGCGTCGAGGTCGCCGCGTTGCAGACACTCGGCGATCCGCTCGTGTTCCTCCGCGGAACGCTCCAGGATGTCCTGGTCGCCCAGGGCCACCCGCTCGTAGCGGTGCATCGTCACCTTCAGGGAGGTGATCAGCTTCATCAGACGGTCGTTGGTGCAGCCCGACAGCAGCAGGTCGTGCCACGCGTCGTCGTAACGCTCTATGACGTCGTGCGGCGCCTGCGGGGCCGAGAACGCGCGGGCTTCCTCAAGGAGGCGCGGGGCCGTAGCCGCCAGATGCTCGGGATCGCTGGACTCCAGCGCGAGCGCCTCCAGCGTCGCGACGATCGCGGACAGGTCGCGGAACTCCTGAGCGCTGAGCGGCGTGAAGCGGAAGCCCTTGCCACGCTCGCTGGTGATGACGCCCTCACGCTCCAGCGTGATCAGTGCCTCGCGCAGCGGAGTACGGCTGACGCCGAGCTCGGTGGCGAGCTGCCCCTCGTTGATCGGGGAGTTGGTCGCGATCGTGCCGCGCCCGAGCCGCTTGATCAGTTCCTCCTTGACCTGTTCGCGCAGCGGGCGGTTTTCGATTGGCATGTGAGGCTGCCCTCCCCTTCGGTCCGGTCGATTATCCGCTACCGGCGGGTCACGCGGTACCGGCGCCGTCGACGGGGATGATCGCCCCGCTCAGGAACGCCGAGGCGTCGGAGGCGAGGAACGCCACGGTCTGTGCGATGTCCCGGGGCTGCCCGATCCGGCCGAGCGGCCGGTCCGCGGCGTCGGCGTAGAACGCGTCGGAGCTCTCGCCGAGCTGGCGGGCCTCCTCGGCGAGCATCCCGGTCGCCGTGTCGCCGGGGCAGACGCAGTTGACGCGGATGTTGTCGGGGCCGTGGTCGATGGCCATGGCGCGGGTCATGTTGACGACGGCACCCTTCGACGCGCAGTACGAGACGGCCCGGCCACCGCCGCGGATGCCCCACCCGGAGCCGGTGTTGACGATGGAGCCGCCGCCCCGGGCCGCCATCCCCGGGATCACCAGGCGGCTCATCAGCATCACCGAGCGGATGTTCACGGCCATCACCAGGTCCCAGTCGTCCTCGGTGATCTCGCAGACCGTGGAGCGGCGGATGATGCCGGCGTTGTTGAAGAGGACGTCCACGCCGCCGAACCGCTCCTCGGCCGTCCGCACGACGGCCTCGCAGTCCTCGCGCCGTGACACGTCGCAGCGCACGAAGGTTCCTCCGGTGTCCTTCGCGGTGCGTTCGCCACCGTCCGTGTCGATGTCGGCGATCACCACGCGCGCGCCGAGTTCGGCGAGGACCTGGGCGGTGGCGCGGCCGATGCCGGCTCCGCCGCCGGTGACGATCGCGCGCTTGCCGTCGAGGGAGATCATCGTGGGCTCCTTGTGTCCTGGGTGGGGGTGTCCGGGGTACGTGGTCACATGGCCAGGCGGTACAGCGAGGTGCGCCGCCTGCCGGTGATGACGGGAAGGTGGCCGGACAGCTCCGCGTCGAGCGCGTCGTCGCCGGTGTCGAGGAGTAGCGGGCGGCCGCCGAGCGCGGCCAGCTTGGCTTCCGTGCACAGCACCAGCAGGTGCTCGCGGCCGCCCGCCGCGCGCAGCACGCGTGGTGAGATCTGCTGGTTGCCGCGGCCGAGGAGGAACCCCTGGCCGCCGATGGGGGAGAGGGCGATCCGGGCAGGGCCGAGTGCCAGGAGGGTGTCCTCGCGGGCGTCGCGGGCCACGACCAGGGGCGGGCGGCCCGGCCGCAGGGCGAGCGCGTCGACCCCGGTGAGCGAGATGTCCGCGCCGAGCGCGGCCGCGACCGCCCGGGTGGTGCTGCCGGGACCGAGCACCAGCAGCCCGTCCCCGACCCGCTCGGCGACCTCGGCCGCGATCCCGCCGACCGCCTCGGGCGAGGCGGTGGTGCTGCCGGTCTTGCGCTGCTGCACCCGGACCGGGACGTCGGGGACGGGCAGCCACCCGTAGAGCCGGGAGGTGACGCGCCCCTCGGCCAGGGCCTTCTCGTCGCGGTCCATCACCTCGGAGTCCCGCAGCCGGACGCCGCCCGTGCGGGCGAGCCACGCCGCCGCGACCTCGCCCGCGGCACGCGGGCCGACGGCGAAGACGGCCGAGTGCATCTTGACGCCGGTCGGTATGCCGAGGACCGGACAGCGCACGTCGCCGAAGGCGCCGAGCACATCGCGCGCGGTGCCGTCGCCGCCGGCGAAGAGCAGCAGGTCGACGCCCTCGGCCACGACCGCCCGCACCGCGGCGGCGGTGTCCGCGGCCGAGGTGTCCCGCCCGGTGCCCGCGGTGTACACGACCCGCCCCGCGAGCCCGGCCGCGGCGACGGAGTCGGCGCCCAGGGGGCCGGCGGCGGTGAGGACGAGGAGTGCGGGGGGTGTTGCTCCGCCCCGCGGCCCGGGGTCGGTCAACACAGCCCGACGCACGGCCAGTTCACCCAGGGCGGCGGCTGCGCGCGCTCCCGCCTGCGGGCGTGCGCCCAGCGAGAGTGCCACGCGCGGACGGTCGGGGCCGTCGGTGCCGCCCAGGCCCACCCGGCCGCCGAGTCCGGCGACCGGATTGACCACCAGACCGATCCGTGTCACCGGCCGGCCTCACCGAGCACCTTGCGGCGGTAGGCGCGCCAGGAGACCGCCCAGGTCGCCGGGTCGTCCAGCGCCTGGGGGCGTACCCGGTGGATCGTCGAACGGTGCGGTGCGGTGCGTACGGTCTCCGGGTCCTCGTACGCCTCGCGGGCGATCTCGGCGAGGATCGCCGCGTACTCGTCGAGGTCGGCGCGCGTGTAGGACTCGGTCGGCTCCAGCGTCATGGGTTCCGGCACCACGTACGGGTGGTGGCTGGTCCAGTAGTGCGTGCCGAAGTCCGCGGCGCGCAGGCCGATGTCCTCGGAGTGCAGGCCGGTGTCCTCGTGGAGCTTCTCCCAGCTGTAGCGGACCTGCTCCACGCGCGGGCGTCCGGCCGCGTACGGCACGGAGACGCCCGGGATCTGCCGGACCTTGTGGAGCAGATAGTTGTTGTTGAGCACGGCCGTCTCGGCGGCGGCCCGCAGCCCCTCCGCACCGAGCGACATGATCCACGCGTAGGCGCGTACCAGGTTCGGCACGACGCCGTAGAACGGCCGCATCTTGCCGACCGACTCGGGCCGGTCGTCGTCCAGCCGGTACACACCGGTCTCCTGGTCGAACTCGACGGTCGGGCGCGGGAGGTACGGGGCCAGCTCCTCGGTGACGGCACAGGCGCCCGCCGCCGGTCCGCCGCACGCGTGCGGGGTCGAGAACGTCTTGTGCAGATTGAAGTGGCACAGGTCGAAGCCAGCGTCCCGGGCCCGGGTGATGCCGAGGATGCCGTTCGCGTTGGCCTGGTCGTACGAGCACAGGCCGCCCGCCTCGTGCACGATCCGTACGAACTCCTCGATGCGCGGGTTGTAGATCCCGGTGTCCTCGGGGTTGGTGATCAGGAGCGCCGCCGTGCGCGGGCCGACCGCCGCCCTCAGCGCCTCGATGTCGGGGTAGCCGTCCGCGTCCGGGTGGAGGGTGATGACCTTGAAGCCGGCCGTCTTCGCGCAGGCGGCGTTGGACGGGTGGGAGAAGATCGTCGTGATGACCTCGTCGCGCTGGTCCAGCTCGCCGCGCGCGGCGAAGTGGGCGCGGATCATGGCGACGTTGGTGTAGATCGCGGCGGAGCCCGCGCCTGGCTGGAGCGAGACCCGGTCCATGCCGGAGATCTCCTTCAGCAGCTGCTCCAGGCTGTGGATGATCCCGAGGACGCCCTGTACCGTGTCCTCGTCCTGGAGCGGGTGGAGCGCCGCGATCCGGGGGTCGCGGACGAACTGGTCATTGACCTTGGGGCTGTACTTCATGGTGCAGGTGCCCTGGCCGACGTCGATGTTGAGATCGGCGCCGAGGTTCTCCTGCGACAGGCGCAAGTAGTGGCGCAGCACCTGCTGCTGGGACATCTCCGGCAGGGCGGGCGGCTCGGCGCGGCGCAGGGCGGCGGGGATCACGGGCAGCGCGACGGACGGGTCCGCGGCCGGTACGAGGACGCCCCGCTCACCCGGCGAACCGAGCTCGAAGATCAGCTTCTCGTCCCAGGACGCCTGCTGGAACCGGCGCAGCCGAGGCTTCGGAGTGATGCGCGCCTCCTCGGGGGAGACGGGCACGGGCGCGTGCGAGGCGGTCACTTGACGATCTCCTTCAGGGTCGCGGCGAGCCGGTCGATGTCGGCCCTGGTGTGGACTTCGGTGACGCAGTAAGCGGCTTCATGGATGCCGGTCGGTGTGGAGCCGAAGATGCCCCGCTCCTTGAGTTCGGCGCGGATCTCGGCGGCGGTCCTCCCGCCCGTGTAGCGGACGGTGAAGTCGGCGAAGTGCAGGGCGTCTCCGTAGGGGACCTCGATGCCGGGTACCTCGGAGAGGCTCCTGCGGGCGTACGCCGTGAGCGCGAGGATCGTCTCGCCGATCTCCCGCATGCCCTGCGGTCCCATCAGCGCGAGATAGACCCCGGCACCGATGCCGTGCAGCGCGGCGGCCGTCCCGACCCACTCCTTGCCCTCCTCGCGCAGCGCGAACGAGGTCCGCTCGTAGGCGACGTCACCGAAGCCGTACTCGCCCTCGACACTCGTCGGCACCAGGCCGAACAGCCGCGACGGGTACTCGGCGACCAGCCTCTCCTCGTCGCGGGTCGCGATGAAGCCCGCGTTGCCGCCGCCGAAGCTCTGGTGCAGGCCCAGCGGCTGGATGTCGCCGCACGCGATGTCGGCGCCGTACGCGGTGGGCGGCGCGAGCACGCCGAGCGTGAGCGGATTGCAGCCCACCACGTACAACGCACCCGCCTCATGGGCGAGTTCGGCGAGGCGGGGGAGCGCCTCGTCGACGATTCCGAGCGCGGACGGGCTGTCCGCGTACACCGCCGCGATGTCGCCCGCGGCGAGCGCCTCGCGCACTGCGCCGAGGTCGGCGCAGCCGGTGTCCGCGTCGACCGGGATCACCGTCACATCGTGGTCGGGGCGTACGTAGTCACGGATGCGGGAGAGCTTGTCGGCGTCGATCGCGGTGGCGACGAGCACCCGGCGGCGGCCGGTGATCCGGCCGGCCATGCGCAGCGCGGTGCCCGAGGCCTGGAAGCCGTCGTACACCGGGACGTTGACGATCTCCACGTCGAGCAGCTCGGCCATCATCGACTGGTACTCCCACAGCGCCTGGAAGCGGCCGTGGTCCTCGTAGGGCTCGCCCGCGTAGGCCGTGAGGAACTCGCTGCGGTTGACCACCTCGTCCACGACCGCCGGTACGTGGTGCTGGTAGCAACCGGACCCGAGGAAGCTGAGCGCCTGTCGCGTCGAGGTGTTGCGTCCCAGCAACCCCTCCATGTGACGGGTGAGTTCGGCTTCCGAACGCAGTGGGGCCGGCAGGTCGAGGGGGCGGTGCAGCCGGATGCCGTCCGGGATGTCGGCGTAGAAGTCCTCGACGCCCGCGGCGCCGATCTCCTCCAGCATCGCCTGCCGCACGGCCGGCACGGCGTTGGGAATGTAGGGATGGGCGTAGGGGGGAACGAAGTCCTGGGATGACGTCATGCCGCGCCTTTCGCGTGAGCCGACTCGGTCGGTCCGGTCATGAATCACAGCAACAAAAGTCTTTGGCTGTACACCTCTTGACGGCAGGCTCCGTCATTCAGTGTTCTGAATACAGCATTAGGCATTCAGGCTCCAGGAGGCAAGAGTGTCAACGAGACCCACCCGACGGGTTGTTCTGGCCACAGGTTTCGCGACCGCGGCGTCGTCCCTGGTCAGTGGATGTGCCATGGGCGGCGCGGGAGGCGGAGAGGCCCGGGACATCGAGGACGGCGGAGGGGGCAAGGTCAGCGGCAGCATCACCGTCTGGTCGTGGGACGTGGCCGCCAAGGCCATGAAGCGCCTCGCCGGCGCCTTCGAGCAGCGCCACCCCGGCACCACCGTCGACATCGTCGACATCGGCTACGACAACGCCTACGACAAGATCACCGTGGGCCTGCGCGGGGGCACGGGCCTTGCCGACGTCCTCACGGTCGAGGGCAGCTACATGCCGCGCTACGCCGGGAACTTCCCCAGCGGCTTCTACGACCTGACGAGCCTCGGCGGCCGCTACGGAGGTGACTTCGACCGCGCCGCCTGGCGCACCGTCACCGGCAAGGACAGCGCGGTCCTCGCCCTGCCCTGGGACATCGGCCCCTGCGCGCTCTACTACCGCAGGGACCACTTCCGCGCCGCGGGGGTCGACCCCGCCTCGCTGCTGACGTGGGACGACTACGTGGCAGCGGGCGTCCGCATCAAGAAGGCCACCGGCCGCAAGCTGCTCATCATGGACTCCACGGACGCCGGGATCCTGCCGATGCTGCTCCAGCAGCAGGGCCAGTCCTACTTCAAGGGGGGCCGGGTCGCCGTCGACACCCCGGAGGCCGTCAAGTCCCTCACCCTGATGAAGACCCTGCACGACAAGGGGCTCGTCGCCTACGAGAAGGGCTGGGACGGGCTCGTCACCGGCACCAAGGAGGGCAAGGCCGTCACCACGCCCACCGCCGCCTGGTGGACGGGCACGCTCACCGACGAGATGCCGGAGCTGAAGGGCAGGTTCGGAGTGGTGCCGCTGCCCGGCTTCACCACCGACGGCATCCGCACCTCCAACATCGGCGGCTCCACGCTCTGCGTACCCGCGCAGAGCAAGAACCCACGCCTCGCCTGGGCATTCATCCAGTTCCTGCTCACCGGCAGGGCGAACCAGGTCTCCATGCTCAAACGCGAGGGACTCTTCCCCGCCTACCTGCCCGCGCTCGACGACCCGTACCTGAGCGAGAAGCAGGAGTACTTCGGCGGACAGGCGGCCCTCGACGTGTTCGCCCGGCTGGCCCGCAACATCCCGCCGGTCGAGAACAACAAGGACGACGCCAAGGCCTCCGACATCATGGTCTCCGCCGTCACCGGCGTGATGCTGCGCGGCAAGGACCCGCGCGCCGCCCTCGACTCGGCCGCGCGGCAGCTCGCCACCGCCACCGGCCGCGAAAGGGTGAAGTAGCCCGATGGCCGTCCACACCGCCCACGAACGGCCGGTCGCCCCCGCCCGCGCCCCGGCCGCGGCACGCCGCAGACGCCGACGGCCCACCGCCTGGATCTTCGCCGGGCCCGCGGCCGTCCTCTTCGTGCTCTTCTTCGCCTATCCGCTGGGCGCCAGCCTCCTGCAGAGCTTCACCACCGAGGACGCCGGAGCCACCCACTGGGCCGGACTCGACCAGTACCGGCGCATGATCGACGACCCCGCCTTCCTGGAGTCCCTGTTCAACACCGGGGTCATCCTCGTCGTGCAGGTCCCCGTGATGATCGGCCTGGCACTCGTCCTCGCCGTCCTGCTCAACCAGTCCTGGCTGCGCTTCCGCGGCACCTGGCGGGCCGTCTACTTCCTGCCCGCCGTCACCACACTCGTCGCCTACGCCGTCGTCTTCCAGGTCCTCCTCAAGACCGACGGCGGCCTCGTCAACCAGATCCTCGGTGCCGTCGGCATCGGCCAGGTCGACTGGCTCAACAGTCCCACCTGGGCCCGCGTCTCCCTGATCGCCTCCCTCACCTGGCGCTGGACCGGCTACAACGCCGTCATCCTGCTCGCCGGACTCCAGTCCATCGGCAAGGAACAGTACGAGGCCGCCGCCATCGACGGCGCCACCACTTTCTCCACGTACAGCAGGGTGATCCTGCCGCAGCTGCGCCCCGTCGTCCTGTTCTGCGTGATCACCTCCACCATCGGAACGCTCCAGCTCTTCGACGAGAACTACGTCCTCACCCGCGGAGGCCCCGACGACGCCACCCTCACCCCGGTCGTCTACCTCTACAAGGTCGGCTTCCAGCAGCTCGACTTCGGCTACGCCGCCGCCATCGCCTGGGTGGTCGTCGCCCTCATCGCCGCGATCTCCGCCCTCCAGTACGTCGCCTTCGGAAGGGAGCGCCGCCGGTGAACGCCCTCCAGCAGGCCCCCGTACGCATCCACCCGGCCCGGCGCCTGGGCCGCTATGCCGTGAGGCTGCTGCTCGCGGCCGGTGCCGTCGTCAGCCTGGTGCCGTTCCTCTGGATGGCGATCGCCGCGACACACTCCACGTCCGACCTGTTCCATTCACCGCCGCCGTTCCTGCCGGGCGGCCGGCTGCTCGACAACCTGGTGCGGCTCCAGGACACCATCGGCTTCGGCCGGGTCCTCCTCAACAGCGTGGGCATCGCCGTCGTCCACACCGCGCTCAGCTCACTGATCTCCGCCATGTGCGGCTACGGACTCGCCAAGTACCGCTTCCGCGGCCGGGGACTGCTGCTCGGCGTCGTGCTCGCCACCATGATGATCCCGTTCCAGGTACTGCTCGTGCCGCTGTTCCAGATGATGGCGAGCGTCGGCTGGATCGACTCCTACCAGGCGGTGATCCTGCCGTTCCTGGCGAACTCCTTCGGCATCCTCCTGATGCGGCAGAGCTTCGTCGACTTCCCCGACGAGCTCCTCGAATCGGCCCGGATCGACGGCTCCGGCGAACTTCGCACCTTCTACCAGGTGGTGCTGCCATGCGTGCGCCCGCAACTCGGCGCCCTGGTCATCTTCACGTTCATGGCGCAGTGGAACAGCTTCATCTGGCCCCTGCTCATGCTCAACTCGGAGGACAAATACACCGTGCCCGTCGCGCTCAACACCCTCACGGGGCTCTCCCACGTCGACTACTCCGGACTGATGCTCGGCTCGCTCCTCGCCACGCTTCCGCTGATGCTCCTCTTCCTGCTGTTCCAGCGGCAGTTCGTGGCCGGACTGCTCGGCGGGGCGGTGAAGGGATGACCCGCGCGACCCGCGTCCCTGGCATCCTCTACGGCGGTGACTACAACCCCGAGCAGTGGCCCGAGGAAGTCTGGGCCGAGGACGCCGCCCTGATGCGTGAGGCCGGGGTCACGATGGTGACCGTCGGCGTCTTCTCCTGGGCCCGGCTCCAACCCTCCCCGGACACCTGGGACTTCGCCTGGTTCGACCGGCTCCTCGACCTGCTGCACGCCCACGGCATCGCCGTCGACCTGGCCACCGCGACCGCGTCACCGCCCGCCTGGCTGGTACGCGCCCACCCGGAGATCCTGCCGGTCACGGCCGACGGCGTGCGCCTCGAATTCGGCTCCCGCCAGCACTACTGCCCCTCCTCGCCCGAGTACCGCGCCGCCGCACTCCGCCTCACCCGCACCCTCGCCGAACGCTACGCACGACACCCGGCGCTCGCCCTGTGGCACATCCACAACGAGTACGGCGACCACATCACCGAATGCTTCTGCGCCCGCTCGGCCGACCACTTCCGCACCTGGCTGACCGACCGTTACGGCACCGTCGAAGCCCTGAACCACGCCTGGGGAACGGCCTTCTGGTCCCAGCGCTACGGCAGTTACGACGAGATCGAGCCGCCGCGCACCGCACCCGGACCCGTCAACCCGACACAGCTCCTGGACTGGCGGCGCTTCAGCTCCGACGCCCTTCTCGAATGCCACCGCGCCGAACGCGAGGCACTGCGCGACATCAGCCCGGACATCCCGGCCACCACCAACTTCATGTCGATGTTCAAGGCACTCGACTACTGGAAGTGGGCGGAGCACGAGGACGTCGTCTCCGACGACGCCTACCCGGACCCCGCCGACCCGCACGCCCACGCCAACGCCGCCCTCAACTACGACCTCATGCGCTCCCTCAAGGGCGGCCGGCCCTGGCTGCTCCTCGAACAGGCACCGTCCGCAGTCAGCTGGAGGCCGGTCAACGTCCCCAAGAAGCCCGGACTGCAACGCCTCTGGTCGCTCCAGGCACTGGCCCGCGGCGCCGACGGCATCATGTACTTCCAGTGGCGCGCCTCGCGCGCCGGCGCCGAGAAATACCACAGCGCACTGCTCCCGCACCGCGGCACCGCCTCCCGGGGCTGGCGCGAAACCGTTCGCTTCGGCGCCGAACTCGCCCGGCTCGGTGAGGTCGCAGGCACCACCACCCCGGCGGACGTGGCGATCGTCCTGGACTGGGACTCCTGGTGGGCCCTGGAGGCCGAGGACCACCCCTCCACCCGGATGCGCTGGCGCGACCTGCTGCGCCCCTGGTACGCGGCGCTGCACACCCGTGCCGTCTCCGTCGACTTCGTGCCCCCGCACGCCGGCCTCGACGGCTACCGGGCCGTCCTCGCCCCCAACCTCCACCTGCTGCGACCCGAGCACGCCGCACGCATCGCCGCCTACGTGCACGGCGGCGGCCACTTCGTCTGCGGCCCTTTCAGCGGCGTCGTCGACGGCCACGACCACATCCACGACGGCGGCGCACCGGGACCGCTGCGGGACGTGCTCGGCGTGTCCGTCGACGAGTTCTGGCCGGTCCCCGACGGCGCCGAGGTGCCCCTGGCCTCCGGCGTACGAGCCACCCTGTGGAGCGAGTGGATCGAGCCCGAGGGCCCGGACACGGAGATCGTCGACACGTACGCGGCCGGCGAGCTGACCGGCCGCCCCGCAGTCACCCGCCACCACTACGGCACCGGCACCGCGTGGTACGCCGGCGCCCACCTCGGCGACGGCATCGCCGCCGTGCTCGACGAAGCGCTGCGGGCGGCGGGCGTACGCCCCGTGCTCGATGTACCCGAGGGCGTCGAGGCGACCGTGCGCTCCGGCGCACAGGGCACGTACCTCTTCGTCCTCAACCACGGCGACCACGACGCCCGGACGCCACTGACCGGCCGCTACGGGGCCGGCGGCACCGATCTGCTCACCGGCGCCGCCGTCCGCGACCATCTCGACCTCGGCCCGCTCGGCGCCGCCGTCCTGCGCATCGCCACCGACTCCCCTGAAGGGACCGCGAAATGACCCGCCGGAGAGACCGACACATCACCGCCCACCGACCCCTGAGCGCCCTGACCGCGCTCCTGCTGGCCGGCGGCGCCCTCGCCGTACCGCAGACGGCCGCCGCCCACGGACACCCGAAACCCCCGCCCGCCTACGCCGACGTCCTCGACCTGCACGGCACCCCCACCACCGCCCAGCCCGGCGACGACGAGGACAACAACCCCGTCACCGTCTTCGCCGACCGGGGTGCCTGGCACGCCTACGCCCTGCCGGAAGCCGGTGACAAGGACGCGTACGGCGGCTTCTCCGGGCCTCTCTACATCGCCCAGGAATACCCCTGGTGGCTCAGCAAGTCCTTCAGCCGCATCCGCCTCACCGAGCACGGCCGCGCCCTGGACCTGGCCGGCGGCGGCGCACCCCGCTCCACCTCGCTCCCGGGCCGGCTCCTCCAGACCTACGATCTCGGCCGCGGTCTGCGCCTCACCCTCGAACTCCGTTTTGCCACCGACCGCAGCGCCCTGGTCAGGGCCGAGGTCCACAACACCGGCCCGGCCACCCGCATACTCGGCGCCGACTGGGCGGGCAGCCTGCTGCGGCCGGCCGACAAGCCGATGCGCGACGCGCCGTCGCTGACCGCCACCGGCTCCGGCGTCGGGGTCGACTTCGCGAAGCTCCGCGAGACCTGGGACTACCTCACCGACGGCACGGAACGCTTCGAGGTCACCCACAAGGACCGCGTCCGCACGACAGTGGACGGCGACACGTACCGCACCGAGGCCGTGAAGCCGGTGACCCTGGCGCCCGGCCGCTCGCACAGCTTCGACTGGACCGAGTCCTACACCTTCACCGCCGCCGAGCGCACCGAGGAGAAGGCGAGGGTCCGTGACGTACTGGCCCGCCCCGCCTCCGTGGTGTCCGCGTCGGACGCGCGCTGGCGCGGTTATGTCGCCGGGGTGACCCGGGGCGTCCCGGCGGACCGGCGGCGCACGGCCGTGAAGTCCCTCCAGACCCTCGTCACCAACTGGCGCAGCGCGGCGGGACAGATCAAGCACGACGGCATCACACCGTCGATCTCCTACAAGTGGTTCACCGGCGGCATCTGGGCCTGGGACACCTGGAAGCAGGCGGTGGGCACGGCACGCTTCGCGCCCGGCCTGGCCCAGTCGCAGATCCGCGCCATGTTCGACTGGCAGGTGAGCCCGGACTCCAGGACCCGCCCGCAGGACGCCGGAATGATCCCCGATGTCATCTTCTACAACGACCCCGAACGCGGCGGCGGCAACTGGAACGAGCGCAACTCCAAGCCCCCGCTGGCGGCCTGGGCCGTGTGGGAGGTGTACGCGAAGAGCGGGGACCGGGCGTTCCTGCGCGAGATGTACCCGAAGCTCGTCGCGTACCAGGACTGGTGGTACCGCAACCGGGACCACGACCACAACGGTCTCGCCGAGTACGGAGCCACCGTCGACCCGGCCAACGACTCCCCCGAGGAGCGACGCCTCGCCGCCGCCTGGGAGAGCGGCATGGACAACGCACCCCGCTTCGACGCCACCCTCGGCACCGGAACCGTCGCCAACAGGGCCGCCGACGGAACGCTCCTCGGCTACTCCATCGACCAGGAATCCGTCGACCTGAACTCCTATCTCGCCGCGGACCAGGGCTACTTGGCGCGGATAGCGGGGGCGATCGGCCGGGGCGCCGACGCCAGGCAGTGGAAGCAGCGCTCCACCACCACCTCCGACGCGGTGCGCGACACGATGTACGACCCCGCCGACGGCTGGTTCCACGACATCGCGCTCGGCACCGGCGCACCACTCACGGCCCGCGGCCGCGGTATCGAGGGCGCCGTCCCGCTGTGGACCGGCACCGCGTCAGCAGCACAGGCCCGCGCCGTGCGCGACAGACTGACGGACCCGGCGGAGTTCGCCACGACCGTCCCCTTCCCGACCGTGGCGAAGAGCTCGCCCTACTTCTCGCCGACCGCGTACTGGCGCGGCCCCGTCTGGTTCGACCAGGCATACTTCGCCCTCGGCGGCCTGCGCCGCTACGGCTACGCCAGGGACGCGGACGCCCTGACGGACCGGCTCCTCACCCGTGCCTCGGGCCTCACGGGCGACGGGCCGATCATGGAGAACTACGACCCGACCACCGGGGCACCGCTCAACTCACCCAACTTCAGCTGGTCCGCGGCGCTGTTGCTGCCGATGCTGACGCGCGACGAGTAGGCGAGGGCGGTCGGCTACGGCCCTCGGAGCGCGCGGGGGACGGCCCTCGTACCGGCCACCGGTTCGCCGGTGGAGCCTTTCACCTGGACGACTGCGGGAACACCCGAGGGATCCTCGTCGGCCTGGGGGGCCGGTACGTGCTCCACGCCGACGACGGCGCCGGCCGAGTCGGACGGCACACGAGCCCGGCCGACATCCTGGCCGGTGGCCCGGACCGGCTGCGGCAGGAGAAGCCGCGTCCGCCGATCGGCGAAGGCTGGATCCCGTGAACACCGGAGGAGTACGCGGACGACCGGGACCTCCCGGCGATGCGACGGTCCCTGACCCTGTCGGGTCCGGCCGGACAGCGCTGAACCACGGGGCACGCCGGGGAGCGGACACAACGGCCCCGGCGTTGCCCCGTCACCCCCGTTCGGTCCGCAGCAGTACGGGACCGAACAGGCCGCTGACACGCTGCCCGGGAAAGACGAAATGGGTCGGGCTCGTCGCGTCCAGGCGGGGCGCCAGCGTCCCGAACACGGTGATCTCCACGACGTTGTCCCCCGGCACGACCAGCCCCGTCAGATCGAACACGTACGGGGAGCACACCCGCACCCCTGCGGCGACGCCGCCGACCCGGACCTCCGCCGTCCCCCGGACCCGCCCGAGGTCGAGCGACACCCGACCCGCGACGGCGTCGGCCGGCACGTTCACCACGCGGCCGTACCGCACCCCGCCGCTGTACTCGGCGAGGCCCCGGTCCTCCCAGTCGCCGAGCCGGATCCGCCCGGGGCCGACCGCGCAGCGCACCGGACCGGCCAGCGCGGCGCCGCCCTCGTACCCGGGGCGGGTCCGCACCCGCAGCGCCGCGGTCACCGGCCCACCGCGGTCGCCGGACGGCAGCTCGACCGTCACGGTGCGCACCCCCCGGACGCCGGAGACATCCATGGCGGCGGGGCATTCGGATCCGTCGACGTACACCGTGATCCCGCCGTGCACCTGCACCGTCAACCGGGTGGTGCCGGGCGGGAGTTCGCACCAGAACCACTCCACACCGCCCCGGCTCCCCGGAACCGCGAACCGGACCGGCACCACCGTGCCGTCGTCGGCCTCCGGGTCCAGCCACGCGGCACCCGGCAGCGGATGCGGGCGGCGGCGCAGACACAGCGCGGCAGGATCGCCCATCGGTTCGCGCCGCACCCCGACCGGCCCGCGACCCTGCGGCCCCTGAGCCCACCAACGGGCGTCACTGTGCAGCGTCGCGACGGGTTCGCCTTCCTGGTCGTCGAGGACCGCGTCCACCAGGACCGCGCGCTCGCCGCCCCCGGACGTCTCGACCGTGATGTCGTTGTCACCGATGCGCAGGGCGGCCGTCACATCGTGCCGTCGTACGCGTGGCACCGCGTGCTCGGCGTACGGGTCGAATCCGCCCTGCCCGCCGATGAGCCGGCCGTTGACGCGCAGCGCGCAGGGCACCCGGGCGGCCACCTGCACGACGGCGTGGACGGGGAGCGCGGTCAGTTTCAGCGTGGTGCCCATCGTCCCGGCCGCGTGGATCCACTCCGGGCGCCGGTAGCGCCCGGGATCGCGCACGAGCGCCAGATGCGCCCGCAGATCACAGTCCTGATCAGGTGTCAGTTCCAGTTCGAGCAGACGGATCCCGGCGCTCGCCCGTACCGGGCCCAGCGCGAGATGGCCACCGTCGCCGAGCGCCACGGGCACGCCGTCGAGCTGGACCCGCTTCGCCGCCCCGGCCCCGATCGCGAGATGCCCGTCGAAGTCCTCGTCCAGGCAGATCTCCGTACGCAGCCGCACCACCTCGCCGGCGACCGCAGGGCCGATGTGCACGAATTCCTCCGGCACATGCCCCTTCGGCCCCAGAACCGCGCGATGCACCGGGTCCTTGTGCACGCCCAGACTCTCGGACCATTCGAGCACCGACGGGCCGTCCCGGCCGGGCCCCTGGCCCAGGACCAGCGCACGGGGACCGAACGTCGCGTGGACCGTGGCCCGCGCCGGATGGCCGGGGCCGAAGGGCGCCGCGGCCCAGCCGTCCCGGACGCCGTCCTCGCCGGCCGCCTCCACCCGGTGCCGGAAGGTCCGGCACTCGGTGACGGCCGTGCCGGTGGGCGGACCGGTCGCGGGGCGGGCGAAGTCGCCCCAGGTGTTGTCGAGCGTCGGGACGAGCACCATGTCCCACTCCGCGTCCGGGGGGATCTCGACGGTCTCGACGGTGGTGACGCGCGGCGGCTGGGCTCCGGAATCCACGGGTAGGGACGGCGCCAGGTCCTCGGCCGGGAAGACCAGCACTGCCGCCGGGCCCGTATCGAAGGGCACGTCGACCTCGACGGCTCGGGCATCGTCGTCGACGAGCAGCACCGGCAGCCTGCGGGGAGCGCCGCCGAACGGGTCCACCAGAACGGCCGGACCCGGCACGTCCCGCACCCGCACCCGGACGCGCCGCGCGTAGCGGCCGGGGTCGAAGTCGTAGCGGGCGTCCAGCCAGCCGAGGGCGGCGCCCCGCTCGTCGGGGGCCGCGACATCCGCACGGGTCGCCCGAGGTGCCGCCGCGGTCAGGAACACCACCGTGGCGCCGTCCACCCGCCGCGCGAGCGCGGGGACCGGCGCGCGGACGGCCGGCCGCACATCGCCGAGCGCGGCGGCGAGCGCCCCGGCCGGGTCGTCGGTCAGGGGAACGTGCACGGCCCGGCCGTCCGCGAAACACGCTCGCAGCCCGTCCGCGGCCGTGGCCGCACCGGATCCCACGACCCGCTCGGGCAGCTCGCCCCAGGCGATCAGCTTTCCGCCGGCGGAAGCGAATTCCACCAGCCGCTCGACCGTCTCGCGTTCGAGGACGGTGCACGCGGGCAGCACGATCGCCGAGTACGCCTCGTCCGCCACCCGCAGCCGTACGCCGTCGTCGAGCCGGGAGACACGGGCGCGGGCCAGCGAGGCGTCGTCGATGACATCGGCATCGAGACCCACCCGGTCCAGCACCCCCGGGCGGGTGCGGAACCAGGTCATGTCCCCGACGAGTTCCAGATAGGCCGACTGGGCACGGGCCGCCGCCCCGTCGACACCGTCCAGGGCGGTGCCCGCCTGAGCGGTGGTGGTGGGCAGCAGGACCGCGACATCGCACAGATGGTGACCGAGGCTCAGCACCGCGCACAGCCGGGTCACGGCATCGGCGAAGACACGGTGGTGGCGCCAGTACGGCTGACGCCAGTCGGTCCCGGGCGGCGCCCACTCCCACCAGCCGCCCTTGGTCGTGTAGTAGACGGCATGCGGGTTGTAGAGCGTGGCTCCGGCACGCAGCCAGGGGAGCAGCCAGTCGAGGGTCTCCTCCAGGGTGCCGCCCCAGCCGGTCGAGTGGAATGCCTCGACCCAGGTGCGGGCACGGCCGTAGAGGTGGGCGAGCGAGGAGTGGATGCGGGCGTCCCCGTGATGGTCGGAGCCGGGCGCCGAGAACCAGCGGTGGGTCCGCGCGTAGTCGGCGTACAGCTCCACGCCCGCGACCGGGTGTCCGGCGCGGGCGGGATCCTGCTGGTCGCAGCCGATGAGCAGCCCGTGCCGTTCGTGCCAGGCGGCCAGCGGCCGGAAGAACGCGTCCTCGGCCAGTTCGGCACGGGTCAGGTGGTAGTCGCGGCGGATCCGGTGCACGTCCGGATCCGTGCAGTCGTCGTACAGGGCGTCCAGCCGCTCGGCGATGTCGTACCCGCGAAGGCGCAGAAAGGCGTCGGCGAAGCCGGTCGACCAGGTGGGCAGGGACGGCAGTTCGTCCTGGAACGAGCCGACGACGACGGTTCCGAGGCGGTCACCGAGCCGCCGCTCGAACTCTCCGTGCACCCGGTCCAGCAGTGCCGCGCACGCCTCGGTCCCGAGATAGTCGAAGCCGAGCGCCTCGTGATGATGGAGCGTCAGGCGCCAGCGGCCGGTGCCGGGCGCCCGTACGATCCCGTCGGCCACCGGCACCGCGACCGCCGGGCCGATGGTGCGGCCCTCGTCGTCGAGCGGTTCGGCGCGGCCCGCGAGCGGCCGGCCGTCCGGCGGGCACCGCAGCTCACCGGCCCTGGCCGCCGAGGACTCGACCACGGCCCGCACCCGGCCGAGCCGACGGCCGGCGTGACCGGGCCGCTCGTCGACGAGGCGTGCCTGGAGATCCGCGCCGGAAAAACCGAGCTGGTCGTAGAACCAGAGCCCGACCCCCAGCTCCCTGGCGTCCTCGCACACCCCGTCGAGCAGCGCCCACCACGCGTCGGACAGAAACGGCGGGTCGTCGGCGTCGGAGCCGAACAGCGGGCCCGACGGCGCCAGGTTGAGGAGCACCAGATTGTGCACCCCGCCCTGAGCGAACCGTTGCAGCTGAGCCCGCAGCCGCGCCCGGTCGAGCCGCTCCCCGCTCCACCACCAGATCGCGACGGGCGAGAAGGCGCGCGGGGGTGCGGCGAGAACCGCCGCGACGCTCGGTGGCAGGAGCGGATCACCCGGTTGTGTCATGAGAGGTCCTCAGCCCTTGAGGCCGCCCGCGAAGCCCTTGATCACATAGCGCTGGAGGACCACGAAGACGATCAGGATCGGCAGTGCGGCGAGCACCAGTCCGGCGAAGACGAGCCCGTAGTCCGAAACGTACTGGCCGACGAACGCGAAGATGCCCACCGGCACGGTCTCCTTGTCGGAGCCGCCCAGGTAGAGCAACGGTGTGAAGAAGTCGTTCCAGATGAAAACCGCGTTCAGGATGATCACGGTGCCGGTGATGGGGCGCAGCAGCGGGAAGACGATCCGGGTGAACGCCTGCCGGTGGTCGCAGCCGTCGATCAGCGCGGCCTGGGCGTAGTCCTGCGGCAGCGCACGGATGAATCCGGTGTACAGGAAGACGGTGAACGGCAGTTGGATGCCGGTGTAGAAGAGCACCATGCCCTGGTACGTGCCGAGCCAGCCGAGGTCGTCGACGAGCTTGTACAGCGGGATCATGCCGAGCTGGAACGGCAGCACGATGCCCAGCAGGAACAGGATGTACAGCCCGTAGCCGAGACCCCGGGCGCGCCGCGCGAGGTAGTAGGCCCCGGTGGAGCCGAGGACGATGAGGAGCAGCAGACTGATGACGGTGATGACCGTGCTGTTGAGCAGTGCGGGCCCCAGCGACGCGGAGGACCAGGCGTCGCCGAAGTTGCCGAGGGTGGGCGGGGAGGGCAGCGAGAGCGGCGACTCGGAGATCTGCCGGGGGTCCTTCATCGCCAGGGTGATCAGGGCGTACACCGGGAACAGGAAGACGACGGCGACGGCGATCATGACGAGTTCGAGGGCGTACTGCCCGTACCGAGGTCTGCGGCCCCCGCGGCGGGCCTTCCGGTTCGCCGGCCCGCGGGCCGTTGTGACGCTCATGCGGTGACCTCCCTCGCACGCAGATAGCGGAGCTGGACCAGGGACACCGCGGCGACGAACAGCGCGAGGACCAGGGCCACGGCGGTGCTGTAGCCGAACTTCCCGTAGACGAACGCCTCCTTGTACAGGACGGTCGACAGGGTCTCGCTGGAGGTGCCGGGTCCGCCGTTCGTGGCGGCGTAGACCTGGTCGAAGAGTTTGAGACCGCCGATGGTCGACAGCATCAGGTTGATCGTCAGCGCCGGGGCCAGGAGCGGCCAGGTGACATAGCGGAAGCGCTGCCAGGAGCCCGCCCCGTCGATCCTCGCGGCCTCGTGGAGTTCGGCGGGCACGCCCTGGAGCCCGGCCAGGAAGACGACCATCGAGTAGCCCGCGTACTGCCACACGACCATCGCCGCGACGGACCACAGGGCGAGAGAGGGATCGCCGAGCCAGTCCTGTCGCAGCCCGCCGAGTCCTACGGCGCCGAGCAGTCCGTTGAGCCCGGCGCCGTTCTCCGGGTTGTAGACGTACTTCCACAGGATCGCGACCATGACGGGGCTGACCACGGCCGGTGCGAAGAAGATCAGCCGCAGCACCGCACGGGACTTGATGTTGGTGTGCACACCGAGCGCCAGCAGCAGGCCGATGCCGTTCTGGACGACGACCACGGCGACGGTCAGGAGCAGGGTGTTGGTGACGGACTCCAGGGCCCGGCTGTCGTCGAGCAGGGCGCGGAAGTTGTCCGTTCCGATGAAGGAGAACCCGCCGATGCCGGACCAGTCGGTGAAGGCGTACATCACCCCGGCGAGGCTCGGGTAGAGCACCACGACGGCGTAGACGACGAGGGCCGGGACGACGAAGAGCCAGGGCGGGAGAGTGTGGTCGCGGCGCCGGGCCGGTCGGCCGCGACCCGTTCGTGGAACGTCCCCGGCCTCTGTGACCACGCCGGGGACGGTCTTCTGGGGGGTGCTCGTCACGATTTCTTCCCGTAGGCCTCGTCCATCTGTCCCAGGGCGCCGTCGACATCCGTCTTCCCGGCGAGCAGATTCTGCACGGCGGCGAAGTGCGCCGGCTGCACCTCGGCGTTGGGCCAGCTCTGGTCCATGAAGGGGACCGCCCGGTTGTCGTCGATGATGGGCAGGAAGCCGGACAGGACCGGGTCGATCTTCGTCGAGGCATTGCGCTTGAACGGGATCGCGGCCACGGACTGTGCCCAGCGGTCGACGTTCTCCTGCTTCCCGAGGAACTCGATGAACGCCTTCGCCCCGGCCGACTTCCTGGACCGCGCGGAGACGCCGAGCCCGACGACGATGCCCGCCGGGATCCACAGCTTCGCGGGGTCGTCACCACCGGGGAAGGGGAACATGCCGAGGTCCTCCGGAGTCCGGGTGGCCTGGCGGAAGTTGGCGAGCACGGCGGAGACCTGGACGGCCATGGCGGCCTTGCCGCCGGCGACCATCGAGGTCTGCTGCTCGTACGTCGTTCCGTTGGGGTTCTCGTTGAAGAAGCCCCGGCGCTGGAGTTCCTGGTACTTGCCCATGGCGTCGGCCCACCCGGATCCGCGGAAGTGCGCCTTGCCGGAGGCCATCTCGGCGTCGAACCCGGGGTTCTTCGCATAGACGGCGTTGGGGACCAGTGCGTACGTGATCAGCTGGGTGACCCAGGCAGTCTGTGCGCCGAGTGCGATCGGGATGACGCCCTTGGCCTTCAACCTGGCACAGACATCGAGGAGTTCGCTCCACGTCCGGGGCGGTTCCACCCCTGCCTCGGCGAAGGCCTTCTTGTTGTAGATGGCGCCGATGGTGCTGCTGCCCGCCGAGTAGAGATACGTTTTTCCTTCGCGCCGGTAAGCGGGGTGGAAGTTCGCCGGAACCTCCTTGGTCCACGCCTGGTCGCTGAGGTCGGCGAGCAGCCCGGCCTTGGCCAGCTCGGCCATGGACATGGCGCTGCCACTGCCCGGATAGAGCACATGCACATCCGGGGCGTTGCCCCCGGCGAGCTGGGTGCGCAGCACCGTCTGCACCTGGTCGGTGGGTGCGAAGGAGGTGGCGAACGTGTCGTCGGGATGGGACTTGCGGTAGAGGCCGACGAGTTCCTCTATCGGCTTCTGCTGGTCGGCGACGCCGACGACGCGCAGCTTGCCGGAACCGCCGCCCGAGTCCGAGCAGGCGGTCAGAGCGGGTGGCAGGGCGGCGAGCGCCGCGACCCCGCCGCCGATCCGGAGAAATCCCCGGCGGTCGACCGTGCTTCGGCCCGGCCGGAAGCGAGAACCCGTCGTCATGGTGTGTCCTCCTCGTACGAACGGGCGAACGAAGGTTTCGTCGCCGGTCCTGATGTGCGTCGGCTCGGGGTGAGCGACAGCGTCAGTTCCGTCCCGGGCGGCCCCGCGTGGCAGTCCACCGGGGGATGGGCCGCGGTGAAGCGGTAGGCGCCCGAGGACACGCGGTGGACCACGTGGTCGGAGGCGGTCGCGATCAGCGTGATGTGGCGGTCGCCGGCGCTCGGCACCAGGCCCGATTCGCGGACCGAGCCGGGGTCCGTGGTGGGCACGTACACATCGGCGGTGGCGCCGGGTGGCACCTGGACACGCAGGGCGATCCGGTCGCCCTGCCGCTCCCAGGTCACCCTCACGGTGCCGCGAACGGACTCGTGGTGGGCGCTCGCGTGGCGCAGGCCGCCGGGGCGCGGCCGGATCCGCAGGTGCCGGTACCCCGTGGAATCCGGGGCCTGGTCCAGGCCGGCGACACCTCGGTAGAGCCATTCGCCGATCGACCCGAGCGCGTAGTGGTTGAAGGAGTTCATCGACGGTGCCCGGAATCCCGTCCCCGGGGTCCAGCCGTCCCAGCGTTCCCAGATCGTGGTGGCGCCGTGCCGCAGCGGGAACCGCCACGACGGCACCTCGTCGCGGCGCAGCAGGGCGTGGGCGAGGTCGGCCCGTCCGTGGTCGTCGAGGACGGGCGCGGCGAGCGCCACCCCGAGGAAGCCCGTCAGCAGGGCGGGTCCGGCCGACTCGATGAGTTCGGCGAGTCGGCGGGCGGCCGCCCCGGCGAGCCCGGCGGGCAGCAGATCGAAGGCGAGCGCGACGAGATACCCGGTCTGGGTGTCACCGGCGACGCGTACGGACAGGCCGTCCGCGGCATTCCGGGACGTGACGAACTGCTCGGTGAACGTACGGCGGATGTCGTCGGCCAGTTGGTGGTAGCGCTCGCCGATGTCCTTCTGCCCGAGCACATCGGCGGCCCGCGCGGTGAGCCGGGCGCTCTGCGCGAAGTACGCGGTGGCGATCACATCGCGCGGGGTGGGGGTGCCCGGGGCGAGCCAGTCGGAGAAGTGCGGGCCCACCCGGTCGCGCCAGACCAGACCGGAGTTGTGACGATGGATCAGATCGACCCAGGCGCACATGCCTTCCAGGGCCCGGGAGAGGAACCGCGGGTCGTCGTAGACGCGGTAGAGGTGCCACGGCATGATCACCCCCGCGTCGGCCCAGCCGGGCGCCCCCTCGTCCGCGACCCCCACGAGGCGCGGAGCGACATTGGTGAAGCCGCCGTCGGGGGTGCGGGCGTCGTCGACGTCGCGCAGCCACTTGGTGAAGAACGCGGCGACGTCCGCGTTGAGCGCGGCCGTGGGCAGGAAGACCTGAGCGTCCGCGAGCCAGCCGAGCCGCTCGTCGCGCTGCGGACAGTCCGTGGGCACGCTCACGAAGTTCGAACGCTGCCCCCACGCCACACAGTCGTGGAGCCGTCTCAGCTCGGCGTCCGAGCAGTCGAACTCCCCGGCCCACGGGGTGTCGCTGTGCAGCGCCACGGCGACTGCATCGGCCTCGGTCAGCTCGGGCACGCCGCTGATCTCCGCGTACCGGAACCCGTGATACGTGAAGCGCGGCTCGAACACGATGTGCTCGCGCCCGTCCCCGACGAGCACATCGGTCGCCGCGGCGGTGCGCAGATTGGCCGTGTACAGCCGCCCCGCCCCGTCCAGCACCTCGGCGTGACGGATCACCACCCGGGCCCCGGCCGCCAGTCGGCGCACACTCAGCCGCACGCGTCCGGCGAGGTTCTGGCCGAAGTCGACGATGTGTGTGTCGCGGGAGACGCGTCCGACGGAGCAGGGACGCAGTTCGGTCATCGCCCGCACGGGTTCGTCGGCGGAGGCCACCAGCAGGCGGTGATCGGCGCCCGTGACCTGGGCGGGGGACCAGCCGGAGTCGTCGAAGCCTGGCAGTTCCCAGCCGTCGGCGGAGCGCCGGAGGTCATGGCACTCGCCCATCAGCAGATCCGCGTGGCGGATCACCCCGGTGGCGGTGCGCCAGGTGCCGTCGGTGACCAGCACGGAGCCTCGGCCGTCCGCCCCGGTCAGGTGAAGTTCGGCCAGGAACTGGGGGTACGAGCCGTAGTGGGCCCCGGCCCGGCGCGGCTCGAAGCCGACGAACCCGCTCCACCAGCCGTCCGCGACGGTGGCCGAGAGGACGTTCTCGCCGTCCCGCAGCGAACCGGTCACCTCGTACGTCTGGTACTGCACGCGGTGGTGGTAGTCGGTCCAGCCGGGTGCGAGTTCGGCGTCGCCGACCCGTTCGCCGTTGAGCCGGACCTCGTACAGGCCGCGCGCGCTGACGTACAGCCTGGCGCGGGTGCCGGCCGACGCCGTGAAGGTCCGGCGCAGTACCGGGCACGGGGCGAGCCCGTGGTCGTCGAGGGCGAACTCGCCCTCGGTGGGCGCGTCCATGACATCAACCGGGTGTGGGTCATGGGTGATCCACGAGGCCCGCCATTGGTCGGTCCGGGTGAATCCGGTCTCGAACCACGAGGTTTCCTCGGCAGGCGTGTCCGTCCCGGCCGGCCACACGGAGACCCGCCAGTGGAAGCGCGTACGGCCCCCGAGCACCGGCCCCGCGTAGTCGACGGCCGTGGCGCCGGGATCGGCCACCCGGCCGGTGTCCCAGAGGAGTCGGCCGCCCCCGTCCAGATCCCCGGCGTGCTCGGCGACGCGGACCCGGTAGGCCACCGGGTCGTCGCCACGCACGTCGGAGGCCAGCCGCCAGGAGAGCCGGGGCGCGGGTTCGTCGATCCCCAGCGGGGTGGTGCGGTGCTCGCACCGCAGGGCGTACGGACGCAGCCTCCGGGCCTCCGGACGGCCGGTCACCGGCCCTTCGGCGGGGCGGCGTGCGGGGACACCCGCTGCCGGGGAACCGGACACGAACACGTCCTTCCGTCGCACCGAATTTCCCGATGTGAAATCTAACGTTAATTCTGTGGCGTGGAGACTATGAGCCGCCCTCAGGGGTGTCAAGGGTGTTGCCGACCTGGGCTCGGTCGCGTCGGAGAAGGGCTGATGTCTCCTCAACTAACCGCCTGTGAACGGCAATATGACCACTCGTAGGTGGTCTTGTGGCATGTGTTTCCTCTGTGATATTCAGCCTGTGATTACCACATGGACGGGCGTGAAATCACGTGCCGATCCCATCTCGTACCGGACGGAATTCCGCCCGACGAAGGGACGAGTTTCATGCAAATGGACAGTGCGTCAGGTGGTACCGGCGGATTCGGCAGACGGGTGATGCTCGGCGGCACGGTCGGCATGGCCCTGGCGGCGTCCGGCCTGTCCGCGGGCCGCGCCTGGGGTGACACGCCCTTCCACGAGGACCCGTTCACCCTCGGCGTCGCGTCCGGCGACCCGTGGCCGGACGGGGTCGTGCTGTGGACCCGCCTCGCCCCTCAGCCCCTCGCGCCCGACGGCAGCGGCGGCATGCCGCCGTACGCCGTCGACGTGCAGTGGGAGGTCGCCCGCGACGACCGCTTCCGGTCCGTCGTACGCCGGGGACGGACCCGCGCGGTGCCCGAGCTGGCCCACTCCGTTCATGTGGAGGTCTCCGGACTCCAGCCGGACCGGCACTACTACTACCGCTTCCGCGCCGGCCGCGTCCACAGCCCGGTCGGCCGCACCCGCACCGCGCCCCCGCCGCACAGCCGCCCCAGGGAGCTGGACTTCGCCTTCGTCTCCTGCCAGGCATGGTTCGAGGGCTTCTACACCGCCTACCGGCACCTCGCCGAGGAGGACGTGGATCTGGTCCTGCACCTGGGCGACTACATCTACGAGAACGCCATCGACGCCATGGGAGGCGTGCGCAACGTCCCCGTCGCCGCCGAGCTGCGGCCCGAGCCGATGAACCTCGTCCAGTACCGCAACCGCCACGCCCTGCACCGCTTCGACCCCGACCTCATCGCCGCCCACCAGGCCCACCCGTTCGCCCTGGTCTGGGACGACCACGAGGTCGAGGACAACTGGGCGCGTGACCGGTCCAAGGCCGACACCGAACCCGACCAGGACCCGGCGGTCTTCCGCGAGCGTGCGGCGGCCGCCTTCCAGGCGTACTACGAGCACCTGCCGCTGCGGCTGCCGAACAAGCCGAACGGCTTCGAGGCAAGGATGTACCGCCGGCTGCGCTACGGGCGGATGGCCACCTTCCATATCCTCGACACCCGGCTCTTCCGTGACGACCAGCCCTGCGGCGACGGCACCAAGAGCGGCTGCGACGAACGGCTGACGCCGGGCCGCACCATCCTCGGCCCCGAGCAGGAACAGTGGCTCTTCAGCGGCCTCGGGCGCTCCGACACGACGTGGAACATGATCTCCCAGCAGATCCCCGTGACCCAGGTCGACACCGACCCCGGCCCCGGCCAGGCATTCGTGATGGACTTCTGGGACGGTTACGTGGACGCCCGCCGGCGGCTGTTCAAGGAGCTCACCGACCGCAGCGTGAACAACCCGGTCGTCCTCACCGGCGATATGCACCGCCACCTCGCCGCCGATCTCAAGCAGAACTTCGACGATCCGGACTCGCCGACACTCGGCGTCGAATTCGTCGGCTCGTCCATCTCCACCACCAAGGACGGGATGGACCTGGACCCCTCCGGCGTCAAACTCCTCGCGGCCAACGAGCACATCAAGTTCACCAACTTCCAGCGCGGATATGTGCACTGCTCGCTGACCCGGGACAGCTGCCGCGCCGATTTCAAGGTGCTCCCGTACGTCACCACCCCCGGCGCACCCATCTCGACGCGGACCTCCTACGTGACCGAGGCCGGCCGCCCCGGGCTCCAGGAGGTCTGAGGGAACACCGGACGTCCCCCTGCCGGGAGAGCGGCAGAGGGACGGATCGCACGGTGCCGGTTTCCCGCCGCCCGCCCGGGTGGGCGGCGGGAAACCGGGTCAGGCGGCGCAACCGCCCGACGAAGGTGTGCCGGGGGTCACGCGCTTCCACCGTCCAGCGGCGGGTAGGCGTTGCGCACCAGTTCCTGGAACTGCGCGGAGAACCAGTGGCCCGCGAGCGGGGCGTCCGGCAGGGCACCGGACAGGTTGTAGCCGTTGCGACCGTTACCGGTGTACGTCGGGTCGCACATCCGGTCGAAGCCCTTGCCCTCGTCGTTGTCGATGGGCAGGCTGTTGCCGTCCGACTCGCCCGGCGGCTTCGCCCAGACGTAGGCGTCGACACCTGGTTCCGGGGCGGCGGTCGGCCGCTCGCCGATGCCCGCACCGCTCTGGTTGCACCAGTTGCCTGCGTGGATGCGCCGGTCGACCCGGCCGCCGTCGACATAGGCGTCGACACCGGTCAGCGGGCCCGCGCCGGTGGGCCGGGCCGAGCCGCCCCACCCGTTGCGGGCCGTGTCGATCAGCATGCCGATGTCCGGGGCGAAGCCCTGGCGCACCAGTTCCGAGCGCAGCGCCTGTGCGAACGACAGTTCATCGACGTAGTAGTTCCAGTCCACCCATTTGGACTGGCGCACCGTCGTGCCGTTCACCGCGTCGGTGACCTTGAAGTGGGGCTCCTTCAGCGCCGAGTAGTTGGCCGTGTTGACGATGAAGCCGTGGACGTCGGCGACCGTCGCCCCCTCCGTGGTCGCGGCCTTCTTGAATTCCTGTGCGGCCGGCACGAAGTTGGAGTCCCAGCCCAGCCATCCGTGGTGGGCGGCGTCTATGTAGTTGTAGACGTTGGGGATCGCGCCCAGGGTGTGCAGGGCGTAGCCGACGCCCTTCTCGTAATTGCCGTTCGCCTTCATCGTCGCGCAGGCCTCGGTGGAACCGGCGGTGCCGCCGGCGTTCGTCACCAGGTTCGGCAGCGAGTCCGGCTCGATGAGGGTGACGATACGCAGGTTCGCGTAGGCCGGGTCGGAGAGGATGCCGGCGATGGGGTCGATGTACTCGGCCTTGTACCGGTCGATCTCCGTGGGGCCGAGTTCACCATTGGAGGCCAGCGCGGCACAGTCCCTGCCGGGCAGGTCGTAGACGACCATCTGGAACAGGTCGGCGCCCTGGTCCAGCGCCGTGTCGAGGTGCTCGCGCAGCCCCATCGCGTCCCCCGCGCCCTCGATGGCCGCGATGCGGTCCATCCAGACGAACGAGGGTTCGTCGGCGATGGCACCGCCGCCCGGCTCGGCGGCGGCCCTGGCGGACCAGTCGGGGTTCACGTACGGGGTGGCGCCCGCGTAGGGGTTGTCGACCCGGGCCGCGGCCGACGCCGGTGCGGGAAGGGCCACCGTCAGTGCCGCGCCCATCGCGAGGGCGGAGAGTGCGGCGAGCTTTCGGCGTAACCCGTGCGAGGTGGTGCCTGTCCGTTTCATTGCGGCTCCATGTTTCTCTCGGGTGCCCGCGGGAGGTCGGCCCGCGGGTTTCAGGGGTGTGCTGTGCCGGGGCAACGGCTCCGTCGGCGCGCGCTGCCCCGCACCGGGCCCCGCCGACGAGGGCGGCGACCGTCGGTGCGTCGTGGGGGAAAGGGGGAGCGGGGTGCGTAGTGCGGTGGGGCTGCGGCACGGTCCGGGGCGAGCGGGGCCCGGTGTCACGGACGCTCCCCGCCGCCGGGGCGGCGGCCGTCGTCGTGTGCAAGCCTTGACTGTGGGAGCGCTCCCACCGTGACGTGATGATGCGCACCTGTCAAGAGTTGAAGCGCAAACGCCGCTCGGGTCCGCCGGAGCGGGGGAGCCGGCGGGGGCCGGCGCGGCGGCGGCCGGCCGCAGGTGACAGCGGGGCGCCCGGAGTCGGGGCCGCATGTTTCTTCCACGAACCACCGCGCGGGCTCACCGAACGGTGGGCGACCCCTTCATGCGCGGGTGGACGGCGCGATCGAACGGGTACGTCCCGGCGTCGGCCGGGTCGTGAAGGCAACCGCCTGCCCCGACGTGATGCCGCCGGTACCGGACACCCGGCCGGTGGCGGTCAGAGTGTGTGCGTCACGGATCAGGATTCGCGCGTCGCCGCCATCCCCAGGGTGATCAGGCCGAGCACCACCCAACCGAACCAGAGCCAGCCGCTGCTCCCCAGCGCCACCGTGTAGGCGGTGACCACGACCAGGGCCGTCAGCGTGAGCACTCCCATGGCCTTCGTGGATCCGGACATGCCCGCACCCTCCTCATCGGCCGCGCGGCCGTGAATGCCATCGTCACCCCTGAGGCGTGCCCACCGCTACTGTCCGCGCGCCTGCAATGAGGCGAGATAGGCGTTGTACGCCTGCAACTCCTGGTCACCGTCCCGGTCGGCCGCCCGGTCGGAGCGCTTCGCCGTCCGCTGCTCGGAGCGGTACCACTGGAAGACCAGCGCGATCAGCACCAGCACCGACGGGATCTCGCTGAAGGCCCAGGCGATACCGCCCGCCCAGCCCTGGTCGCTCAGCGCGTCGATGCCCAGCGAGGCCGGCGGATTCTCGTACGTCTCCACCATCGGCGTCGTCGCCATCATCAGCGCGATGCCGAAGAACGCGTGGAACGGCATCCCGGCGAACAGCTCCAGCATCCGCATCACATAGCCGGGCCGGTGCGGCCCCGGATCGACGCCCATGATCGGCCAGAAGAACACCAGACCGACCGCGAGGAAGTGAACCATCATCGCGATGTGGCCGGTCTTCGAGCCCATCAGGAAGTCGAAGAGCGGGGTGAAGTACAGCCCGTACAGGCTGGCGATGAAGAGCGGAATCGTGAAGACCGGATGCGTGATGATCCTCATGTACCGGCTGTGCAGCAGCTTGAGCAGCAGCTCGCGCGGACCGGTGCGGCCGCGGCCCGCGACCGGCAGCGCACGCAGCGCCAGGGTCACCGGAGCGCCCAGCAGCAGCAGGATCGGTGACAGCATGCTGATCACCATGTGCTGCACCATGTGCACGCTGAACATGACCATGCCGTAGTCGTTGAGCTTGGTGCACATCACCAGTGCGATGCTCAGCACGCCGAGGACGAAGAAGACGATCCGGCCGGCCGGCCAGCTGTCCCCGCGTCTGCGCAGCCGCAGCACGGCGTACGCGTACAGGCCGATGCCGAGTAGGCAGCCGATGAGGAAGAACGGGTCCGCGGAGAATTGGAGCCCACGTCCCAGCGTGAACGGCGGCAGATCCATGTTCATGCCGTGCCCGCTGTGATCCATCTGTTCACTCCTGCTGGGGGCGTCCCCGTTTCGTGCCGGTTGTCCCGACCAGAGTAGAACTGCCCCCGGCCGCAGCTGCGGCCGGGGGCAGTCCGTAGGACGAGGTGTCGCTCAGAGCACGCACTCCGCCTCGGCGTAGCGCTCCGCCGGGACGGTCTTCAGCGTCTCCACGGCCTCACCCAGCGGGACCATCACTATGTCCGTGCCACGCAGTGCCGTCATCATGCCGAACTCACCGCGGTGCGCCGCCTCCACCGCGTGCCAGCCGAAGCGGGTGGCAAGCACCCGGTCGTACGCGGTCGGCGTGCCACCGCGCTGCACATGGCCGAGGATCACCGGCCGGGCCTCCTTGCCCAGGCGCCGCTCCAGCTCGCCGGAGAGCTGCGTGGCCATGCCGGCGAACCGCTCGTGCCCGTAGATGTCCTTGGTGCCCTGCTCGATCTCCATCGACGTGCCCTCGCGGGGCTTGGCGCCCTCGGCGACGACCACGATCGCGAACTTCTTGCCTGCCGAGAAACGCCGGCCGACCACCTCGGTCAGCTCATCGATGTCGAACGGGCGCTCCGGCACCACGATGGCGTGCGCACCGGCCGCCATTCCCGAGTGCAGGGCGATCCAGCCGGTGTGGCGGCCCATGACCTCGACGATCAGCACCCGCTGGTGCGATTCGGCCGTCGTCTTGAGCCGGTCGAGCGCCTCGGTCGCGACCCCGACCGCGGTGTCGAAGCCGAAGGTCACATCGGTCGAGGCGATGTCGTTGTCGATGGTCTTCGGAACGCCGACGATCGGCAGGCCCGCCTCGGAGAGCAGGTTGGCGGCCTTCAGCGTGCCCTCGCCGCCTATCGGGATGATCGCGTCGAGACCGAGATCGGAGACATGGCCCCTGGCCTGCTCCACGCCGCCGCGCAGATGGGCGGGCTGAACCCGGGAGGAGCCGAGGATCGTACCGCCGCGGGCGAGGATGCCGCCGACCGCGTCGAGATCGAGCTTGCGGAAGTCGCACTCAAGGAGGCCCTTCCACCCGTCGTGGAAGCCGATGACCTCGTCGCCGTGGTCGACCACCGCGCGATGAACGACGGAACGGATGACGGCGTTGAGGCCGGGGCAGTCGCCGCCGGAGGTGAGCACACCAATTCGCATTGCCCGGGAAACCTTTGCAACGTGGGCCGACGACCGGACCACGTCGTCCGGTTGGATCCCCGCCACCCTACCGGCGCAGGGTGGCGGGACCGAACCGGGCGTCCGCCTGCTGGACTCCGCTCGGACGTGCGAAAGCAAGAGCGTCCGGCAACCTGGAGAGTAGCCGGACGCTCAGCGCCCCATCAGGCGGGCTGCGTGGCCGACGCGATGCGCTCGGCGCGCAGCGCCTCGTACCAGCGGTCGTCCGTCGGCGGCAGGGCGTTCACATCGAGGGCCAGCTTCAGCAGCAGGTCCGCGATCAGTGGATTGCGCGCCATGACGGGGCCGTGCATGTACGTACCGAAGACGGTGTCGTTGTACGCACCCTCGGTGCCGTCGCCGGTGCCGTTGCCCCGGCCGAACTGCACCCGGGCGAACGGCCGTGCCGTCGGGCCGAGATGGGTGACGCCCTGGTGGTTCTCGAACCCGGTCAGCGGTGGCAGGCCGAGGTGCGGGTCGATGTCGGCCAGTACGTCACCGACGCAGCGGGCCCCCTCGCCGCGGGTGGAGACCACGTCGAGCAGCCCGAGACCGGGCTCGCGCTCACCGAGGTCGTTGATGAACTCGTGGCCGAGGATCTGGTAGCCCGCGCAGACCGAGAAGATGATCGCGCCGTTCGACGCGGCCCGGCTGAGCCCGCCGTCGCGGCGCAACCGCTCCGCGGCGAGCCGCTGCGGCCGGTCCTCACCGCCGCCGATCAGATAGATGTCGCCGGACGTCGGGATCGGCTGGTCGCTGCGCACGTCGACGCGCTGGACGTCGAGACCGCGCTGCCGGGCGCGACGCTCCACCACCAGCGCGTTGCCCTGGTCGCCGTAGGTGCTGAGGAGGTCGGGGTAGACCCAGACCAGACGCAGACCGTTGTTGCTCATGCTTCGTCCTCTCCGGAGGTGGCCGGGGCCGGGGTCAGTTGCCGACACGACGGCGCAGATCCTGGAAGGCGGTGTAGTTGGCGATGACCTCGATACGGCCGGGCGGGGCCTGCTGCACGGCCTCGTCGAGGTTCTCGCAGACCCGGAAGTCGAGACCGGCCACTTCGAGACGGACCGCCAGGTCCAGCTTGCGGTCGCCGAGCACGAAGATCGGGTGACCGGCGAGCTGGGTGTAGTCCACGTCCCACAGCCAGGAAGTGTCCGTGCCGTCCGCGCCGCGGGCGTTGACGGAGAGGATCACCGGCGTGGGCGGCGGGTCGATCAGGGAGAACGTTTCGAGCCAGCCCGCCGGGTTCTTCGCCAGCAGCAGCCGCAGTTCACGGCCGAGGAAGGACACCACGTCGTAGCGGCCCGCGACGGCCTGCACCTGGTACATCCGTTCCAGCGCGACCTGCGGCGGCACACCGAAGACGGCGGCCACGGCGGCGGAGCTGGTGGCGTTGGCCTTGTTGGCGCGGCCGGGCAGCTGGAGGTGGATCGGCCACGCCGAACCGTGCGGGTCCAGGACGTAGTCGCCGTGCAGGACCCAGCTGGGGGCGGGCCGGCGGAATCCGCACTCGCCGCAGAACCAGTCGTCGCCGGGACGCTGCATCACACCGCCGCAGGAGGGGCAGGACCAGGCGTCGTCCTTCCACGCCTGTCCGGCCGCCACCCACACCACATTGGGGGAGGAGGACGCCGCCCAGACGATCAGCGGGTCGTCGGCGTTCGCGACGATCACGGCCTTCGAGCCGGACAGCCCCTCACGCCACTTCTCCGCCAGCATCCGGGTCTCCGCCGCGCGGTCCAGCTGGTCGCGGGAGAGGTTGAGCAGCGCGATCACCTTGGGAGTCGTGTCGCGTGCGACCCCGGCGAGGTACTTCTCGTCCACCTCGATCACGCCGTACTGCGCGTCCGAGCCGCCGGCCAGCGCCGAGGTGATGCCCGCCGGCATGTTGGCGCCGAGCGCGTTGGACACCACCGGGCCCGCGGCCCGCAGTGCTTCGGCGATCAGCCGGGTGGTCGTCGTCTTGCCGTTCGTCGCCGACACGAGGATCACGTCCAGGTGCTGCGCCAGCCGCCCCAGCAGGTCGGGGTCGAGCTTGAGCGCCACCCGGCCGCCGATCACCGATCCGCTGCCGCGCCCTGCGGCGCGTGACACCGCCGCCGCGGCCTTGCCCGCCGTCACGGCCAGCTTGGCCCGCGGCGACAGCGGCTCCGTGTTGCCTGCCATCGTCCTAGATCCTCCTTGCATCGGTCCACGCCCAGCCTATCGATGTCCGGCGCGGCGACCGCACCCTGGCACCGCCGGGAAGGTGGAGGTCACGTGGAACGTACGATTGCGGCCATGCGAAACCGCCCGATCCCCGGCAGTTCCGGACTGATTCGTGCCATGAGCCTGCTCGGTGATCCGGTGTTGCACGGGGCCTGTGAACCCGTCACCGACTTCGGCCCCTCGCTCGCCCGGCTCGTCGAGGACATGTACGCCACCATGTACGCGGCCGAGGGCGTCGGCCTCGCGGCCAACCAGATCGGCGTTCCACTGCGGGTGTTCGTCTACGACTGCCCGGACGACGACGACATCCGTCACCTCGGGCACCTCGTCAACCCCAGGCTCGTCGAGGCCGACGGCATCACCGTACGCGGCCCGGAGGGCTGCCTCTCGCTGCCCGGCCTCGAAGCGGCCACCCCGCGGTTCGACCGTGCGGTCGTCGAGGGCAGCACGGTCGACGGCGAACCGGTCCGGATCACCGGCACCGGGTTCTTCGCGCGCTGCCTCCAGCACGAGTGCGACCATCTCGAAGGCGCGGTCTACACGGACCGGTTGACCGGGCTGCGCCGCAGAAGGGCGATGCGAGCGGCCCGCCGCGCGCCCTGGGCGCGCACCGGCGAGGCCGCGTCCTAGGCACCCGGGCCCGGGAATCCGGTCCTTGCCACCCGGTCCTAGAAACCCGGTCCGCCCGGACGGTCGCCCGCCGCGGCCAGCCTGCCCCACAGCAGGTCGGCCAGGCTGCTCACCAACTGCTCCCGGGAGCAGGGGCGTTCGCCCAGCCACCAGTCGCCCGCGGCGTGCATCATGCCGACGATGCCGTGGCCCCAGATGCGGGCCATGGCCTCGCTGTCCGGGCCCAGGTCCACCCGCTCGGCGATCACCAGGGCGAGCTCCTCGCCGAGTCTGCGCAGCAGTGGCGCCGAGTGCCGTCCGACGTCGAAGCCCTGTTCCGTCGAGGGCGCCGCGTCGTCGGACGGGTGCATCAGGAATCGGTAGACCTGCGGGCGGGCCTCGATCGCGGCGAGATAGGTGTCGAGCGTCGACTCGACGCGCCGGCGGCGCTCGGCGGGAGCGTCGAGCGCGGCCCGCAGCGCGATCAGCAGGGCGTCGGTGTGGCGCTTGGCGAGGGCGCGGTAGAGGCCGCCCTTGTCGCCGAAGTGCCGGTAGAGGATCGGCTTGGTGATTCCGGCCTCCGCCGCGATGGCGTTCATCGAGGCCCCGGGCCCGTCCCTGAGCACCACGCGGTCGGCGGCTTCGAGCAGCTCGCGGCGGCGGCTCTCGGCCGCTGTCCGCTGTCGCTCTGCCTGTCGTGTGCTCTCCATGTCGCCTCTCCCCGCCCCTGGCCGTGCAAATGCGTCCTGCCTGCGCAACGTAACACCCTGCCCAGCGCCGTGCGGATCCGAACCTGGGCGGTTGACAGAGGCTACTTGTCGGTAACAGACTGCGGTTACCGCAAGTAACGAGTGGTTTTTCACAGCAGTACGTGGAGGGGAACATGGCGGAGTTCACGCTCGAACTCAACGATGACCAGAAGCAGGTCCGTGACTGGCTTCACGGCTTCGCCGCGGATGTGATCCGTCCGGCGGCTTCGGAGTGGGACGAGCGTGAGGAAACGCCCTGGCCCGTCATCCAGGAGGCGGCCAAGGTCGGCATCTACTCCCTCGACTTCTACGCCCAGCAGTTCTTCGACCCGACGGGCCTCGGCATCCCGATGGCGATGGAGGAGCTCTTCTGGGGGGACGCGGGCATCGCCCTGTCCATCGTCGGTACGGGCCTGGCGGCCGTGGGCGTCCTCGCCAACGGCACCGAGGAGCAGATCGGCACCTGGATTCCGCAGATGTACGGCGACGCCGACGATGTCAAGGTCGCGGCCTTCTGCTCGTCCGAGCCGGACGCCGGTTCCGACGTCGCCTCGATGCGTACCCGCGCGGTGTACGACCAGGCCAAGGACGAGTGGGTGCTGAACGGCACCAAGACCTGGGCGACCAACGGCGGCATCGCCAACGTCCATGTCGTCGTGGCCGTGGTCGACCCGGAGCTGGGGTCCAAGGGGCACGCCTCGTTCATCGTGCCGCCGGACACCCCCGGTCTCTCCCAGGGCCAGAAGTTCAAGAAGCACGGCATCCGGGCCTCGCACACCGCCGAGGTCGTCCTGGAGGACGTCCGCGTCCCCGGCCACTGCCTCCTCGGCGGCAAGGAGAAGCTCGACCAGCGCCTGGCACGGGCCCGCGAGCGCGCCGCCTCCGGCGGTGAGCGGGTGAAGAACGCCGCGATGGCCACCTTCGAGGCGTCCCGTCCCGCGGTGGGCGCCATGGCGGTCGGCACCGCCCGTGCGGCGTACGAGGTGGCGCTGGACTACGCGAAGACCCGCACCCAGTTCGGCCGGCCCATCATCGACAACCAGGGCATCGCCTTCCAGCTCGCCGACATGCGTACGCAGATCGACGCGGCCCGGCTGCTGGTGTGGCGCGCCTCGTGGATGGCGACCACCGGCAAGCCGTTCACCTCGGCCGAGGGCTCGATGTCCAAGCTGTACGCGAGCGAGACCGCGAAGAAGGTCACCGCACAGGCCGTCCAGATCCTCGGCGGCAACGGGTTCACCCGTGAGTACCCGGTGGAGCGGATGCACCGGGACGCGGCGATCTACACGATCTTCGAGGGCACCAGTGAGATCCAGCGCCTGGTGATCGCCCGCACCCTCTCGGGCATGCCGATCCGCTGACTGTGTCTCCCCGGGCGCCGGGCCGGTGGCCGGCCCGGCGCCCGGGGACGAACCGTCAGGCCGGCAGCAGGGCCTCGATGGCCGCGACGAGCTCCGGCGCCTGGGGCTCGACGCGCGGGCGAAGGCGCGCGACCGGCTCGCCCGCCGGCGAGATGAGGAACTTCTCGAAGTTCCACTGGACGTCACCGGCCTCGCCGTCCGCGTCCGCCAGCTGCGCCAGCTCGGCGTAGAGCGGGTGGCGCCCCTCGCCGTTCACCTCGGTCTTCTCCAGCAGCGGGAAGCTGACCCCGTACGTGGTCGAGCAGAAGGTCTGGATCTCCTCCGGGCTCCCCGGCTCCTGGCCGGCGAACTGGTTGCACGGCACGCCGAGCACGGTGAAGCCGCGGTCCGCGTAGTCGGTCTGGAGCTTCTCCAGGCCCTCGTACTGCGGGGTGAGCCCGCACTTGGACGCGACATTCACCAACAGGACGGCCCGGCCCCGGTAGTCGGCCAGGGACGTGGGCTCGCCGGTGAGCGTGCGCAGGGGGATGTCGTACAGCGTCATGAGGTCTCCTCGTGAGGTGTGGCTTCCGCAGCCATTGTCACGCCCGCGACCGCTCCGTACGAAGCCGGTTCTCCGGCCGTCCGGACCCCGTACACGCCACCGACCTGCGGGAGTCCGGCTGTCGCGGCGTCCGGGGCATGACCCCGATGAGCGACCCGTGTACGGATACCGGCCTGGCCCCGAACTGCTGTGCCCCGACCGGGGGATCGGTGTGCCGCTCACGCCCCGGTCGACGCCTGCGCGGGGCCGATCGCCTTGTAGTAGAGCGTCGTGGGCTTCAGGACCCCGGCCGGATCCCCGGCGTAGTCCGGGATCGAGCCGCACTCCGTCCAGCCCGCCGAACGGTAGAGCCGCTCGGCGGGACTTCCGCTCTCGGTGTCCAGCACCAGCAGTGTGACACCCGCCCCGGCGGCCGACCGCTCGGCGGCATCGAGCAGCGACCGGCCCACGCCCCGGCCGCGGGCCGACGGACGCACCATCAGTTTGGCCACCTCCGCGCGGTGCCGGGCGTTGGGCAGCCGGGCCCGGTCCAGCGCGATGGTCCCGGCGACCCGTTCCGCGTCGCGGGCGATCCAGACCTGGAGGCGCCCCGCGTCGACGGCCACGGCCCGCTCCCGCCACCAGTCGGCGGCCACTTCGCGGTCCAGCGGCGCGAGGAAGCCCACCGACGATCCGCCGTCCACGGTGTCCACCAGGAGCGCGGCCAACTCATCGGCGTAGGTGACCAGTTCATGCCCGTGTACGGGGACGATCTCGATCATGTGCGGGGTCCTCTCACGGCAGAACGATCATCAGTGCATAGCGGACCTGCCCCGGTCCGGGGCAGTGGAAGTGCGAGGGGCCGCGCAGCCGGAAGCGGAGGCAGTCGCCGCGGCGCACGGTGTGCACGGTGCCGTCGACGGTGATCTCGACCGTTCCCTCCAGCACCCAGACGTGCTGCTCCACGCCGGACACCGGCGCGTTCCCGTAGGCGATGGCGGCCCCCGCGTCGAGGGTGCCCTCGATGACCTCCGCGCGCAGTCCGGCGTGCGGAGGCGACACCGAGCGCCGCACGAAGCCCGATGCCTCGTCCCGCCAGACCGGTTGCCGCGCGGCGGGGACGAGCTGCGGGGGCTCCGCCTCCACCTCCAGCAGCAGCCGCGACATCGTCCGCCCGTAGACCGTGCACAACTTGCCGAGCAGGGTGGCCGTCGGGCTCAACTCGCCGCGTTCCAGCCGGGACAGCGTGGACCGGCTCACCTCGCTGCGTCGCGAGAGCTCGTCCAGCGACCAGCGGCGTTCGGTGCGAAGTTCACCCAGCCTCGCGGCGATCCGGGCATCGACGGAGCCGGACTCCGTCTCCTCGGTTTCTCTCATCATGGAGATGATATCCCTGTACAGAGACAGGGCGCTCGCCGGCGGTGCCCGCGGGGGACGGCTGTTCTGCCGGGCGGGTGCCGACGTGACACGCTTGGTCGGGGAGGCTCCGGTGGTCCACTCTGTCCACCGGGTCGCTCGGCTACCCGAGGAGGCCGCAATGGCCAGTACCAGCAGCGGGCCGTCGGTGGCGCCCACCGCCCCTTCGAGTGCGCACCATCCCTTCCGGATCGGCGGGACCGCCTTCGCGGCGGTACTGATGATCTTCGGCGGAGTGATGGCGATCCTCGAAGGAATCGCCGCCATAGCCAAGGACGCCGTGTTCGTCGCAACCCGCGACTATCTGTTCCGGTTCAACCTCACCGGCTGGGGCTGGATCCACCTCGCACTCGGCATCCTCATAGTGATCGCCGGCTGCGCGCTGTTCACCGGAGCCGCATGGGCGCGTGTGGTGGGCATTGTGCTCGCGGGCCTGAGCGCAGTCGCCAACTTCCTGTGGCTGCCCCACTACCCGCTCTGGTCGCTGGTGCTCATCGCCATCGACGTCTTCGTCATCTGGGCGCTGTGCGCGAATCCGTACCAGGAGAAGGAGAGCGTCTGAGGTCACGGTGGCGGTCCGTCATCCTCGATCCGGCCGGGCACCGGCCGGGGACGGCGCGAGCCTGATCGTGACGACATAGGAGACCACGACCGAGACGATCACGAGCGGCATGACGGTGAGGCCCTCGGACCCCAGCAACAGTGTCGCCAGGAGTACCGACGTCATCGGCAGCTTGAGCATCGCCACGCACATGGCGCCGATGCCCATCGCGAAGCCCGACGTGAGGCTGAGCCCCGGCAGATGGGACAGGGCGATGCCGCCCGCCGCCCCCACGAACATCGCCGGGAAGACCGGGCCGCCCCGGAAGCCGCTCAAGGACGCGCTGTACGCCACCGCCTTGCAGGCCACCAGCAGTACGAGTGTGCCCACCGAGTACCCGGCGCTCTGCGCCAGCAGCGGATCGAGGGCGCTCTCCCCGGAGTACAGCACCCCCGACGCGTCCCGTCCGGTGCTCTCCGCGTACACGAGCGCGGCCACGCCCACGACCACGCCCATGACGACGGTGGCCGCCACGGTCCGCCGCTCCACCCGCTCCTGGAGAAGCCCGGCGAGCCGCTGAATGCCCGTGCCGACGAAGGCCGCGGCCAGACCGAGGACGACGGCCCAGCCGAATTGCGCGATGTCCGGTTCGGCGGCCCGGGGTACGTGATGGAGCGCCAGGGAGTACGTACCGAGCCCGGTCCAGGAGCCGAGTCCGGTGAAGATGAGCGCGCCGATGCCGGCCGCCAGCAGACCCGGCACCAGGACCATTCCCAGCATCATCCCGGCCAGCCCCGAGGCCTCCATCAGCAAGAACGCCCCCAGGAGCGGTGAACCCAGCAGCGCGCTGATCGCGGCGAAGCTTCCCGCGGCTCCCATCACGGCGCTGGGACCGGGCCCGATGTCGGGCCTGACCAGGCGTGCCGCGTACACGGCCAGTCCGCCGCCGAGCGCGATGAGCGGGGCCTCGGGGCCGAGCACCGCCCCGAGGCCCAGGGAGGCGATCGCCGCCAGCACGATGCCGGGCAGCTCCACCGCCGAGGGCGCCCCCGTGGCCACCATCCCGTCGGCGGGCCGGTGGCCGCCGTGCCCCGGCAGATGGCGGATGGTCAGCCCGACCAGCAGGCCCGCCGCGGCGAGCAGCGGCACCGGCCACCAGGATGGCGTGCCGGCGAAGCCCAGCGCCCGGGGCAGGTCGTGGTAGGTCAGCGACTGGAGTTCGTGGGTGAGCGCGAGGAAACCGAACGCCACCGCCGAGACCGGGATGCCGAGGACCGCCGCCAGTACGAGGAGCGCGGCGTAGCCGCGGGTGCGGATCCGCGCGAGGGGGTCCGGTGCGGCGGTTTCGGCCGACATGATCGTTGCCTCCTCGGCGTCGCGAACCGTCCGGAGCGGGCTGTCCCACTGGGGTCGACAAGCGTCCACAAGGAGATAGCACAACGCGCTGATTCGTCCGTGATGTACCCGCTGGGCGGGTGCGCCGGTTCCCGTACTGCCATCCCCCTGGACCAGCGCGCGGCCGGGGCGACGGAGCGGCTCAGCGGTCCAGGGCGGCAGGGATCCGGCCCGCCCGCACCGCGTCGACCAGCGTCCGGTGGTCCCGCTCGTTGCGGTCGGCGTACTTCTCGGCGAAGCAGACCAGCGCCCGGTCGAACGAGGGACCGCGCCCCAGATACGCCGCGATGGCGATCCGGTCGCCGGAACGCGCGTGGGCGCGGGCCAGGGTGGCGCCGCACGCCTCGCCGAAGACCCGCATGCCGGACGGCAGCATGTCCTCCGGCTCGACGATGCCCTTCCAGTCTCGCAACTGGCGTACGTAGAAGTCGCGGCGCCTGCCGTCGATCCCGTCCACCCGCTCCCAGCCGAGGAAGATGTCGCTCGCCGCCTGCATCAGCCGCTGCCCCGCGACCACCCGCTCGCCCTGGTTCCGGTACGGGCCGGCGCCGGCGTGGGGCGCGAGCACCGAGGTTCCGGCCTCCTTGGCCTGGAGGAGGAGCGGATCCCCGCCGTCCCTGCCGAGCATCAGGATGACCCAGCAACGCGTGCCCACGCTGCCGACGCCGACCACCTTGCGTGCCATGTCCACGAACCGGAAGTCGGAGAGCAGGGCCCGCCGGTCCGACGGCAGGCTGCGGCCGTAGTGCGAGACCAGTGTGCGGAGCTGCTCCTGCGTCGCCTCCTGCTCGCCCTCCGGGAGCAGATCGGCGGCCGGTACGAGCAGCGGCGGGTCCGCCGCGAGGCGCGACTGCCCGTCCACCGTCCCGGTGAGCCTGTCGAAGGCATGGAGGCTGTCCCGGGTTCGGGCCTTCGCCGCGAACCGGGCCAGCTTCCTGCGGCCACGCTTCGCCAACTGCTGGGCCGCCAGCGCTTCGAGGCGGCCGATGTCGACCCGCGAGTACCAGACATCGAGGTTGCGCATGCCGGCGAAGCGGATCATCGACTCCCGGTACGACCGCACCGTGGTCAGCACGATGTCCGCGCGCTCCCGTTCGGTGAAACCGTTCGCCCGTCCCGCGATGACGAAGCTGGCCGCCAGGCGTTTGACGTCCCACTCCCAGGGGCCGGGCGACGTCTCATCGAAATCGTTGATGTCGAACAGCAGATTCCGCTCGGGCGAGGCGAGCAGCCGGAAGTTCAGCAGATGGGCGTCCCCGCACAGTTGGGCCCGGATCCCGGAGTCCCCGGTGGTGGCCAGGTCGGCGGCCATGATCGCGGCGGCACCCCGGTAGAAGCGGAACGGCGACTCGGTCATCCGCCCGTAGCGGATCGGTACGAGTTCGGGCAGCCGGGTCGCGGACTGGGCTTCGAGGACGGCCAACGGGTCGGGCCGGTCGGCCGGCGGTTCGAACTCGGCATGGCTCGACCTGGGTGTCGCCCGCCGGGCCGCTTTGCCGAGAGCCGCTCGCTGCTCGGGCGTCGCATCGGGTGCCGTCCTGAGCATCGAGTTCGCGTCCTGCGGCATCGGGCCCTCCTGACTGCTCCACGGGCACGCGCCGCACTCGCCGGAGCCCAGGACCGGGGAACGGGCCGGACGGGGCCGGGGCAGGCCGGCAGGGCGGCGCAGGGCACCGCACCGGTCGGCGCGCCCACGCCCTGCGTCCGATCATCGCTGCTCGGCCCGGTTCCGGCATCATCTGGACGTCGTCCGACACGCCCCGACTCCGGGCCGCTACCGCCGTACCGCCCGGCCGTCGCGGCCCGGGCGGGCGAGCACGGGGCGCCGGGCGGACAGCGGAAGCCGGAGGGGCCGGTCCGGCAACGGATCCCCATGAGCCCCGGGAACGGACGCTCATGGACCGATGGCTTCCATCGCCCTCGTCTCCCAGGGCCTCGTCCACCGCTACGATCCCGCGGCCTCCCCGGACGGGCCGCGGGGCTTCCGAGGGTACGTCCAGCCTCTGCATGTTCCTCTACGTGGACGCCCTGGCCCGCGCGGACCGGCTGCGGATGGCCGGGTACACCTTCGAGAAGATGCTCACGTACGCCGACCATGTCGGCCTGTTCGCCGAGCAGATCGGACCCAGCGGCAAGCAACTCGGCAATTTCCCACAGGCGTTCACCCACCACTCGCTCATCACGGCGGCCCGCATCCTCGACGAGGCCCCGGACCGGGCCCGCGCCGAGGAGCGCCGCTGAGGTCGCTCAGACCGGCGGCTTCCCGGACGGCGGGCCGAACAGGACGGTGATGTCGCCCGGCCGGGTCTCCGGGATGTGCGCAGTGGTGACCGGGACGAGCCGCCCGTCGGCGCGGACGAGGAACAGCACATCGTGCCCGGCCGGGACGGCCCCGTCGGCCCGCCGGGCCGTGACCCGGGCCCCGGCCTCGTAACGGCGGGCCAGCTCCGGCCCGGTCAGGCCGGTACGGAAGAGAGGCTCGCCCCCGGTGTACGGCGCCACCACCCCCTGGCTGTCGGCGGCCGGGCCGAGCCGGTGCACCGGGCCCTCGACGCTCTCCCGCAGGGTCATGGCGGCGAGGGCGTTGAAGTCGTCCTCCTCGGTGAGCAGCAGCACGCCGGTGATGCCCTCCAGCTCCGCCCCGGCACCCGAGGCCGCCGCGAGCAGTTCGCCCGGCGCCAGGGGCAGCCCGGCCTCCTCGATCCGGGCCCGCTGCCGCTCGGCGCCCGCCCACATCAGCACATCCAGCCCCGCCGAGCGCAGTGCGCATCCCAGATCGACCGCCCAGGGCGAGCCGCCGACCAGCAGGGGCCGGGACCGGGCGGGGCGCAGCACCCCGAGCCGCCGGGCGACCGGAAACGCCGTCAGGCCGTACAGCATGACGGTGGCGACGATCACCACGAAGGTCGCGGGAAGGATCCGCTCGGCGCCGTCGACGCCCCGCGCCATCAAGGTCGCCGAGAACGTGGAGGCGGTCGCCGCGGCGACGATGCCGCGAGGGGCCATCCACCCGATGAACCACCGTTCCCCGCCGCGCACATCGGTGCCCGCCGTCGACACCAGGGCCACGAGCGGGCGCACCACCAGCACCAGGACGGCGACCAACGCGAGCGAGGGCAGCACCACATGGCGCAGCGAGGCCGGGGTGACCGTGGCCGAGATGGAGATGAACAGCATGCCGATGATCAGCGAGACCAGCGTGTCCAGGAACGGCCGGCGAGCCGGGATGTCCAGGCCCGGCAGATTCACCATGGCCATTCCCATGACGACCGCCGAGATGAGCCCGGTGTCCTCGCGGAGCGCGTCGCAGGCGGCGGCGATCCCGATCACCGCGGCGATCTGCGCCGACGTGGCCAGCTCCTCGTTCAGCCGGACGTGGCGCAGCAGCAGCCACAGCACGCCGACCCCGATCGCACCGCCCACCGCACCCACTGCGGCGCTGGCCGTGAACTGTTCCAACTGGCTGCCGAATCCCTTGAGTTCACCGGCGACCACGGCGTGGAAGACAAGGGCTCCCAGGATGCCGCCGACCGGGTCGATCAGGGAGCCCTCCCAGACGAGGATGCGCTGCAACCGCTCGGTGGGCCGTACGAAATTGAGCAGCGGCCCGACGACCGTCGGACCGGACACCACGAGGATCGCGCCCAGCATCACGGCCGCGCCCTTGGACATGTCCAGCACCGGCATCGCGAACAGCGCGGCCGCCAGCCAGGTGATGAGCGCCCCCAGCCAGATCAGCCTGACCACGATGCGACGGGTGTGGCCCCGCAGCCGCCTGAGCTCCAGTCCGAGCCCGGCCTCGTAGAGGATCACCGCCACCGCGAGCGAGACCAGCGGGGAGAAGGCCTCGCCCAGCAGCTTCTCGGGATCGACGGTGTCCGCCAGCGCCCCGGCGGCGAAGCCGACCGGCAGCAGGATCAACAGCGCCGGGATCCGCAGCCGGCTCGCCAGCAGCTGGGAGCCGACCGCCAGCACCACGATGAGCCCCACGCCCACCATTACTTGACCATCCGTCATGTCCGTACCTCCCACGGGGTCAGCCACCGGCGGCGGAGCCGGGGCAGAGCGTCATCCCGGCATCGGCGCGGATCGACTCCTCGGCCGTGCGGGCGAACATCCCGACGGCCTGCTCCTCCCGGGAGACATCCGCCCGGTGGGCGTACGCCCGCACACCGAAGGACTCGGTCTCCCGCACCACGTCCTCGGCCGACTCGCGGGCGGAGGAGTGGTTGACGACGACAACGGCACCGGCCCGTCCCGGCTTCACCACGGCCGCCCGGCCGATGCCGGAGCTCGCCTCCGGTCACCGGCGCCCTCTGGTCCCGCAGCAGGGGCAACGGCATCCGCTGCCGGCCCGTGTCCGCCGGTTGGGTCATCGCCGTCTCCCGTCGCCCTGCGCGTGGCGGTCCCGGAAACCCCCGGAACTCCGGGCCGGCCCCCGCAGGCCGTCCGCGCGCGTCCACCATCCGTGGCGGTGGGGGAGGGGCGGGGCAGGGCTCGCACCACTGGGCCGTCGGAGGTACCCGCTGTCCACCCGATGGAGTAACCGGGGCCGGCGCCCGCCCAGAGCCACGACCGAGATGCGTACCGGCCCGTCCACTGCTCCAATGACGGAGACACAGGCCCTGGCCGGACCCGGGGCAGCCGAGATTCTGAGGAGCCGGTGTGAGCAGCGAGACCGATGAGACGGGGCCGATCGACTATCTGGTGGTCGAGTTCCCGGGCGGCCGTTTGACGGGCGAGGGGCTGCCCCTGCTGGTCGACCTGGTCGACCGGGGAATCATCCGGATCCTGGACCTGGTCTTCGTCAGGAAGGACCAGGACGGAACGGTCACGGGGGTGGAACTCTCCGAACTGACCGGCGACGGCCACGACGAGCTGGCCGTGTTCGAGGGGGTGTCCTCCGGCCTGCTCGGCCGGGACGACACCGACGAGGTGAGCGCGGTCCTGGAACCCGGCAGCGCGGCCGGGATCGTCATCTACGAGAACGTGTGGGCCGGACCGTTCGCGGCCGCCCTGCGCCGCTCCGGGGCACGGCTCGTCGCCGATGGGCGGATCCCGGTCCAGGAGATCCTCGCATCGCTCGACGCGGCCGAGGCCGGCACCAGGGCCTGAGCCGTCCAGTCCGCACGGCGCCGGTCGTTCCTCGTGGCGCCGGCCGGCCCTCGCAGCAGCCAGTCAAAGGAGATGCACCATGCCAGGCCTTCTTCGCGGCGTCGCCCGTACAGCGGTGATCGCCGGAACCGCCACCTCGGTCTCCAACCGGGTATCCCGGCGCCAGGCGGGCCGTTGGGCACAGCAGGACGCCGAGCAGGCACAGGCCCGGCCCGCCCCCGCGGCGCCCCCACCCACGTCCCTGGCGCCGGAGGACGAGATGAGCAACAAGATCGCCCAGCTCAAGGACCTCGGAGACCTCAAGAGCCAGGGAGTGCTGAGCGAGAGCGAGTTCGAGGCCCAGAAGGCCAGGATCCTCGCCTCCTGACCGCCCCGGCCCGTGCGGCCGGGGCCGCACGGGCCCGGCTCACTGCCGCTTGTCGTCCCAGGGCGTGCCCATCCAGCTGTCGAAGGTACGGATCAGCGCGCCGAGAGCCGCCGCGAGCCGCCAGTCGACCCACGCCGCGTGGACATGGATCTCGTCATCGTCCGAGAAGAACTCCAGCGGAACCTCCCGGCCGGCCCGCCAGATGATCCGCCGCGGCCCCCGCGCCACATCGCCCCCGCCGCTCAGGAGGCTGCCCACGCCGATCGCCACCTGGACCGGGAACAGCAGCCACCACACGTACCACCAGAAGATCCGGCCCTTGAACCCGACCGCCTCCGGGCAGCCGGCCTGGGCGACCGTCCAGCGGGTCCGCAGCCCCTTGCCGTAGAGGGCCTTCTCCCGGACGAGCGTGCCGATCAGCTCGCCCTGCGCGCCCAGCACCCGGTACGTGGCCACGCCGTCGGCCGCGGACTCGGTGACCAGGGTGGCCAGCCGGGACCGGCGCTCGGCGTCGGCCCACAGGACGAAGGAACGCGCACCCGACTTGCGGGCCGCGAGGTACGCGGGTATCCCGCCCTCCGGCAGTTCGCGTTCCACATGGGCCACCACCCGGGACTCGCCGCCCGGCGCGTCGGCGAACTCGACGACATGGCCGACGGGCGAGGCCGCGGCCGGCTTCAAGGTCAGCACGCTGCTCACCGGTGAACTCCTCCGTTGTGTACTGCTCGGGTGTCTGTGCGGCTCGGACGTCGCACAGTGGACGGGCGCCCTGAGAAGATCGATCCGTGGAATCCGCCGAGCCCTTCCCCGAACCCCTTCCCGGCGCCGGAGCCGGGGCCGAGCCCTCGCCCGAGGACGACCCGGGCGGCCGGTCCGCCCGGCGACGGGTGGTGCGCTGCCGCATGTGCGGCCGCCCGCTCACCGGTACGGAGTCACGCCGCACCGGCCTCGGCCCCGCCTGCGACGCCAAGCTCCACCCGGCACCCCCGGACATCCGCACCCGCCGCCACGAGGTCGAGCAGGACCCGCTGCCCGGCGTCTGAGCCGGACGCGGCTACTCACCGAGACGGCGGAACAGCCCCTCCTGCACCACGGAAACCAGCAGGTTGCCGCCGCGGTCGTAGATCCGGCCACGGGCCAGCCCCCGGCCGCCCGTCGCGACCGGCGACTCCTGGTCGTAGAGGAACCACTCGTCCGCACGGAACGGACGGTGGAACCACATGGCGTGGTCCAGCGACGCCATGTCGAAGCCGCGCGGCCCCCACAGCGGCTCCACCGGGATACGGACCGCGTCCAGGAGCGTCATGTCGCTGGCGTACGTCAGCGCGCAGGTGTGCACCAGCGGGTCGTCGCCCAGCGGGCCGACCGCGCGCATCCACACCGCGCTGCGCGGGTCGGCGTCCCTGACCTCCTCCTTCGTCCAGCGCAGCCGGTCGACGTACCGGATGTCGAAGGGCTGCCGGCGAGCCATGCGCTCCAGCGCCTCCGGGAGCGCCCCGAGGTGCTCCCGGACCTCCTCGGCGACCGTCGGCAGCTCCTCGGGGTCCGGGACCTCGCGGGCCGGCGGCAACTGGTGCTCGAAGCCCGTCTCCTCCGGCCGGTGGAAGGACGCCGTCAGATTGAAGATCGTCCGGCCCTGCTGGACGGCCGTGACCCGGCGGGTGGTGAACGACCGGCCGTCCCGGACGCGCTCCACCTCGTAGACGATCGGCACCCCCGGCCGCCCCGGACGCAGGAAGTACGCGTGCAGGGAATGGACCGGCCGGTCCCCGTCGGTGGTCCGGCCCGCCGCGACCAGAGCCTGCCCGGCGACCTGCCCGCCGAAGACCCGTTGCAGGGACTCCTGGGGGCTGCGGCCGCGGAAAATGTTGACCTCGATCCGCTCCAGGTCGAGCAGATCGACCAGGCGCTCGGCGGGATTCGTCATGCGGTTCGTCTCCACTCTCGCAGCGGTGCCGCCCCCGCGGCGTATGCCCTCACAGCTGACCGACGGAGGTCACGCGGACGACGGCCCGGCCCTCCTCGTCGGAGGCGGCCAGATCGATCTCCGCGCTGATGCCCCAGTCGTGGTCGCCGTTCGGATCGGCGAAGGTCTGCCGGACCCGCCACAGCCCGTGCGCCGCGTCCTCGTCGATCTTCAGCAGCTTCGGACCGCGGGCGTCCGGACCGGTGCCCAGGTCGTCGTACTCGTCCCAGTAGGCGTCCATCGCATCGCCCCACGCGTCCTCGTCCCAGCCCGCGTCGCCGTCCAGCTCGCCGAGCTCGCCCACCTTGTCCAGCGCGGCCAGCTCGACCCGGCGGAACATCGCGTTGCGCACCAGCACCCGGAAGGCGCGGGCGTTGGCCGTCACCGGCTTCACCTCGTCGGCCCGCTCCTGCGCCTGCTCGGCGGTCTCCACCTCCGGGTTGGCCAGCTGCTCCCACTCGTCGAGCAGACTGGAGTCCACCTGACGCACCATCTCGCCCAGCCAGGCGATCAGGTCCTCCAGGTCCTCGGACTTGAGGTCGTCCGGGATGGTGTGCTCCAGCGCCTTGTACGCACTGGCGAGATAGCGCAGCACGATGCCCTCGGTACGGGCCAGCTCGTAGTTGGAGGTGAACTCCGTGAACGTCATGGCGCGTTCGTACATGTCACGGATCACGGACTTCGGCGAGACCGGGTGGTCGCCCACCCACGGGTGGCTCCTGCGGTACACGTCGTAGGCGTGCCACAGCAGCTCGCTCAGCGGCTTCGGGTACGTGACCTCCTGGAGCAGCTCCATCCGCTCCTCGTACTCGACACCGTCCGCCTTCATCTGCCCGACCGCTTCGCCGCGCGCCTTGTTCTGCTGCGCGGCGAGGATCTGCCGCGGGTCGTCGAGCGTCGACTCGACCACGGAGACCATGTCCAGGGCGTACGAGGGGGAGTCCGGGTCCAGCAGGTCGAACGCGGCCAGCGCGAAGGTCGACAGCGGCTGGTTGAGCGCGAAGTCCTGCTGGAGATCGACGGTGAGCCGGACGATCCGGCCCTCCGCGTCCGGCTCGTCGAGCTGCTCCACCACACCGCCGTCCAGCAGCGAGCGGTAGATCGCGATGGCCCGGCGGATGTGCCGCAGCTGCGCCCGGCGCGGCTCGTGGTTGTCCTCCAGCAGGTGCCGCATCGCCTCGAAGGCATTGCCGGGGCGCGCGATCACGGACAGCAGCATGGTGTGCGTGACCCTGAAGCGGGAGGTCAGCGGCTCCGGGTCGGACTGGATCAGCTTGTCGAACGTGGTCTCCGACCAGGCGACGAAGCCCTCGGGGGCCTTCTTGCGGACCACCTTGCGCTTCTTCTTCGGGTCGTCGCCGGCCTTCTTGACGGCCTTCTCGTTCTCGATGACGTGCTCGGGCGCCTGCGCCACGACGAAGCCCGCGGTGTCGAAACCGGCCCGGCCCGCGCGGCCGGCGATCTGGTGGAACTCCCGGGCGCGCAGGGTACGCACCCGGGTGCCGTCGTACTTGGTGAGCGCGGTGAACAGCACCGTGCGGATGGGGACGTTGACGCCGACGCCGAGGGTGTCCGTACCGCAGATCACCTTCAGCAGACCGGCCTGGGCGAGCTTCTCCACCAGACGCCGGTACTTCGGCAGCATGCCCGCGTGGTGCACCCCGATGCCGTGCCGCACATAGCGGGAGAGGTTCTGGCCGAACTTGGTGGTGAAGCGGAAGTTGCCGATCAGGTCGGCGATCTTCTCCTTCTCCTCCTTGGTGCACATGTTGATGCTCATCAGCGACTGCGCCCGCTCGACGGCCGCGGCCTGGGTGAAGTGCACGATGTAGACGGGCGACTGCCTGGTGTCCAGGAGCTCGGTGAGGGTCTCGGTGATCGGGGTCAGCCGGTACTCGTAGCTGAGCGGGACCGGCCGGGTCGCCGAGCGCACCACGGAGGTGGGGCGGCCGGTGCGCCGGGTCAGATCCTCCTCGAACATCCGGACGTCGCCGAGCGTGGCCGACATCAGGATGAACTGGGCCTGCGGCAGCTCCAGCAGCGGGATCTGCCAGGCCCAGCCGCGGTCCGGCTCGGCGTAGAAGTGGAACTCGTCCATCACGACCTGGCCGATGTCGGCGTACTTGCCGTCACGCAGCGCGATGGAGGCCAGCACCTCGGCCGTGCAGCAGATCACCGGGGCGTCGGCGTTGACCGAGGCGTCGCCGGTGAGCATGCCGACGTTCTCCGTACCGAACAGCTTGCACAGGTCGAAGAACTTCTCCGAGACCAGTGCCTTGATCGGCGCGGTGTAGAAGGTGACCTTGTCCTGGGCCAGCGCCGTGAAGTGCGCACCCGCCGCGACCAGGCTCTTTCCGGAGCCGGTAGGGGTGGAAAGGATCACGTTCGCGCCGGAGACCACCTCGATCAGCGCCTCCTCCTGGGCCGGATAGAGGGTGATGCCCTGCGTCTCGGTCCATGACGAGAAAGCCTCGAAGAGGGCGTCGGGGTCGTCGGTCGGGGGCAGCTGATCGATAAGGGTCACGCCCCCATCTTGCCTGCCTTCCGCCCGGATGAGGGAACCGGACGACGGTATGAAGATCATGGGCGATACGCTTCCCACTCAACTCGGCCGTGCCGCAACGGCAATGGCAGCGATACGACTCTGGGGGCGGGAAGAACCATGATGGGACCGGCACACTCTCTGTCAGGGGCGGCGGCCTGGCTGGGGGTGGGCGCGGCGGCGGCGGCCGCCGGCCACGCGATGCCGTGGCCCGTCCTCGTCGTCGGGGCACTGATCACCGCCGGGGCCGCGCTCGCCCCGGACCTGGACCACAAGTCCGCGACCATCTCGCGCGCCTTCGGGCCGGTGTCCCGGGGGCTCTGCGAGATCGTGGACAAGCTCTCGCACGCCGTCTACAAGGCGACCAAGATGCGCGGCGACTCGCACCGCAACGGCGGCCACCGGACCCTGACGCACACCTGGCTCTGGGCCGTCCTGATCGGCGCCGGGGCCTCCGCCGCGGCGATCACCGGCGGCCGGTGGGCGGTCCTGGCGATCCTCTTCGTCCACCTGGTGCTCGCCGTCGAAGGACTGCTGTGGCGGGCCGCCCGGATGTCCAGCGACGTCCTGGTCTGGCTGCTCGGCGCGACCAGCGCCTGGATACTGGCCGGCGTCCTGGACAAGCAGGGCAACGGTTCGGACTGGCTGTTCACCGCCCCCGGCCAGGAGTATCTCTGGCTCGGCCTGCCGATCGTGCTCGGCGCCCTCGTCCACGACATCGGTGACGCGCTGACCGTCTCCGGCTGCCCGATCCTGTGGCCCATCCCGATCGGCCGCAAGCGCTGGTACCCGATCGGACCGCCGAAGGCCATGCGGTTCCGGGCCGGGAGCTGGGTGGAGCTGAAGGTGCTGATGCCGGTGTTCATGGTGCTCGGGGGAGTGGGCGGGGCAGCCGCTCTGAACTTCATTTGACCGGGAGGAGGCCGGGGAGCCCGGCCGGCACCGCGGGCTATGCGGAAGCCGCCGCTGCGCTCGTCGAGCAGTACGAGAGCGTGTCCTTCGCGGAGGTCCACCGCGAAATGCTCGATCTGTTCCCCGCCGGGCCCAGCACGATCCTGGACATCGGCGCGGGCAGCGGACGCGACGCCGCCGCGCTGGCGGGCCTGGGACACCGGGTCCTTGCCGTCGAGCCGACGGCGGAGCTGCGCTCGCTCGGCCGTCGGATCCACGCGGACCGGGCCATCGAGTGGCTCGACGACTCGCTGCCGGAGCTACGGGTGCTCCGCGGCCGGGACGAACGTTTCGACCTGATCCTCCTGACGGCTGTATGGATGCACCTGGACAGCCGGCAGCGGGAGTCCGCGATGGAGAGCATCGCCGGTCTCCTCGCGCCCGGAGGCCAGGTGTTCCTCTCCCTGAGGCACGGCCCGGTTCCGGCAGGACGACGGATGTTCGACGTCCCGCCGGACGAGACCACCGCACTGGCCCGCCACCACGGCCTGGACCCGGTGCGTCTCAGCGAGCGCGAAGACCTGCACGGCCGGCCGGGTGTGCGGTGGAGCTGCCTGGGGCTGCGCCGGAACGCGGACATCGGCTGAGGCCGCCCCACCGCCCCCTCATCCGTGCCAGGACCGCCAGAGCGCCGCATACGCTCCGTCCTCCGCCACCAGCTCGTCATGGCTGCCCAGCTCACTGATCCGGCCGCGCTCCACCACCGCGATCACATCCGCGTCGTGCGCGGTGTGCAGGCGGTGCGCGATCGCCACGACCGTACGGCCGTCCAGCACCCGGGCCAGTGAGCGCTCCAGATGGCGGGCGGCCCGCGGGTCCAGCAGGGATGTCGCCTCGTCCAGCACCAGCGTGTGCGGATCGGCCAGGACCAGCCGGGCCAGTGCGATCTGCTGGGCCTGCGCCGGGGTCAGCGCCAGACCGCCGGAGCCGACCTCGGTGTCCAGCCCCTGCTCCAGGGCCCTCGCCCAGCCGTCCGCGTCGACCGCCGCCAGCGACGCCCACAGCTCGGCGTCCTCGGCACCCGTCCGGGCCAGCAGCAGATTGTCGCGCAGCGAACCGACGAACACATGGTGCTCCTGGTTGACCAGCGCCACATGCGTACGTACGTCCTCCGCCTTCATCCGCGACAACTCGGCGCCACCGAGCGTCACTTCGCCCGCACGCGGGGCGTAGATCCCGGCCAGCAGCCGCCCCAGCGTGGACTTGCCCGCGCCGGACGGGCCGACCAGCGCCAGACGCGTACCCGGTGCGACGTCCAGCGACACCCGGTGCAGCACGTCGAGCCCGGCGCGGTACCCGAAACGCACCTCGTCGGCACGGACGGCGCGGCCGTCCGGGACGACCTCCGCGTCGCCCGCGTCCGGCTCGATGTCCCGCACCCCGACCAGCCGGGCCAGCGACACCTGAGCGACCTGCAACTCGTCGTACCAGCGCAGGATCAGACCGATCGGGTCGACCATCATCTGCGCCAGCAGCGCACCCGTCGTCAGCTGCCCCACGCTCAGCCAGCCCTCGATGACGAACCAGCCGCCGAGCATCAGCACCGCGCCCAGAATCGTCACATAGGTGACATTGATGACGGGAAAGAGAACGGAACGCAGGAAGAGCGTGTACCGCTCCCACGCGGTCCACTGCCGGATACGGGTGTCCGACAGCGCCACCCGGCGCGCACCCAGCCGGTGCGCCTCCACGGTCCGTCCGGCGTCCACGGTCTCCGCGAGCATCGCAGCGACCGCGGCGTAGCCCGCGGCCTCCGAACGGTACGCGGACGGCGCCCGCTTGAAGTACCAGCGGCAGCCGAGGATCAGCACGGGCAGTGCGAGCAGCACCGAGAGCGCCAGCGGCGGAGCCGTCACGGTGAGCGCGCCGAGAAGCAGCCCCACCCACACCACACCGATCGCCAGCTGCGGCACGGCCTCGCGCATCGCGTTGGCCAGCCGGTCGATGTCCGTGGTGATCCTGGAGAGCAGATCGCCGGTACCGGCCCGCTCCAGCACCCCCGGCGGCAGCCCCACCGACCGCACGAGGAAGTCCTCGCGCAGATCGGCCAGCATCTGCTCACCGAGCATCGCGCTGCGCAGACGCATCAGCCGGGTGAACACGGTCTGCACGATCAGCGCGAGCGCGAACACCCCGGCGGTGCGCTCCAGATGGAGGTCCCGCACCCCCTCGGAGAGGTCCTCGACCAGCCCGCCCAGCAGATACGGGCCGACGATCGACGCGATCACCGCGATGGCGTTGAACGCGACGAGCACGGTGAACCGCCCGCGATGGCGCCGCAACAGCTCCCGTACATAGCTCCGTACGGTGCTGGGGGTGCCGACCGGCAGGGTCGTCGCCGACTCCGGCGCGGCCGGGTCGTACGCCGGTACTGCGACGCCGATCATGCCCGTTCCTCGATTTCCTCGATCGTGCCGGTCGCGCCCGGGGAGGTCAGGGCCGCGATCTCGTCGTCCGTCTCACGTGTCACGACCGCCCGGTAGCGGGGGTCCGTGCACAGGAGCTCACGGTGCCCGCCGACCGCGACGACGGTGCCCCGGTGCACCAGCACCACCCGGTCCGCGAGGTCCAGCAGCAGGGGCGAGGAGGCGAACGCCACGGTGGTACGGCCATGGCGCAACGCCTTGATCCCGGCGGCGACCCGGGCCTCGGTGTGCGAATCGACGGCGGAGGTCGGCTCGTCGAGCACCAGCGCCTCCGGGTCGGCCACCAGGGAGCGGGCCAGCGCCAGCCGCTGGCGCTGGCCGCCCGAGAGCGACCGGCCGCGTTCGGTGATCCGGGTCGTCATCGGATCGCCGTCCGTGGCGACGGACGCCTGCGCCAAGGAGTCCAGCACATCGGCGCACTGCGCCGCCGTCAGCGCGTCCTCGGCGGTCACCCGGCCGGACGACGGAACGTCCAGCAGCTCGCGCAGCGTGCCCGAGAGCAGCACCGGGTCCTTGTCCTGGACCAGCACCGCGGTCCGGGCGGCATCCAGCGGGAGTTCGTCCAGCGGCACGCCACCGAGCAGGACGGACGGGGCCGTTCGCGCCGCGGTCCCCTGCTCCGAGGAGCCGGCCGCCACGTCTTCCGTCTCCGCGGCAGGCCCGTCCGTGTCCGCCTGGGCGTGCCCGCCGAGCCGCTCGGCCAGTCGGCCCGCCTCGTCCGGATCCCCGCAGACCACCGCGGTGAACAGACCGGCCGGGGCCATCAGACCGGTGACCGGGTCGTACAGATCACCGGTCGGTGCGGCATCGACGGCCGCCGTGGCGTCGACACCCGACGGCTCGGCCGTGCGGTGCAACGACAGCACCCTGACCGCGCGCCGGGCGGAGGGCCGCGAGAAGGAGTACGCCATCGCGATCTCCTCGAAGTGGCGGAGCGGGAAGAGCATCAGGGTCGCCGCGCTGTAGACCGTGACCAGTTGGCCGACCCCGATCCGGCCGTCCCGGGCGAGCGCCGCCCCGTACACGACCAGCGAGATGAGCAGCACCCCCGGCAGCAGCACCTGGATCGCAGAGATCAGCGACCACATCCGCGCGCTGCGCACCGCGGCCTCGCGGACCTCCTGGGAGGCACGCCGGTAGCGGCCGAGGAACAGCTCCTCGCCACCGATCCCGCGCAGCACCCGCAGCCCCGCCACGGTGTCCGAGGCCAGCTCCGTGGCCTTGCCCGCCTTCTCGCGCTGGAGGTCCGCACGCCGGGTCGCCCGGGGAAGCAGCGGCAGCACGGCGAGGGCCAGCAGCGGTACGGAGACCGCCACCGGAATGCCCAGCGACGGCAGATACAGCAGGAGCCCCACACAGATCAGCACCAGCGCCGCGACCGCCGCGGCGAACCGTGAGAGCGCCTCGACGAACCAGCCGATCTTCTCCACGTCACCCGTGGAAACAGCGACCACTTCGCCCGCCGCGACCCGACGCGTCAGCGCCGAACCGAGTTCCGCGGTCTTGCGGGCCAGCAGCTGCTGGACCCTCGCGGCGGCGGTGATCCAGTTGGTGACGGCCGTCCGGTGCAGCATCGTGTCGCCCACCGCCATCAGCACGCCCAGGAGCGCGATCAGCCCGCCCGACCAGGCGAGCCGGCTGCCGGAACGGTCGACGACCGCCTGGACGGCCAGGCCGACGGCGGGCGGCAGTCCGGCTAGGGAGCACTGGTGCAGCAGGCCCCAGGACATGGCGACGAGCTGACCCCTGAGCTGGTTGCGGCCCAGCCAGAGCAGGAAGCGAGGGCCTGAGCGGACATCGGGATCGCCGGGATCCTGGTAGGGAAGATCGCGAATCTGCATGACGTCCCATGGTTCGGTGTGACGGTTCGTTCGGTGCTACGGCCCGTCGGGTGCGACGGACGTTCGGTGGAAGACTCAAACCGTGCAAGGTTCGCCCCGGGACGTCGGTCGGGGCAATTGGTTTTTTCTCCACGAACGGCACCTGTCGCGCCGTCGTCGCGATGCGAACGGGCGGGCCGGGTGCGCGCCGCGGGGCCGGTCCGGCCGGCCCCGCGGCGGCGTATCGGCCGGTCAGGCCTTCTCCGGGTTCTCCGAGTCCATGCCGGAGCGGGCCTTCTTCCACTCACCGCGGGTGAAGTCCGGTATCTGCTGCGGCGCGCCCTTCGCCTTGATGGACAGATGGCTGAGCGGCACGGGCGACGTCCAGGTCGCCGCGTCGTACACATCGAAGTCGGGGACGAGACCGAGCCGCATGCACTGCATCAGCCGGAACACCAGCATGTAGTCCATGCCGCCGTGGCCACCGGGCGGGTTGGCGTGCTCCTTCCACAGCCAGTGGTCCCACTCCCGGTACTTGGAGAAGTCGCCCCAGCTGTCGTTGGTGTGGTCGGGCTCGATGTAGATACGGGCGGGGTAGTCCTCGAAGACCCCCTTCGTGCCGCCGAGGCTGTTGATCCGCGAGTACGGATGCGGCGTGGACACATCGTGCTCCAGCCGGATGACCCGTCCCTTGGCGGTCTGGACGAGACTGATGGTGCGGTCGGACTCGACGTAGGTCTCCTTCCAGCTCGGGTCGCCGGCCGGCATGTTCTTCTCTCGGTACTCGGCGAGCCCGAGGGACGGGGAACCGACACTGGTGATGCTCACCGCACGGTCGCCGCGGTTGATGTCCATGTAGTTGGCGACCGGGCCGAACCCGTGGTTGGGGTAGAGATCACCTCGCAGCCTGGTGTGCCACAGCCTGCGCCAGGGGCCTTCGTAGTAGTCCGGGTCGAACATCAGTCCGCGCAGATCGTGGTTGTAGGCGCCCGCGCCGTGCAGCAGATCACCGAAGAGACCGGCGTGCGCCATGCGCAGCACCCGCATCTCGTTCTGTCCGTAACAGCAGTTCTCCAGCTGCATGCAGTGGCGCCTGGTGCGCTCGGAAAGGTCGACCAGCTCCCAGAGTTGGTCGAGCTGGAGCGCGATCGGACACTCCACACCGACATGCTTCCCGTTCAGCATGGCGGTCTTCGCCATCTGGAAGTGGAAGTCCCAGGGCGTCGCCACATAGACGAAGTCGATGTCACCACGCTTGCAGAGGTTCTCGTAGTCGTCCTCACCATTGGTGTACACGGCGGGCGCAGGCTGACCCGCGGCGGTCACCTTCGCCGCGGCCTGCTGCGCCTTGGCCTTGACCGGGTCGCAGACGGCTACGACCTGTACGCCGCTCACGGCGAGGAAGAGGTCGATCATGCTGCCACCGCGATTGCCGAGGCCGACGATGCCGACCCGCACGGTGGACCGCCCCTCGAAGGGGACGCCCACCATGGTCCGGCCCTGGCGCTTCGGAGCGGTCGCCGGGTCCGCGGCGGCGGCCTCCGGGCCCCGGCCGGGGGCGGCGGCGGCCGAGGAGCTGCCGAGAGCGCCGAGTCCGAGTCCGGCCCCGGCCACTCCGGCGGTTGTCCAGAGGACCGAGCGGCGGCTCATGGAGCCCTCGTCGCCACCCTGCGTACCGTCGTTGTGCTGTGCTGCGTCGTTCATCGATCCTCCAGAAAGGGGGTCTGACGTGCGCGGCTGGTGCGTGAACCTCGGTAAGGACCCTGGTAGTTGAGTCTGCTGTTGCGCAAGGGGAGGGATTGGACTCCTGTGCCGAAACCATGGACTTTCGTGCCCGATGGACTTTTGTGCGCGCACGAAAACGCCGGGCGGGCTCGACGCGTTCGAGCCCGCCCGGCGATCCGGGGCGGTTGCGGGGCCGGAAGGCCCGGGGATCAGCGCACGGCGGGCCCCGGCCGGGTGGCCCGCTCCAGCTCCATCAGCACCGAGTAGTACGACTGACCCGTGGCCCGGTCCATGCCGATCTCGCACATGCGGTTGGCCGAGAGGTAGGCGTCGTACTCGCGGGACTTCACCTCGGCGGCCTCCTTCGCCGTCGCCGAGGCCGTCAACTCCTTGTGCAGCATGCCCCGGTCGCCCGCGAAGGCGCAGCACCCGGCGTCGTCGGGGACAACGACCTCGTCGGCGCAGGCCTCGGCGACCGTACGCAGCTGCTCCACATCGTCCAGATGCTGCATGGAGCACGTCGGATGAAGGACCGCCGAACCGGTCTTCCGAAGGACCGTCAGCTCCGGAAGCAGCTCGTCGGCCGCCCAGACCAGGGAATCGACGATGGTCAGCTCCCGGTGCAACTCCCGGTTGTCATCGGTGAGATACGGCACCACCTCGTGGGCGATGCCCAGGGTGCAGGACGAGGCATCGACGACCAGCGGCAGCTTTCCGCCGGCCGTCCAGCCCCACGCCGCCTCCACGATGCGGTTGGCCATGACGGCGTTGCCCTCGTCGTACCCCTTGGAGTGCCAGATCGTCGCGCAGCAGGTCCCCGCGACATCGTCCGGGATCCACACCGGCTTTCCGGCGCGGGCGGACACGGCGACGACGGCCTGCGGCAGCGAAGGACCGCGGTGGCCCTCGGGGCCGCCGAAGATGCGGTTCACACAAGCCGGGTAGTAGACGGCGCTCGCCCCGACGCGGGAGGTCCGGGGGAGCTTGCGGGCGGCGGCGCCGGGGATCTCGGGAAGCCACTCGGGCACCAGATCGGGGCGCACGGCCCTGCGGGCGAGAGCCGTGATGGTCTCCAGCGGTCCGTCACCGAGCCGGTCACCGATCCGGTCGGCCGCGGCCACGGCGAGCCGCGCCGCCGCCTCCACCGCCTTGAAGTTCTTCGCCGTGAGCGCCGCGACGCGCTCCTCGCGCGGCGAGTGCCGCCGGTGACGGAAGTCCTTCATCATCGCGCCGGTGTCGATGCCCACAGGACAGGCGAGCTTGCACGTCGAGTCGCCCGCACAGGTGTCGACGGCGTCGTATCCGTACGCGTCGAGCAGCTGCGTCTCCACCGGGGAGCCGTCCGGCTGCCGCAGCATCTCGCGCCGCAGCACGATCCGCTGACGCGGGGACGTGGTCAGATCATGGCTGGGACAGGTGGGCTCGCAGAAGCCGCACTCGATGCAGGGGTCGGCGATCGCCTCGACCTCGGGAATGGTCTTCAGCCCGCGCAGATGGGCCTTCGGATCGCGGTCGAGGACGATCCGGGGCGCCAGGACACCGTCGGGATCGATGATCTGCTTGGTGCGCCACATCAGGTCGGTCGCCTTCGGACCCCACTCCAGTTCCAGGAACGGGGCGATATTGCGGCCGGTGGCGTGCTCGGCCTTCAGGGAGCCGTCGAAACGCTCCACCGTCAGCCGGCAGAAGTCGTCCATGAACGCGGCATAGCGGTCGACATCGGACGGCTTCGCCGCGTCGAAGGCGAGCAGGAAGTGCAGGTTCCCGTGCGCCGCGTGACCGGCGACGGCGGCGTCGAAGCCGTGCTGTGCCTGGAGCCCGAGCAGCGCCTCGCAGGCCTCGGCCAGCCGGGACGGCGGCACCGCGAAGTCCTCCGTGATCAGCGTCGTACCCGAGGGGCGGGAGCCGCCGACGGCGGTGACGAATGCCTTGCGGGCCTTCCAGTAGCCGGAGATGACCTTGGGGTCACGGGTGAACGCATTGGTCACCGAGGGGACCGGCGCGACCAGGTCCAATCCCTCGACGACGGCCGCCGCGGCCCGCTCGTACGCCTCCTGACCGGACTCGTCCGGAGCGCGGAACTCCACCAGCAGCGCCGCGGTCTCCTTGGGCAGTTCGGCCCAGTCCGCCGGCACGCCCTTGACACTCACCGACGCGCGCAGCGTATTGCCGTCCATCAGCTCGACGGCGATCGCCCCCGCCTCGTTGAAACGTGGCACGGCGGCCGCTGCCGCAGTCAGCGACGGGAAGAACAGCAGAGCCGTGGAGATCCGACGGTCCAGCGGCAGCGTGTCGAAGACGACCTCGGAGATGAAGCCGAAGGTGCCCTCGGAGCCGACCATCAGACCGCGCAGGATCTGGACCGGTGTCGAACCGTCCAGGAAGGCGTCGAGGCGGTAGCCGTTGGTGTTCTTGATCTCGTACTTGGCGCGGATCCGGGCCGTGAGCCCCGGATCGGCCTCGATCTCCGCCTTCAGGGCCAGCAGCCCCTCGCACAGCTGCGGCTCGGCGTGGGCCAGGTCCTCGTCCGCGGCCGGGTCGCCCGTGTCGACGACGGTGCCGCTCGGCAGCACGAAGGTGAGGGAGGAGACCGTGCGGTACGAATTACGGGTCGTGCCCGCCGTCATTCCCGAGGCGTTGTTGGCGACGACTCCGCCGATCGTGCAGGCGATCGCACTGGCCGGGTCGGGGCCCAGCAGCCGGCCGTGCCGGGCGAGGGCGGCGTTGGCCCGCACGACCGTCGTACCCGGGCGGATCCGGGCCTGTGCGCCGTCGGCCAGGACCTCGATGCCCGCCCAGTGGTGGCGGACGTCGACCAGGATGTCCTCGCCCTGGGCCTGGCCGTTCAGGCTGGTGCCGGCGGCCCGGAAGACGACCTCGCGGCCCCTGCCGTGGGCGTACGACAGGATCGCCGAGACGTCGTCGATGTCCTGGGGGACCACGACGACCTGGGGGAGGAAGCGGTAAGGACTGGCGTCGGAGGCGTACTTCACCAGGTCGGAGACCTTCCAGAGCACCTTCTCCGGACCGAGCAGGGCGATCAGCTCGCCGCGCAGCGGTTCGGGCGTGCCCGGAGCCTGCCGGTCGGGGATCCGGTCCACGGACGCCGTGCGCACCGCGTCGGGGCGCAGTGCTTCCGGCTTCGGCTCCAGCAGTGGCATGTCGAGGTCTCCTCGGCGGTTCGGTTCGGTACCACGGCGGCGGGGGCGCCGCCCGGTGTCCAGGGGCTGCCCCTCAGCAGCGGCGCTCCGGCATTCCGTTGACCAGAGCGGACAGCAGTCCGCCGAGCACCTCGCGCTGATCGGCGGTCAGTGGGGCAAGGATCTCCTCCGCGGCGGCCCGGCGCCCGTCGCGCAGCGACCGTAGGGTGGCGAGACCCTCCTCGGTGATCTCGATCCGGACCACCCGGCGGCTGTCCGGATCGGGGGCGCGGCGCACCCGCCCGCTCGCCTCCAGCCCGTCCACCAGGGTGGTCACGGCGCGCGGGACGACATCCAGGCGCTGCGCGAGATCGGCCATCCGGGGCGGGCCGTCGTAATGCGCGACGGTGCGCAGCAGCCGGAACTGCGCGGGCGTGATGCCGATCGGCTCCAGCTGGCGGCTCTGAATCCGCTGGAGCCGGCGGGTCACCCGCAGCAACTGCTCGGCGAGCACGCCGTCGGCGTCGGAGGAGTCCATGGAGGGAACAATATCAGGACCTCGTTCATTGTGAGTATAGGTAACAATGAGCTATGCTCTCAAAAATCGGCTCACCGCAGCCCGGCTCGATTGTCCGCTCCTGCCCCTTGAGCCCATCGAGTCCGTGATCCGGCCGCAGCCGTCGTACGCCCGACGAAGGAGCCCATGAAACCCGACGCGATCAACTGGACACCCCCACCGCGGGACGAGAGTCGTCCGCCCGCCGAGGTGCGCCGCATCCTGAGCCTCTTCCGTCCCTACCGAGGCCGGCTCGCGCTGGTCGGGCTGCTGGTCGGCGCCTCGTCGCTGGTGTCGGTCGCCTCCCCGTTCCTGCTGCGCGAGATCCTGGACACGGCCATCCCCCAGGGGCGTACGGGACTGCTGTCGCTGCTCGCCCTCGGCATGATCCTCACCGCCGTGATGAACAGCGTCCTCGGTGTCCTGCAGACCCTGATCTCCACCACGGTGGGCCAGCGGGTCATGCACGACCTGCGCACCGCCGTCTACGCCCAGTTGCAGCGGATGCCGCTCGCCTTCTTCACCCGGACCCGCACCGGCGAGGTGCAGTCCCGCATCGCCAACGACATCGGCGGCATGCAGGCGACCGTCACCTCCACGGCGACATCACTCGTCTCCAACCTCACCGCCGTCATCGCCACGGTCGTCGCCATGCTGGCCCTCGACTGGCGGCTCACCCTGGTCTCGCTCCTGCTGCTGCCGGTCTTCGTCTGGATCAGCCGCCGGGTCGGCCGTGAGCGCAAGAAGATCACCACCCGGCGACAGCAGCAGATGGCCGCCATGGCGGCCACGGTCACCGAGTCGCTCTCCGTCAGCGGCATCCTGCTCGGCCGGACGATGGGCCGCGCGGACTCCCTGACCAAGGGCTTCGCCGAGGAGTCCGAGAAGCTCGTCGACCTCGAAGTGCGCTCCAGCATGGCCGGGCGGTGGCGGATGTCCACGATCGGTATCGTCATGGCCGCCATGCCCGCTGTCATCTACTGGGCGGCGGGCCTGGCCCTGCAGTCCGGCGGACCGGCCGTCTCCATCGGCACGCTCGTCGCCTTCGTCTCGCTCCAGCAGGGCCTCTTCCGGCCCGCCGTGAGTCTGCTCTCCACCGGCGTGGACATGCAGACGTCCCTCGCGCTCTTCCAGCGGATCTTCGAGTACCTCGACCTCGAAGTGGACATCACCGAGCCCGAGAGTCCGGTCCGGCTGGAGAAGATCCGCGGCGAGATCCGCTTCGAGGACGTCGATTTCAGCTACGACGAGAAGAGCGGCCCGACCCTCAGCGGCATCGATGTGACCGTCCCGGCCGGCGGCAGTCTGGCGGTCGTCGGACCGACCGGGTCCGGCAAGTCCACGCTCAGCTATCTGGTGCCCAGGCTCTACGACGTCACCGCCGGCCGGGTCACGCTCGACGGGGTCGACGTACGCGATCTGGACTTCGACACCCTGGCGAGAGCCGTGGGTGTGGTCTCCCAGGAGACCTACCTCTTCCATGCCTCTGTCGCCGACAACCTCCGCTTCGCCAAGCCGGACGCGACCGACGCGGAAATCGAGGCGGCGGCGCGTGCGGCCCAGATCCACGACCACATCGCCTCACTGCCCGACGGCTACGACACCCTCGTCGGCGAGCGGGGCTACCGCTTCTCCGGCGGCGAGAAGCAGCGGCTCGCCATCGCCCGCACGATCCTGCGCGACCCGCCCGTCCTGGTGCTCGACGAGGCGACGAGCGCACTCGACACCCGTACGGAATTCGCCGTGCAGGAAGCGATCGACGCCCTCTCCGAGGGGCGCACCACCATCACCATCGCGCACCGGCTCTCCACCGTTCGGGACGCCGACCAGATCGTCGTCCTGGATCACGGCCGCACCGCCGAGCGCGGCAGCCATGAGGAACTCCTCCAGCAGGGCGGGCGATATGCCGCGCTGGTCCGGCGGGACACCCAACTGGCCCCCGCGACAAGTTGATCGGCGGGATCGGGTGTGCTCCCGCCGGGGCCGGACACGCGGCGACGCCGCCGCTCCCGTGGGACGGGGAGCGACGGCGCCGGGCGGAGCAATGGTCAGACGAGCCAACCCACGAAGTGGATGATGCCGGCGAGCAGGTTGGTGATGACGTTCATTCGGTGTTTCTCCTTGTGCGTATTGCAAATCTGGGACAGCACAGTCGCGGTCTGCAGCCCGTCGCTTGCGCCCTGTAATCATCCAGCGCCGCAGGGGAGTTGAGCAACGAATCCCGGAACGATCACGCGTTCCAGCGAACACCCGATCCCCTGTTCGTGTGTTCCATTCGGGAACTGCGGGGCTCGTGTCGTCCGGTCCCGGGTTCCGGACGGCGGGATAGCGTGCCCGCATGGTGAACGAATCCCCGGACACCCCGCCCCGTCGCACGTTCCGCCCGACCCGGCGCGGCCGTCTGGTGCTGTTCATCGGTGTCGTCCTCGTCCTGGTCGTCGCAGCGGCCGTGCTCGTACCGCTGCTGACGAGAGGGCCGCAGGTGGAGCGGGCCCGCTCACTGGTGATCCCGGAGGGGTGGCGGGCCTCCCAGGTGTACGAGGCGGTCGACAAGGCCCTCGATGTCGAGCCAGGGACCACCGAGAAGGCCGCCACCACGGCCGACCTGCCGCTCCCGGCCGCCGCGAAGGGCAACCCCGAGGGCTACCTCTTCCCGGCGACGTACCCCGTCACCTCCGACACGACCCCGCAGAGCCTGCTCAGGTACATGGTCGACACCGCGGTCGAACGGTTCGGCGCGGACCACATCGCCGCGGGCGCGCGGCGCAACGGTGTGTCGGTGTACCAGACGGTGACGATCGCCTCCATCGTGCAGGCCGAGGCGGACACCACGGCCGACATGGGCAAGGTCGCCAGGGTCGTCCACAACCGGCTGGACCGGGGCATGCCGCTCCAGATGGACTCCACACTCAACTACGCGCTGAACCGCAGCACCCTGCACACCACCACGGGCGACACGAAGATCGACAGCCCGTACAACAGCTATGAGCGCAAGGGACTGCCTCCCACACCCATCGGCAATCCGGGGGAGCAGGCGATGGCGGCGGCGATCAACCCCACTCCCGGAACATGGCTGTACTTCGTCACCGTCGCGCCGGGGGACACCCGCTTCACCAGCAGTTACACGGAACAGCAGCGAAACGTGGCGGAGTTCAACCGCAACCGCCGCAGCGCCACCGGCGGCTGAGCGCCCGCCGTCACACCACGGCGGGCGCGAACGCTCCATCGACGTCCGTCGCCGTGTCCGCCCCTTCCAGCAGCCGGCCGATCTCGCGCACCGCCGCCCGCCCCGCCCGGTTGGCGCCGATCGTGCTGGCGGACGGCCCGTACCCGACGAGATGGATACGGGCGTCCCGTACCGCCCGGGTGCCCTCGACCCGGATGCCGCCGCCCGGCTCGCGCAGCTTCAGTGGCGCGAGATGGTCGATGGCGGCCCGGAATCCGGTGGCCCAGAGGATGACATCCGCCTCCACCGTCCGGCCGTCGTTCCAGGCGACGCCGGTCGCAGTGATCCGGTCGAACATCGGCAGCCGGTCCAGCACACCCGTCTCGCGGGCCCGGCGCACCGCGTCCGTGAGCGGCAGCCCGGTCACGGACACCACACTCTGCGGCGGCAGCCCGCGCCGTACCCGCTCCTCCACCATCGCCACCGCGGCCCGCCCCCGGTCCGCGTCGAAGGGGCCGTCCCGGAAGACCGGGGGCCGACGCGTCACCCAGTACGTCTCGGCCGCCACCTCGGCGATCTCCATCAGATGCTGGGTACCCGAGGCGCCGCCGCCGACCACCACCACACGCTGTCCGGCGAACTCCGCCGGACCCGGGTAGTTCGCGGTGTGCAGCTGCCGCCCCCGGAAGCTCTCCTGGCCCGGGTAGCGCGGCCAGAACGGCCGGTCCCAGGTGCCGGTGGCGTTGATCAGGGCACGGGTGGCGTACGTACCCTCCGAGCTCTCGACGAGCAGTCGCCCGCCGTCGCCCTCGCGCACCGCGCTCACCTCGACGGGCCGATGGACCCGCAGGTCGAAGGCGCGCTCGTACTCCGTGAAGTATTCACCGATCACCTCGGACGAGGGCCTGTCGTCGTCCGCTCCGGTGAGTTCCATGCCGGGCAGCGCATGCATGCCGTGGACCTTGCCATAGGTCAGCGAGGGCCAGCGGAACTGCCAGGCGCCGCCCGGACGCGGCGCGTGGTCGAGTACGACGAAGTCGCGATCCGGCTCCAGGCCGGTGCGGCGCAGATGATAGGCGCCGGACAGTCCTGCCTGCCCGGCGCCGATCACGACGACATCGACCTCGCGTGCAGCGCCCACCCCAAAGTTGTTCACGCTTCTACCAACTCTGCCGGGGGCGAGGATCTTCCCCGACCGGCCTCGGACTCTGCCGTGCGGGCCGGCCCGTGCCCGGCCTTCCCGCGCTCCGGCCGGTCAGCGGCCCCCGGCGACCAGTAGTGGCGCACCACCCGGCGCGGACGCCGGCCGGCCGTTCGCGGCAGCCACCCCGAGCAGCGGCGACGCGGGCACGGTCGACAGCAGGCCGCGCGCCGCCAGCTCCGGCGTCACCCCCTCACCGAACCAGTAAGCCTCCTCCAGATGCGGGTAACCCGACAGCACGAAGTGCTCCACCCCCAGCGAGTGGTACTCCTCGATCCGCTCGGCGACCTCCGCGTGGCTGCCGACCAGCGCGGTGCCTGCCCCGCCCCGCACCAGACCGACGCCCGCCCACAGGTTCGGCGAGATCTCCAGCTTGTCGCGCGAGCCGCCGTGCAGCGCCAGCATCCGCTGCTGCCCGACCGACTCGCTCCGCCCCAGCGCCTGCTGGGCGGCGGCGATCGTCCCGGGATCGAGATCGCCCAGCAGCCGGTCGGCCGTCGCCCACGCCTCGCGCGAGGAGTCGCGCGAGATCGTGTGCAGCCGGATGCCGAAGCGGACCGTACGGCCCTGCTCCTCGGCCAGGCCGCGGATCCAGCCGATCTTCTCCTTCACAGCGGCCGGTGGCTCGCCCCAGGTCAGATAGACATCGGCATGCGCGGCGGCCACCGGACCGGCCGCAGCCGACGACCCGCCGAAGAAGATGTCCGGCAGCGGGTCCGGCGGCAGCGCGGTCAGCCCGCCCTCCACCTGGTAGTGCTCACCGTCGTAGTCGAAAGGACGCCCGCCCCACACCCCCCGCACCACCGACAGGAACTCAGCGGTCCGTGCGTAACGCCGGTCGTGGTCCAGGTGATCACCGAACCGCCGCTGCTCCGTCGAATCGCCACCCGTGACGACATTGAGCAGCAGCCGCCCCCGGGTGATCCGCTGATAGGTCGACGCCATCTGCGCGGCGAGCACGGGCGAGACCACCCCCGGCCGGAACGCCACCAGGAACTTCAGCCGTTCGGTGTGCTGGGCCAGTGCCACCGTCGTCAGCCAGGCGTCCTCGCACCAGGTCCCGGTGGGCGTCAGCACGGCTTCGAAGCCCAACTGCTCGGCGGCCTTGGCTATCTGCGCCAGATACTCGATGTCGGGGGCGCGCACCCCGCTCACCGGAGTGATGCGGTCCCGCTTGATCCCGCCGTCGGTGTACGCGTGCCGGTCGACGAGCGTACGCCCGTCACCGCCGGTGGGCAGGAACCAGTGCAGATGGACGTTCATGACGAGGCCTTTCCGTAGGAGCGGGGAGCGGTGGAGGACGGCGGCAGATCGCGGTTGAAACGGGTGTCGACGTACTCCCTGAAGGAGAAGCGGCGCGGAATGAGCTTCAGATCGGCGAAGGTGTCCGCGATGGCCTGCTCGGAGGCGATCGCGGCAGGATCGAGGGCCACCGACACCCGGGTTCCGGCGCTGAGCCGCACCGCGTCCAGGGCCACCTCGTAGGGCAGTCCGGTCTCCTTCGCCCAGACCTTCGCCCAGACCTCCGGATGCTTGAACACCCAGGACTGCGCCCGCTCCAGACGGCCCAGCAGATCGCCGATCGCCCTGGACTTCGCGGGATCCTTCAGCGCGGCCGGGGACGCCACCTGGAAGCTGAGACCGTTCACCACCCCCTGGCCGGTGGTCAGCACCCGGGACTTCGTGCTGCGCAGCACCTGCGAGGTGTACGGATCCCAGATCGCCCAGGCGTCGACCTTTCCCCGGCTGTACGCGGCCAGCGCGTCCGCCGGCTGAAGGTACTTCGGCTTCACGTCCTCGATACCGAGCCCCGCCTTCTTCAGCGAGGCGATCAGCTGGTAGTGGGCCGAACTGCCCTGCGCAACCGCGATCGACCTGCCCCTGAGCTGGGCCGGGGACTTCAGCGGCGAGTCCTCGGGTACGACGATGGCCTCACCGGCGGACGACCCGTGGGCGGCGCCCACCACGACGATCCTTGAATCGGAACCCGCCGCGAAGACGGGCGGTGTGTTGCCGACGCCCCCGAGGTCCACGGCCTGCGCGTTGACGGCCTCCAGGAGGGGCGGCCCCGAGGTGAAGGTCGACCACTTGATCCGGTAGTCGAGATCGTCCAGTTCACCGGAGGCCCGCAGAATCGCTTCGTAACCCCCCTTCTGGTCACCGACGTCGAGGACGACACCGCCCTTCCCGTCGGTGTCACCGGTGGTGGAGGCGGACGTGGCACCACCGCAGGCGGACAGCAGCAGTGTCAGGGGCAGCAGAAGGGCGGGCAGGGCGCGGCTTCTCATGGGATCCTCTTTCGTCGTGCACGGAGGTGGGCGGGGTGGACGGGGGGCGACGGGCCCTCCCTGTCTCAGGCGGCCTCGGCGGATGCGGCGCCGCCGCCGTCGACGCCCAGCTCGGTCAGCAGCCGGGAGCGCAACGCGGCGAACCCGGCACTGCTCGCGCCGCGCGGCCGGTCCAGATCCACGACGGTCTCGTACGCGATCACCCCGTCCCGCATCACCAGCGCGCGGTCGGCCAGCAGCAGCGCCTCGTCCACATCGTGGGTGACCAGCAGTACGGCGCAGCCGCGTCGCTGCCAGAGCTCGGCCACCAGCCGCTGCGCCTGGATGCGGGTCAACGCGTCGAGTGCGCCGAACGGTTCGTCGAGCAGCAGCAGATCCGGCTCACGCACCAGGGCGCGGGCCAGCGAGGCGCGCTGCGCCTCACCGCCGGAGAGCGTCCTGGGCCACGCCCCGGACCGATCCGCGAGCCCCACCTCCTCCAGCACACGCTCTGCGACCGTCCGTTCGGGCTTCCCCGGCAGTCCCAGCAGCACATTGCGCCAGACCCGCTTCCACGGCATGAGCCGTGGCGCCTGAAAGGCGACCGCCCGCCGTTTCGGCACCAGCACCGTGCCCTCGATCTCACGGTCCAGCCCGGCGAGCACCCGCAGCAGCGTCGACTTGCCGCAGCCGCTGCGCCCGAGCAGCGCGGTGAACTCCCCGGCGCGCAGGGTGAGATCGAGCCCGTCGATGACGGCGGCGCCGCCGAAGGAACGGGTCAGTCCCGCCACCCGCACCGCGGTCCCGGCCGGTCCGGCCGGAGCGGCGGGGCTCACTGCCCCGTGAAGGTCGGTCGCCATTGCAGCAGCAGCCTTTCGAGTGTGCGGACGATGACATCGGCGGCGAGGCCGAGGAAGGCGTAGACGACCAGGCAGACGACGATGACGTCGGTACGGAAGAACTCCCGGGCCTGGTTCATCAGGAAGCCGATCCCGGCATCGGCGTTGACGGACTCGCCGAAGACCAGGGCCAGCCATGCGGTGGCGAGCGAATAGCGGAGCCCGGTCATGGCCCCGGGCAGCGCGCCCGGCAGCACCACATGCCGGATAAGTCCCCACCGGCCGAGCCCCAACGACTCACCGGCCTCGATGAGTTGGGCATCGACCCCGCGAATTCCGGCGTACACGTTGAGGTACAGATGAAAGGCGACACCGAGCGCGATGAGTGCCACCTTCGGGGCCTCACCGATCCCCAGCCAGATGATGAAGAGCGGGATCAGCCCGACCCAGGGGACGGTGCGCAGCATCTGCACACTGGCGTCCACCAGATCCTCGCCGAGCCGCGAGAGCCCGGAAACCAGCGCGAGCGCCGTCCCGGCGACACCACCGAGCACCAGCCCCACGGCGACCCGCTGGAGCGAGATCCCCATCGCGGACGGCAGTGTGCCGTCGGCGACCAGATCCCATCCGGCACGGGCGATGGTGCCGGGCGACGCGAGCACATCGGCGTGCAGAACACCCGTGGCACTGAGCACCTGCCACAACGCGAGCAACAGCGACGGCCCGACGGCACGCCGAACCCAACGGGGCGGCGCACCCATGCGCACACCCCGTACGGAGGCCGGAACAACGGGCTCCAGGTCGAGCGACCGCCGATCGGAAGGAACAGGGAATTTCCCGGATTCTGGAGACACATCCGGTGGTGCGAGGGCATGGCCGATGGTCATGAGGGCTCCACGAGCAGTCCACGGACAGGGGGATTCGCACCGCGACCACGGCCGCGCGAACCACTGCTGCCGTCATGGCACAGGGGGTCACGCCGAGCGGCGGACGAGGCGGAACGGGCCGGTGCGCGTACGGGCAGACGCGTACGGCAGCGGAGACGGGCGAAAGCGCCGCCCGGTCACCGACGGAGAAGAAGCCGGGAGAACGTCAGCAGCCGCTGTGACACGCGGCGGAGGCCACCCGCAGCAGGTCGATGTGACCGCGCGAAGTGAGCAGGGCTGAACGGAACATGCCGCCGAACGTAGCGATCCATCACTGAAACGGTCAATGATGTCTCGGCAGGTGGACGCGCGATCTTGCCGAATGGGCGAGATGATGGACCCATGCCCCACGCCTTCGCCACCAGCGTTCTGCACATCACCACCGGCACGACGGAGACCATCACCGACCTGACCGCCGAATGCGAGCAGTTCCTCTCCCGGAACGCCGCCTCCGGGGACGGCCTCCTCAACATCTTCGTACCGCACGCGACCGCCGGCATCGCCATCCTGGAGACCGGATCCGGCAGCGACGACGACCTCCTGGCCACCCTTCACACCCTGCTGCCCGCCGACAGCCGCTGGCAACACCGCCACGGGAGTCCCGGCCACGGCCGTGACCACGTACTCCCCGCCCTCGTCCCGCCGCACGCGACGCTGCCGGTGATCGGCGGACAGCTGGAGCTGGGGACGTGGCAGTCGGTGTGCCTGGTCGACACCAACGTCGACAACTCGGACCGTCAGGTGCGGTTGAGCTTCCTCGGCCAGTAGGCCGCTTCGGGAAGGAGGGAGGCGCGGCAGCACTGCGCGACGCGGCGCCGGCCGGCGCCGACACGGTGCTGCTCCACACTCCGACACCGCCCCTGGTGGGGACCGGTCTCTCAGTGGCCGAAGCCCGGTTCGCAGGGCGAGAGGCCCACGTCGGCGCGTCGGCGCTCCTCAAGTAGCTCGATGCGCCGGGCCTGTTCGTCGGTGATCACATCGCACACCCAGTCCCAGTGCAGCGCCACCCGGTCGCCGGCACAGAGCCCGTCGAGCAGCGTCAGTCCGCCGGCCGAGCAGCGTACGGTCTCCTCCCGCCACGCGCCGTCGGCCAGCCCCGCACCGTCCCAGCACAACGGCCGTGACCGCACGGTCGCCAGGTCCCTGTCGGCGGCCACGACCACTCCCGTACGGACGCGGCACTGGTCGAGCACGGACAGGGCGGTCGGATGGCCGCTCGGCCGCAGCATCGGGGCCCACGGGTACACCTCGAACACCTGGAAGCTGTGGTGGGCCAGGGCGCGCCGCCCGGCGTCGCGCCAGGTACCGCCGAGCTGCCCCCGGAACCGGTCGGTCATGCGCTCCACCAGAGCGGCGGGATCGGCCCGGTCCAGCAGCTCGTTGCCGATCCAGTACGCCTCGACCACCCGCACGTCGAGCGGGTCCGCCAGCCCGGCCGTCTCCGCGAGGAACTGGAGATAGCACCAGGCCCCCTCGAACTGCCGGGCGCGCCGCTCGATGTCGGCGGTCGCGTCACGGCGCAGGAGGGCCGCCGCGTCGGCGGGGCCGCAGTAGCCGAGCTCGTTGGGCGGGTAGGCGTATCGCGCGAACAGCAGGGCGCCCTCGGCACTCACTCAGCAGATCCTCGGTAGTTGTTCGCCGATCGGCAGCCCGATCACCCGGCTCCCGCCCAGCCCCGTTTTCGCCACGACCATCCCTTCGTGATCCGGAACGCAACTGCCGATCCGGCAGGCGGACCGGCCCAGGGGGTGGGCCTGCATGGCGGCCAGTACCCGGTCCGCGTCCCCGGCCGGGACGATCGCGATCAGTTTGCCCTCGTTGGCCACCTGGAGCGGGTCGAGCCCGAGCAGGCTGCACGCGTCGCGCACCGCGGGCGGTACGGGAAGCAGCCGCTCGACCAGTTCGATGCCCACGTCCGAGGCGCGGGCGATCTCGTTCAGCGAAGCCGAGACGCCCCCGCGCGTGGGATCCCGGAGCACATGAAGGTCGGTTCCGGTGGCGAGCATGGCGGCGACCAGTCCGTGCAGCGCGGCGGTGTCGCTCTCCACCGTCGTACCGAATTCGAGGCCCTCCCGGCAGCTCATCACGGCCACACCGTGCACCCCGATGTCGCCGCTGACGAGGACGGCGTCGCCGGGGAGCGCCCGGCGCGCGTGGATGTCGACACCGGGAGGGATCACGCCGATGCCCGAGGTGTTGAGGTAGACGCCGTCACCACTGCCGTGCTCCACGACCTTCGTGTCCCCGGTGACCAGACGTACGCCGGCGTCCTCGGCGGCCCGGCCCACGGCCTGCGCGATCCGGCCCAGGTCGCTCAGTGCGGTGCCCTCCGCGAGGATGAAGGCGGTGGACAGGAACAGGGGCGTCGCGCCCGACATGGCCAGGTCGTTGACCGTGCCGTTCACCGCCAGGTCACCGATCGACCCGCCGGGGAAGAACATCGGCTTCACCACGAACGAGTCCGTGGAGAAGGCGAGACGGGTACCGGAGCCGACCGTCAGGACGGCCGAGTCACCGAGATCGGCGGCGGCCGCGGCACCGTACGCGGGCAGGAACAGGTGCTCGATCAGCTCACCTGACATCGCACCGCCGCCGCCGTGACCCATGACGACGGACGGGACGTCCCGCAGCGGGACCGGGCAGGCCCACCCCTCGAAGTCGAGGTCGGGCACTTCGTTCACCACAACGGTCATGTCTTGCATCGCGTCGGTCACTTCGCATCGACCAGTTCCAGGCGGCGGTGGGTGTAGTACGCGGCACACGCGCCCTCGGACGACACCATGGTCGCGCCGAGCGGGTTCCTCGGCGTGCACTCCTTGCCGAACGCCTCGCACAGATGCGGCTTGATCAGGCCCTGGAGGACCTCGCCCGAGCGGCAGAGCGACGACTCGGCGGTGTGGATGCCCGTCACGTCGAACCGCTGCTCCGCGTCGAACGCCCGGTACTTCCCGGAGAGCCGCCAGCCACTGCGCGGAATCGCCCCGATGCCGCGCCAGGTCCGGTCGGTCACCTCGAAGACATCGGCGAGCATCTCCATGGCGGGCACATTGCCCTCCTCGCGCACGGCCCTGGGGTAGGCGTTCTCCACCTCGTGCCGGCCCGCCTCCAGTTGCACGACGGTTCGGCGGACCCCTTCGAGGATGTCCAGCGGCTCGAAGCCGGTCACCACGATCGGCACCTTGTACTTCCGGGCCAGCGGCGGGTACTCGGCCGTCCCCATCACACTGCACACGTGGCCGGCGGCGAGGAACGCCTGCACCCGGCACGTCGAGGACTCCATGATCGCGGCGATCGCGGGCGGCACCAGCACGTGGGACACCAGCAGGGAGAAGTTACGCACCCCGAACCGCCGGGCCTGGTACACCGTCATGGCGTTCGCGGGGGCGGTGGTCTCGAACCCGATCCCGAAGAAGACGACTTCGCGGTCGGGGTTCTCCCGGGCGATCCTCAGCGCGTCGAGGGGCGAGTACACCACGCGTACGTCGCCGCCGGCGCTCTTGACGGAGAAGAGGTCCTGGCTGCTGCCGGGCACGCGCAGCATGTCGCCGAACGAACAGAAGATGACGCCGGGGCGGGCGGCGATCGCCAGTGCCCGGTCGATGGTCTCCAACGGGGTGACGCAGACGGGGCACCCCGGTCCGTGGATCATCTCCACACCGTCCGGCAGCAGTTGGTCGATGCCGTGCCGGATGATGGAGTGGGTCTGGCCGCCGCAGACCTCCATCAGCGCCCACTTCCGCGTGGTGGCCGCGTGGATCTGGTCGATCAGCTTCTTCGCGAGATCGGGGTCACTGAACTCTTCGAGATACTTCACCGGCCGACTCCTTCGGGAGACGCACCCTGCTGGGCCGCGCGTTCGAAACCGTCGCCGAACTCCTCGGCCAGGATGCCCAGCCGCTCGAAGTCGGCAAGAGTGTCCAGGGCCGACCGTTCGTCGAGGCGCTGGATGGCGAAACCGACGTGCACGATGACGTATTCACCGACGGCCGCATCGGGGATGTACTGGAGGCACACCTCCTTGCGCACCCCGCCGAAATCGACCTCGGCCATCACGGTGCCGTCGACTTCGGCGGTACTGAGGACACGCCCCGGAACAGCCAGACACATGGTCCCTCTTCTCTGTGGATCCCTCTGGAGGTACGGCGGTACGGTCGGGCGGCGGCGTCAGTCCGATGCGGCGATCATGAGCTGGCCGAGGGCGATCCCGCCGTCGTTCGGGGGAAGCAGACGCGGCCGCAGGACGGTGAAGCCTCGCTCGGTCAGGCCGCGTTGCGCAGCTTCGAGCAGTACGGCGTTCTGGAAGACGCCGCCGCCCAGCGCCACGGTGGAGAGGCCGGTGCGGGTGCGGCAGAGGTCCGCGAGACGGGTGGCCAGAACGGCGACCGCGGTGTGGAAACGCGCGGCGATCAGCCCGGCCGGAACGCCGTCCCGCACGTCGGACACCACGGCCCGAACGACCGGGCCCTGATCCGCGACGGCGGGTTCCTCCCCCTTCCCGGGGCGGATACCGAAGCGGTAGCCGTTCTCCGGTGCCGCGGGGACGGCGGCCGCGGCACGGGCCAGCCCTTCCAGTTCCATGGCCGCCTCCGCCTCGTACTCCACCACGTGCCGGACGCCGGCCAGGGAGGCGACCGCGTCGAAGAGCCGCCCCATGCCCGATGTGGGCACGCAGCCGAAGCCGGTGGCGAACTGATGGGCCAGTACGTCGCGTTCGGCGGGCGGGCAGGCACGGACCGCGGGCATGTCGTCGTCCCAGGGGATGCCGGCCGCGTGCAGATGCGCGAGGGCCATCCGGTACGGCCGCAGCACACTCGCGTCGCCCCCTGCCAACGGTACGTAACCCAGGTGCGCGGCCCTGCTGAACGACGCGTAGCCGGCCACCAGGACCTCGCCGCCCCAGGCCGCCCCGTCGGTGCCGTGGCCGGTGCCGTCGAAGGCGATGCCGATCACGCGCTCGTCCGCGCCCAGGCCGTGCTCCGCCATCACGGACGCGATGTGCGCGTGGTGGTGCTGCACGGTGCGGACCGGCCGTCCGGCCGCATGGGCGCGGGCCCAGTCGCCGGAGTGGTAGCCGGGGTGGCGGTCGGCCACCAGCCGGGTGGGCGCCACCCCGGTGAGGTCCTCCAGTTGCTTCTCGGTCCGGGTCAGAGCGCCGACCGTCGACAGGTCGTCCATGTCGCCGATGTGCTGGCTCAGCCAGGCGTAGCGGCCCTCGGCCAGCGCACAGGTGTTCTTCAGGTCGGCTCCCACGGCGAGCGTCGGGGGCACGTCGAAGGGCAGTGCGAGCGGCAGCGGGGCGTATCCGCGCGAGCGGCGCAGCGGCAGCTCGGCACCGGCGGCCCAGCGGCTGACCGAGTCGTCGCACGGCACATGGATGCGCCGGTCGTGCCGTAGCCAGGCATCGACCAGCGGTGCCAGGGCGGTCAGCGCGTCGGCGTCGTCGGTGACGATCGGCTCGCCCGACAGATTGGCCGACGTCATCACCAGTGCGTCCGGGCCCGGATCGTCGTCCCCGATCCCGAAGAGCAGGACGTGCAACGGGGTGTACGGGAGGAGCAGCCCGAGGTGTGGGCTGCCGGGCGCCACGGCGTCGGACACCCCGGCACCGGGCCCGGCAGGGTGCCGGGGCAGGAGCACGATCGGGCGGCGGCCACCGGACAGGAGCTCCTCCTCGTCCGCCGTGACGGTCACCAGGCGCCGCGCGACGGCGAGGTCCGGCACCATCACCGCGAACGGCTTGCCGCCGCGCCGCTTGCGTCGGCGCAGCTCGACCACGGCCGCGTCGTCGCGGGCGTCGCACACCAGGTGGTACCCGCCGAGTCCCTTGACCGCGATGATCCCGCCCTCGGCGAGGAGCTTGCGGGCCGTACGCAGAGCATCCTCGTCACGGGACAGGGACACGCCCTCCCCGCCGACCAGTTCGAGCCGCGGTCCGCAGTCGGGACAGGCGATCGGCTGGGCGTGGAAGCGCCGGTCGCCCGGGTCCTCGTACTCCGCCCGGCAGGCCCCGCACATCTCGAAGTCCGCCATCGTGGTGGCGGCCCGGTCGTACGGAAGGCCGGTGACGATCGTGAACCGGGGGCCACAGTGCGTACAGGTGATGAACGGGTGGCGGAAGCGCCGGTTCGACGGATCGCCCAGCTCCTCCAGACAGTCCCGGCAGGTGGCGATGTCGGGCGAGACCAGGGTCCTGGCCCGGCCGGACGCGCCGGAGCGCTCGATGGTGAAGCCCGTACCGCCGAGCGTCGGCAGTTCGCTCGTACGCACGTCCTCGACGACCGCGAGCGGAGGGACGTCGGCGCGCAGACGGCGGCCGAACTCCGCCACGGCCCCGGCCGGTCCCTCGACCTCGGCGAGCACTCCGTCGCCGGTGTTCGTCACCGAGCCCGTGAGCAGCAGCTCCGAGGCGGTGACATAGACGAAGGGCCGGAAGCCCACGCCCTGCACGACGCCGCGCACCTCGAATCTGCGCCGGATCCGCTGCTCCCGGCCGCGGCCCATCATCTCCAGCCCCGACAGGGCCTCCCGGGCCTTCGCCCGGTCGATGAGCTCGACGGCGAAGCCCATATGGAGAAGCACCCAGTCGTCGCGACCGGGCGCCTCGTCGAGCATGCCGATATTGACGCGGCGCCTGGCGCCCTCCACGTCCACCAGAGCCAGCTGGCCCGCATACCCGTCCACGATCTCCACGACGCGGCCAGGAATGCCTAGGCACATGATCAGGATCTCCGGGGTTCGGTGCTGTTCACGGACGCGGTCGAAACGGCCGGCACGAGCTGCCGGATCAGGGTGTGCACTGCCTGCATCGCCTCGGGCACCGCGCTGTCGACGGCTTCGCCGAGCCCGATGCCCTCCTCGACTCCGGCGGGTGTGCAGCCGACGAGGTAGGTGAGCGGAAGCGTACCGCCCAGTTGATCCAGATTTGACAGGACAGCAACCGGATTCATTCCATGTGCGTCGAATTCACCCGAACCGAGGTCCTCCACACCGATGCGGAGCACCGTCACCTCCCCGGGGGCGCCGCCCCCCGGGTACGCGTCGACCAGAACCAGCGCGTCGTACCCGTCGAGCAGGTCGTACGCGAGATGCATGCCGCGGATGCCGTAGTCCACCACCCGCACCTGCGGGGGCATCCCGCCGTCGCGGGCCAGTCGGCGCACGACCTCCGGGCCGAAGCCGTCGTCGCCGAGAAACAGATTGCCGATGCCCGCGACCAGCACCCGGGCGGCAGTGTCGGGTTCCTTCGTCATCCTCGGCTCAGCCGCCCCCCGACCGGAGTCCGGGCGATTTAGGGTCCTGGGGTTTCTTCGGCTGTACGGAGTTGTCGGAGCGTTCGTCCGAGGTGCCCGAGGGGCGGTCGGCCGGGCCGCCCGACGGCCGGTCCGAGCCGGTGCCGCGGGATCCCTTCGGGCCCCGTTCCTCCTGGGGCTCCTCCTCGATGCCGCTGTGCTTCTCCGGTGTGTCCGCCATGGGGTGCTCCTCACTCACTTCACTCGGATCGGGATTCACATCGAACGGATGCGCAGGTAGCGGCGGATGTCGGGGATCGACCTGATCCCGACCGCCACGGCGACGAGCGCCGCGGCCGCGGCCGCTCCGGCGGTGATGATGCCCAGGGTCTTCACGATCGGTTCTCCTCTCGGTGCTGCGCCGTCTCCTCGACGCTCAGGGGTGTCAACTCGTCGGGTGCGAAGTAGAAGTAGCGGCCGTACCAGTCGTGCAGGTCCGACGCGGGATCGTCGACGAGGACCAGGGCGATGTGCGTACCACCGTCCACGTCCGAGAGAACCGCGGTCACCCGGGCCACCTGGCCGGCGAAGAACAGGTCCTGCGCGTCCGCCCGCCGGGAGGGGTGGACGCGGACCAGGCTGCCCTTGGCCACCCGGACCCCGTCGATCACGACCGCGTCGCTCCCGGGCCGTACCGAGGCGTCGGCCGCCGGATCCCACCAGGGGGCGCCGGCGGTGTCGAAGGCGGCGGGTTCCACATCCCGGAGATCGGCCGCCGGGCCCACGGGCGCCGCGGGCTGCGGCGGGTGTGGGTCGCGCAGCAGGCCGTGCAATTGCTGGAGGTCGGCGGGCGACATGCCGTCGCACCGGTCGATGATCTCCCGGGCCCGGGGATCGGTGGCCCGGGCCTCGGCCTTCTCCTCCTCCGTCATGGTCATCACGCGGAGGGTCAGGATCTCGTCGATCTCGGTCGAGTCGAACAGTGCGCCCGGGCTCTGTTCGGCGACCTCCGGGTAGTCGTACAGGATGATCGGCGCACCGAGCAGGGTGTCGGTCGTCCCTCTCGGGCCGGCCAGCACGGGCCAGCACCTGCGCTGCCGGCAACGGCCGGCGGCCGCTGCCGCCCCGTCGGGCGGTTCGAGCAGCGAGACGAACTCGGTGTCGTGCGCCCGCAGCAGCAGATGCGCGCCGATCAGCGAGGACCGGATCGCGGCGTCCTTGGTGGCCGCGGGCTCCGGATGCTCGTTGCGTACGGCCACCGAGAGGCGCACGTATCCGTCGTCGACGACGGCCCGGGTACGGACCCGGACCGCCAACGGCAGCCGCCGTCGCACGATCCGGCCCACCACCACACCCCGCGCGTCGGTCAGCGGCTCGGTGTCCTCGCCGCCCGGGACTTCGTGGACGGCGTCCGCCACCTCACCCAACGGCAGGGCGGTCAGGACGACTTCACGCTCGACGGCCTCGTCCCAGGACATCACCGGTACCCCGTCGACGATGAGCTGCCCGACCGGTACCTCCACCCCGTCCTCGCCCGTGCTCCGCACTTCCCGGACCTGGAGCTGGAGGAAGCGCAGATGCACGGTGACGGCCGCCGGCCCGTCGTGCGGTGCCAGCAGGCACTGCATCTCCATCTCCGGCTCCTCGCCGAAGCTCGCCGCCGTGGCGTGCGGCGGACCGAGGACTCCGAACTGCCAGCGCGACCGGTTCTTGTGCGAGCTCGCCCGGTACGGGTACAGGAGGTACCCCTCGTACAGGACGGCGTCGGCGATCGAACGCACCTGGTCAAGACTCACGGGACCACCTCGTCGTGCTCGGCCAGGAGGGCCTGGACCGTCTCGTCCCAGCTGATCAGCCCGCGCCGGGCCCGGAAGTCCGCGAAGCGTGCCAGCACCTCGTGGTCCAGCCGGATCCATCCGGTGTTCGGGTAGTGCGCAGCCACCATGCGTCGCCACACCGCGACCGGCATCGGGTACCGGGCCTCGCAGTCCCACGGCACCTGCTCGACCCCGAAGCCCTTGCTTCCTCGGGTGAAGACCGTGCCGGAGAACATCAGGGCGAGGGGCACCGAACCCTCGCCCAGGGCGTGCAGATAGCGGGAACCGATCACGTCGAAGTCGTACGTGCAGGGCAGGGCGAGATCGACCTCGGTCGCACCGTTGAAGCCCTGCACGGTGGTGTCGCAGCTCATCCACTGGAACGGCTTGAGGGTGTCCGCCCAGCGGTCCCGGCGGCCGAACAGGGCCACCAGGCCGCTCTGTTCGGCCTCGTCGTAATGGCGCCGCTGCGGTTCGATGCGGACCTGGCAGTGCAGCGCGATGGCGTGGATCCGCCGGCCCGTCCGTTCCTCGATCCGCAGCCGCGCGGTCAGCTGCGGAGCGGCGGCGTACGGCTCGGCGACGACATCGAGCACGGAGAACGTGAAGTCGTTCACGGCGCCCCGATCCCCGCGGCGGGCCGGCTGCGGTCCGCCACCCGCGCGAAGAAGCCGTCCATCGCGGATCGGGCCTCGGTGCCACCGTCGAACCCGCGCCACAGCGAGCGCAGTTGCCCCACCAGCTCGTAGCAGGCGTCGATCGGCACCAGGTGGCACGAACCACCGCCCTCCGCCGTACGCCGGATCAGCAGCGCCTCAACATCCGGACGCAGCACGGCGAGCCCCGGGCTCGACTCGACGACGGCCGTCCAGGCGTCCAGCGGCAGTTCCGACTCGGTGGCCCCGGCGGGACCGGGGTAGAACGCGACCATCCGGTCCTGGACGGAATTGCGGAACAGGAAGGCGAGCCCCACGGGAATCTGCAACTCGTCCCAGGCAGGCCCGTCCAGGGTCTGCCCGGCGAAGTGCAGATAGCGCTCGGGGACCGCCCGGTAGCGCAGCTCCGCGTTCTCGTCGGTGAACAGCAGATAGCAGGCCCGGCAGCCGCACATCAGGGCGCGGCTGTCGAGGTTCACCACATGGGAGTGGCTCTCGCCGATCGGTTCCGCGCACATCTCGCAGCGCTCACCGGCGACCGGGCGCGGCCGGTCGCGCCTGAGCCGCAGCAGGGCGGAGGCCGGTGAGACGGAGCGGCCGGCGGCGATCACGGCGCCACCGCCGCGGGGACCGACACCGAGACAGCGGCACCGTCCGACAGCAGGGGCAGCGGGGCCAGATGCCCTCCGTCCTCGTCGAGGCAGACCCCGGCCCGTCGCACGTCGTAGTGCGCACGGCACCCGGCGCAGCGCAGGACCGCGTCCCCGGACCTGCCGCCCAGCCGCCGCGCCAGCGTGGCACCCTCGAACGGTCGCTCGCAGCGCGCACACCGGTCCTCGAAGGCGAAGAGATCCGTGCCCACCCGGCAGGCCACCACCGGCATCCTGCCGACACCGAACCGGGCCACGGCACCGGACTCGAGCCCCGACAGCTCCGGCACGACCTCCCACGACGCGCCGTCGTCACCGGCCGTCCCGGACTCCGTCTGCAGCCGGGAGAACAGCGAGTCCACCGGTACCAGCGGCCGCGCTGCCCCGGCGTCCTCGTCGGCCGCGGTCTCGACCTCGATCGAGGTGATCTCCGGCGCCGCCGCCTCCACAGCACCCTGCACGGCCAGCTTGAGCGTGACCGAGGACGACGGGCAGCCGTCACAACTGCCCAGCAGCCGCAATCGGACGGTGCCCTCGTCGGTGACGGCGAGCAGCTCCACATCGCCGCCGTGCGACCCCAGATACGGCCGTACGCTCTCCAGCGCCTGCTCGACCCGGGTCTCCACGCCGTACGGATGCAGCCCGTGCACCAGCAGGACGCCGGCCACCAGCTCGTCGCCGGCCAGGGCGGCCAGGACGTCGTCGTCCAGCCGCCCCTGTTCGTGCACGAGGTCGAGCAGCCGTTCCAGGCCGGCACCGTAGAAGTCGGCGACGACCCGGACCAGTTCCTCGCTGCGCTCGCGGGCGACCGCGCCGCCCGAGCCGCTGGCGGCGATCAGGGCGTCGATGCGTTCACCGGCCGTCCGCCAGTCGGGCGTTGCCGGGGAATCCTCCCGCGCCATCACTCACTGCCCGCGGACTGGGTCGGGGAGTGCAGGAGCTCCAGCTTCTTGCCCTCACCGAGATACATGTGCACACCGCAGGGCAGACAGGGGTCGAAGCTGCGCACCGTGCGCATGATGTCGATGCCCTTGAAGTGCTCCCGGTCGTTCTCCTCGAAGATCGGCTGGCCCTGCACGGCGTCCTCGTAGGGGCCGGGCGTGCCGTACGTGTCGCGGGGGCTGGCGTTCCACGGAGTCGGCGGGTACGGGTGGTAGTTGGCGATCTTGCCGTCCCGGATCACCATGTGGTGGGAGAGGACACCGCGGACCGCCTCGGTGAAACCGCAGCCCACGCCCTCCTCGGGCACCTCGAACTTCTCCCAGGTCTTGGTGTTCCCGAAGCGGATCTCCGCGAGCGCCTTCTCCGCGAAGTGAAGCGCGCAGGCGGCCGCGTAGGCCTGGAAGTAGCTGCGCGCCCGGTTGCGCTCGATGGTGTTGCTCCACTTCGGGACGTGCCACTCCAGCTCCACCGGCCCCTTGAGTGCGGTCTTGGGGAGGTTGATCTTCACGCTGTGGCCGGTGGCCTGGACGTAGCCGATGTCGACCAGACCGGCCAGCGCGGTGGTCCACAGCCGCGCGAGCGGTCCGCCGCCCGTGTCGAGCGCCAGGTAGTCCTTGCCGTCGAACCACCGCGGTGACATGACCCAGCTGTACTTGTCGTCCAGGTCCCGCTTCTGCGGCTGCGGGTTGGTGTGCTGGTTCCACGGGTGGCGCCGGTCGACCGGATTGCCGAGCGGGTCGTGGGAGACGAAGGTCTCCTGCTCGTCCCAGTCGTTGTAGTACGACGAACCGAGCAGGATCCGGATACCGAGGTTGATCTTCACCAGGTCGGTGGTGACCAGCTTCCCGTCGACGACGACACCGGGGGTGACGTACATCTTCCGGCCCCAGTCGGTCATGTCCTTGTACTCGAAGTTGCAGTGCTCCGGGTCCTGGAAGGAGCCCCAGCAGCCCAGCAGGATGCGCCGGTTGCCGACCTGCTCGTACCCCGGCAGGGCTTCGTAGAAGAAGTCGAAGAGATCGTCGTGCATCGGCACGACCTTCTTCATGAACTCGACGTACCGCTGGAGGCGGGTGATGTAGTCCGTCATCAGCTGGATGGTCGCCACGGTGCCGACCCCGCCGGGGTAGAGCGTGGAGGGGTGCACATGCCGGCCCTCCATCAGGCAGAACATCTCCCGGGTCATCCGGCTGACCTGGAGCGCCTCGCGGTAGAACTCGCCGGTGAACGGGTTCAGCGACCGCATGATGTCGCCGATCGTCTTGTATCCGTGCGCGTCGGCGTGCGGGGAGGGGGTGCGGTTGGCCTGTGCAAGCACCCCGGGGTTGGTCTCCGCGACCATTTTCTCGCAGTAGTCGACCCCGACCAGGTTCTCCTGGAAGATGTTGTGGTCGAACATGTACTCCGCGGCCTCGCCGAGATTCACGATCCATTCGCCGAGGTGCGGTGGCTTCACCCCGTACGCCATGTTCTGCGCGTAACAGGAACATGTGGCGTGGTTGTCACCGCAGATTCCGCAGATGCGACTCGTGATGAAGTGCGCGTCCCGGGGGTCCTTTCCCTTCATGAAGACCGAATAGCCCCGGAAGATGGAGCTGGTGCTGTGACACTCGGCGACCACCTTCTGCTTGAAGTCGATCTTCGTGTAGATACCCAGGCTGCCGACGATCCGGGTAATGGGATCCCACGCCATTTCGACCAGGTCGTTCTTTCCCTGGCCGCCTCCGGCACCTCTGTGCTGCGTCGCGGTCATTGGCCGCCTCTTCTTTCTGTCCGTTGCGGTGATGTACGCGGTCACTCACCAGGTGCGTGTGGCGCCGGTCGTGAGTTTTCCGCCGGGCCTACGCCATTTCGGTTCGCGGTCCAGGGTGTGGGTGGTGAGGTGGCGCAGCCGCCGCATCGTCGCCCCGTACGGCCCGACCGCGTTGGTCGAGAGCTTTCCTCCGGGCGGCTCGTCCATGAACGGCATGAACTTGTCCGGGAACCCGGGCATGGTGCAGCCGATGCAGATGCCACCGACGTTGGGGCAGCCGCCGATGCCGTTCATCCAGCCGCGCTTGGGTACGTTGCACTTGACCGCGGGGCCCCAGCAGCCCAGCTTGACGATGCACTTCGGTGAGCCGTACTCCGTCGCGAAGTCGGCCTGCTCGTAGTACCCGGCGCGGTCGCAGCCCTCGTGGACCGTGGACCCGAACAGCCACGTCGGCCGCAGCGCGTCGTCGAGCGGGATCATCGGCGCCTGGTCGGTGGCCATGTAGAGCAGGTAGGTGAGCGTCTCCGAGAGGTTGTCCGGCTGGATCGGGCACCCCGGAACGCACACGATCGGGATCCCGGCCTTGGACTCCCAGTCCCAGCCCAGGTAGTCGGGAACCCCCATTGCGCCGGTCGGGTTGCCCGCCATGGCGTGGATGCCGCCGTACGTCGCGCAGGTGCCGACCGCGACGACCGCGGTCGCCTTCGGAGCCAGCCGGTCGAGCCACTCGCTGGTCGTCATCGGCTGGCCGGTGGCGGGATCGTTGCCGAACCCGCACCAGTAACCCTCGTCGTGCAGCCGCTCGTTCGGAATGGATCCCTCGACCACCAGGACGAACGGTTCCAGTTCCCCACGGTCGGCCTTGAAGAACCATTCGAGGAAATCATCGGCGCCGCCGGTCGGGCCGCATTCGAAATCGATGAGCGGCCAGTGGACGGCGACCTGCGGAAGTCCCGGCAGGGCGCCGAGCGCGATTTCTTCGATGCTCGGCTGCGTGGCTGCGGTCAGGGCGACGGAATCGCCGTCGCAGCTCAGCCCTGCGTTGATCCACAGCACATGGATCAGTGTGTCCTCCGCCTTTACCGCTTCCTTTGTCGGCATGGCAGTGTCGCCTTTCAGGATGACGGCCCAACCGGCCATCGGCCCCCACGGATGGGTACGCGCACATTGCTACCATCACGCCTCGATTCGCGGGCACCGGCAACAGGGGAATTCGCCGCCCCGGCTCGTTGCCGGGGGCCGAATGACGGCATGCGGTGGGCCGCTCGGGTGGTTCGGGCGGGGGGCCGGTCCCGTCGGACGGCGCCGCGGTCCTCCCGTGGACCTACGGTCAAAGTCACCCGCGGAAGGACGAGGCACCGGTGCACGAGCTGGCCATCACACAGAGCGTCGTCGACTCGGTGTGCGAACGCGCGGGGAGGCGCCCGGTCCGCTCGGTCCGGGTCCGCGTCGGCGTGCTCACGGCCGTGGTGCCCGACTCGATGCGGTTCTGCTTCGGCCTGGTCACGGAGGGAACGGCCGCCGAGGGCGCGCGGTTGGAGATCGACCAGCCGCCCGGCGCCGGCCGCTGCCGCACCTGTGCCGTCGAATTCACCCTGACCGACCTGATTCTGCTGTGTCCCTGCGGCAGCGCGGATGTGGAGATCACATCGGGACAGGAACTGCAGATCGTCTCCATGGAAGTGGGCTGAACCATGTGCGGTACCTGCGGCTGTGCCGAGGAGTCCGGCGGGACCAGGATCGTGATGCTGCGGGAGGAGGATGCACCGGACCACGGACATCCGCACCCGCACCCGCACCCTCGTCCGCACGAGCGTCGTCAGCCGAGTGGAGCCGGTGAGACCGTCACCATCGAGCAGAAGGTACTCGCCAAGAACGACCTGCTCGCGGAACGCAACCGGACGTGGATGACCGGCCGCGGCATCGTGGCCGTGAACGTGATGAGCTCGCCGGGCGCGGGCAAGACCACCCTTCTGGAGCGGGCCGTCACCGACCTCGCGGGACGCCGCCCGGTGGCCGTCATCGAGGGTGATCAGGAGACGAGGCTCGACGCCGACCGGATCAGGCGCACGGGCTGCGCCGTGGTGCAGGTGAACACGGGGGCGGGGTGCCACCTCGACGCGGAGATGATGCGGGACGCCCTCACGGCGCTGTCCCCGGCCGAGGGGTCGCTGCTCATGGTGGAGAACGTCGGAAATCTGGTGTGCCCCGCCCTGTTCGATCTGGGGGAGCGCAGCAAGGTCGTGATCATCTCGGTCACCGAGGGCACGGACAAGCCGCTGAAGTACCCGTACATGTTCGCCGCTGCCGACCTGATCCTGATCAACAAGTCCGATCTCCTGCCCCATGTCGACTTCGACGTCGAGCAGTGCGCTCAGCACGCGCGCTCGGTGAACCCGGACGTGCGCGTGCTGACGGTCTCGGCGACCACCGGTGAGGGTCTGGCCCACTGGTACGACTGGCTGGCGGAGCAGCGGTAGCCGCTCCGCCGCCGCACCGGGGTCAGTACCGGGGGAACGGGGGCTGCGTGACCGTGGTGCCGGGCGCCGGGCGCTCCTTGCGGACGAAGGCTCGGCGCAGCCCGTGGTACGGGTGGTGCGGGTCCGCGAAGATGCGGTGCATGCGGACGAGTTCGGCCTCCCGGTACGTGGCCAGGTCGACCCGGTCCCCCTCCTCCTTCTTCGCGTGGATCCGGGACTGCGTCGCGGGCAGGGCCGCCAGGCGGGTCGCCAGGGCGCCGGCCTCCGAGTCGAACGACCGGGGGGCGCACGGGATCACCCTGTCGACCAGCCCGAGCCGGTGGGCCGCGGTGGAGCTGACCGGCAGGGCGTCCCGCATCAGCCGGCCGGCAGCCGCCGCCCCCACCCGCCGCGGCAGCGTGTACGTCCAGTATTCCGACCCGTACAGCCCCATCAGGCGGTAATGCGGATTGAACACCGCGCCCGCCCTGCACCACACCTCGTCGGCGGCGAGGGCCAGCATCACCCCGCCCGCCGCGGCGTTCCCGGCCAGGGCGGCGACGACGAGCCGGTCCGTGGTGGTCAGCACCGCCTCCACCAGGTCGTCCATGGCATTGATGTTGGCCCAGGACTCGGCGCCGGGATCGGTCGCCGCCTCGATCACGTTGAGGTGGATGCCGTTGGAGAAGAAGTCCCGGCCGCCGCCGACGACCAGCACCGAGGTGGGCCGGGAGCAGGCGAACCGGTAGGCGCACAGCAGGCGTTGGCACTGCTCCGTGCTCATCGCGCCGCCGCGGAAGGAGAACGACAGGAAGCCGGTCCCGGCCTCCTCCCGGTAGCCGATCTCGGACCAGGTGTCGTCGTCCCCGGTGCGGTACAGCGGAGCCGGCCGCTCGGGCACGGCGGACAGCCGCCCGGCCAGAGCCGAGGTGGCGGGGAGCTTGAAGGTGGCCGGTCCGCCCGGCGCCCGCCGTGGCCGCAGCTCGGGGATCCACACCGCGCCGTCGGTGGTCGCCCGGCAGATCGCGCCGTCCCGGGTGGCCACCACGTCCCCCGGAGGCCCGCCCAGTCGGGACTCGGGATATCCGCCGTGCAGGAACCACTCGCCGCCCAGCAACTCGTCGAGTACACCGGGCTGGGAGTCCGCCGCCCTGAGTTTGCGGACCACCGTCGCGGTGGAATCCGACTGCCAGTCGATGCGACGCTGCGACTGGCGGAACAGGGGGCGGCAGCCTTCGCCGGCGCTGGGGATCTGTGGCGCCGGGGTGTGAGTCCCCGACGCGAAGCGTCCGACCGCCAGGAGCACCGCCTCCACGGCGGCGTCCGAGATCTCGTTGCGGTACAGGTCGCTCTTGCCCACCGGGGGCAGTGGACAGGCCACGGACGCCCAGACGTCGCCAGCGTCCATCTCCGCGTTCGCCTGGAGCACGGTGACGCCCCAGTGGTCCGCTCCTTCGTGGACGGCCCAGTCCAGGGAGGAGGGCCCGCGGTCGCCGACCGGCCCCGGATGGACGACGAGACAGGTGTGGACCGACCAGACATCCCTCGGGATCGCGGTCTTCAGGTACGGCGCCACGACAAGGTCCGGGCACTCCCGGCGGACAGCCTCCCGGACCGGGTCTTCCTCGTGCGCGAGCTGCACGGCGACGGAGTGCCCGTGGTCCCTCAGCTCCGCCTGGACACGTTGGGTGAGGCTGTTGAAGGCGCTTGCGACAAGCAGGATGTGCACGGCGATCTCCCGGTGGCTGCGGTCCGTCCTGATCGAGCGTGAGCGCGGGTTCTTGCTCAGCGGGACTCATCGGGCGGGAACATGCCGGGAATTCACTCGAAGCGCACACACCGGACGGCGAGCCGATGCGCCACTGCTCGCCGCATTCACAGCGCCGGGCCGGACCGCCGACTGCGCGCCCACAGCACCAAGGCGAAGGCGATGCAGGCAACCCGCATCGGGTGCGCGGTCACCGACTCCGTTGTCGTCGAGCGCCGACGCGGCGCCTGCGGATCGGAAGACCCAGTCCGGGGTCTCGGCACGCAACTCCGCGGCGCGGCGCGCGAGGTCCGGGCGTTTCCGGGCGCCGATGTCCGGATCGGGTTGGCTCGCTCTGCCGGCCGAGAGCAGAAGACCGCGCCGCGCACGGAGAGCGGGCAGGCGTCGATGTGCGAATCACTCTTGGCCGCGAGGTGTTCCTTGCTCGCGGCCGGGCCGGGTGGCGCGGGTGGCGTAGCCGGTGAGCAGGGCGCTCAGGAGGTCGGTCAGTCTGGGTTCGACGTCGACGATGGAGTGGGACAGCTCCGGGTCGGCTTCGTAGAAGGCGCGCAGTTGTGTGCCGGGCGCGGCCATCTGCCACAGGGCGCCGGCCATCGAGGTGGCGGTCGTCACGACCGCGCGGGCCTGTTCGGTGTCGAAGGGGGTGATCGCGCAGAGCGCGGCGCTGATCTTCTCGACCTCCGCGATCGCGCCGCTCTTGAACGTACGGACGATGTCGGTGGAAACGTTGCGTTCCAGGTTCAGCGGGGTGTGGGCCAGCAGGTCGCAGAAGAGCGGGCGGGCCACCAGCGACTGGGCCAGTGCGGAGGCTATGGACCAGGCGGCCCGGTCCCATTCCCGGCTCCGGACGTCGGGGCACGGTGTGACGGGCTCGAGACGGCCGCGCACATCCGCCGACCAGTCGTGCCAGGCGGTGGCCGCCAGGCGCAGGAAGATGTCCTCGCGCGTCTCGAAGTAGCGCAGCATCGCGGACTTGTGCATGCCGACCTCGTCGGCGATCGCGGTCACGGTCACCTCCCGTACCCCGCTCTCCGTAGCGAGACGGGCCGCCGCCGCGAGGATCACCGCCTCACGGGCGGCCTTGGCCTCCGGGCTGCGGGCGCGCAGGAAATCAGCCTTGGTCATGACCCCACCGTACCGCAACCGTGTTGCGTTAATAGCGCAACCGTGTTTCGGTAGGGGTATGGACGCACACACCTGCACCTGGTTCATCACCGGATCCTCCCGCGGTTTCGGCCGTGCCCTGGCGATCGCCGCTCTTGAGGCCGGTGACAACGTCGTCGCCACGGCGCGCGATCCGCGGCAGCTTGAGGAACTTGTGCGGCAGTACGGAGTCCGCGTCCTGCCCGTCGCGCTCGATGTCACCGACAAGTCGGCAGCCCTGGCGGGCCTGGAGGCGGCAGTCGACCGGTTCGGCAGGGTCGACGTGGTGGTCAACAACGCCGGATACGCCAATGCCTCGGCCATCGGGACCACGCCCGAGGACGACTTCCGCCGTCAGTTCGAAACCAACTTCTGGGGTGTCTACAACGTCTCGACGGCGGCGCTCCCGGTCCTGCGGGCGCAGGGCGGTGGCACGGTCGTGCAGTTCTCCTCCATCGGCGGCCGCGTCGGCGGTACGCCGGGGCTCGGTTCCTACCAGGCGGCCAAGTTCGCCGTGGACGGCTTCACCCGGGTGCTCGCGGCCGAGACAGCGCCGTTCGGCATCACGTACCTGGTCGTGGAGCCGGGCGGCTTCGCCACCGACTGGGCCGGAGCATCGATGCAGGTCCCGGACATCGCACCGGAATACGAGGCAACGGTCGGCCGGACGGTGCGCCTGTTCGGCGACGCGGCCGCCCAGGGAGACCCGCAACGGGCCGGCGAGATCCTGGTACGTGTCGTCAAGCACCCGACCCCGCCCTCCCACCTCGTCATCGGGGCCGGAGCCGTCCGGATGGCACAGGACCACTCGCGCGGCCGGCTGGAGGAAGCAGCGGCCTGGGAGGCCGTGAGCCGTTCCGCGGACTTCGGCCAGGACCCGGCCGACCTGCCCACCCCCACACAGCAGACCGGAACCCGGCCATGACACGGATCAGGCACCAGCAGGCCAGGACGCCACCCCGGAGGTCGCCCGACTCGGCATTCCCGCGCGGCGCACGGAGCGCGGCGAGGAGGCCGCGGTGCCGACCATGCCGGGGCAGACGGATGCGATCAGGATCCCGGCCGCCGGGTCACGCTCGCGGCGTTCGGCGGCGACCGCGCGTACGGCGGCGACCTGCGCCACCTTCGAGGGCACGTTCGGCCGGCGCGGCCGAAGCCGTCTCCTGCGCAGTGCGGTGGTGAACGGCAGAACGGCAGGATTCAACGGCGTATTCGACCTGGCCGAGGCTCCCGCCGTCGAACAGGTGGTGCAGCCGGGGGTCGAGGTGGCCGAGAGCGCCCAGGCTGCCGGTGACCACGAGGGGGCGCCCGTGAGGACGCAGGATCGGGGACATGGCTGCGGTCCTGGCGGGCGACGCCGACGAGAAGTGATGCCTCGGCCTCGGGGATGATCGCCTGGTCCACACCGCGCGAGCGCCCGGGAAGGCTTGCCCCGCCACGCGGCGGACGAGGCTGTCGCCATCACGGTGAGGGTGCCGGTGACGGGCGGTTCGCCCCACGCGGTCGACAGAAAGGGGATCCGTGGCACCTTCTCCGGTCGCGGGCCGACTTACCCGTCGTCGTGCACCGGCTGGACACCGAACCGGCCCGACGTTCCCCTCCGGCCGCGGGGCCCGGCGGCCGGCTGTGCGGGCAGCGCACCGGTTTCGACCCCACGGCGAACAGGGCCCGCCCGTCGCTCGCGCTGCTGCTTCTGTCGCGATCAGGGCCCATCCGGCGGATCATGTGAGTGTTGGGCCGTGGGCTCGTCGATCTGCGTGCCCCCTACGCTGCGCGAAACTGCATTTCCGGACGCATTTGCTAGGGAAAGAACCCAGGCCATGAGTGCTGAACTCCTCGATCTGGCCATCGCCTCCGCCGGCGGTGAAGAACTCTGGGACACAGTGAGTGGCCTGAAGGCCGATGTCTCCATCGACGGTCCGGTCTGGGGGCTGAAGGGCTGGCCACCGGGGACGAGCTTCGATCAGGTTCTGACGATCGACACGGCCAGAGAACACATCGTATTCACTCCGTTCACCCGCCCGGAGTGGAAGATGATCTTCGATGCTGCCACCGACAGCGTCACCGTGCAGACTCTCGACGGCGAACCGGTCGAGACCCTCGCACCCGCCCGCGCCGCCTTCAAGGGAATGCTGCGCAACACCGACTGGGACGCTCCGCATCTCGGCTACTTCCTGGGCTACGCCTGCTGGAACTACTTCACCAGCCCGTTCCTGTTCACGTATCCGGGCGTGCGGACCCGCGAGATCGAACCGTGGCACGAGGCAGGACAGACATGGCGGCGTCTGCAGGTCCGCTTCCCGCCCGACATCGCCACACACAGCCCGGACGCGGTTTTCTACTACGACGCCTTCGGTATGCAACGTCGCATGGACTACGTCGCCGAGGTCAACAACAGCTTCCTCGTCGGCCACTACACCGGGCACCACCAGAATTTCGGCGGGCTGGTCATGCCGACGCGACGACGGATGTTCCGTCGCAACCCCGACAACAGCGTCAACCTCAACTTCCCCTCCATCACGGTCGACGTCCACGGCGTTGAGCTCGTCCGTTCCGACGACGAACAGGTACGGCCATGACCACGGACAGCACCTTCATCGACCACCCCGCCCGGCGGCTGGTCGTGACGCTCCCGCGTCCCTACGACGCGGCGTGCGAGCACTTCGAGACCGTCGTCCCGGAGGCTGATCTCCACCGCTTCTACCAATTGGGCTCCTGGGAAGCCACGCTCGAACTCGCCGAGATCAACGGCCCCCACGGGTTCATGCGTTACTACCGCAGCGACGTCTGTGCCCTCATGGCCGGTTCGCAGTCCCTCTGGAAGGCCACTCAGTACCTCATGGGCGACCACACCATCGCCGAACGCGCTTTCCGCGAGGACGCGTCGGCCGTGCTGCACGCACCACTGCCCTCCCTGATCTACGCCGACCCCGACGGCGACACCAAATTCGCTGTCGACCGGCCCAGCCTGCTGTTCGACAGCTACGGCAACCCGCAAATCGGCGCGGTCGGCCGCGAACTCGACGCACGCCTGGCCCGGCTGATCACGATCCTCGGCGGCGACGTACCGCCCCAGCTGTGACCGGCCTGCCCAACCTCGGTCGCGTACCGAGTCGTTGCTCGATGTGAGGGAACGACGCCCGGCAGATGTTCGGAAGCCATGCAGATCGCCCGGGGCCAGGCAGGGCCGGCCGTCGGCGCGTCCAGTTCCGGGGAACTTCCGAACGAGGGCGGCCGGGGGGTGACGAGCATCACACGCAAAGGTTCGAACTTCGTTGCCTGCCCTGCATCTAGTCGGCGTCGGTCACCGGGCGGCTGGGGAGAATCCCCCCTTCTCAGCCTCCCCTTCGCTGACGGGCTCCACTTCCGCACGACCACATGAACCCTGCGGCTTGCCCTGAGGGTGCACTGAAAGAAGGAGTAAGCCGATCGTGAGCAACAATTCGGAAGCAAGGAACGTCGTTCTCGTCCACGGCGGGTTCGTCGACGGATCGGGCTGGAAAGGGGTCTACGACCTGCTGAGCGCGGACGGCTACAACGTGAGCGTCGTTCAGAACCCGACGCTCTCGCTCGAAGGTGACGTCGCCGCGACGAACCTGGTTCTCGACGCGCAGGACGGACCGACCGTGCTGGTCGGGCACTCCTATGGCGGCGCGGTGATCTCGGAGGCGGGCAACCACGAGAGTGTGAGCTCGCTCGTGTACATCGCGGCGTTCGCGCCCGACAAGGGCGAGTCCGTGAACACACTGATCGCCGACCCGCCGCCCGGCGCTCCCGTTCCGCCGATCCTGCCGCCGACCGGCGGGTTCCTGTTCCTCGACCGGGAGAAGTTCGCGGCGTCCTTCGCCGGTGACCTGCCCACCGACGAGGCGCGGTTCCTGGCCGACTCGCAGGTGCCGTGGGGACTGGAAGCCCTGGGCGGGGTGGTCGGCCGACCGGCCTGGAACACGAAGCCCAGCTTCTATCTGGTCGCCGCCGACGACCGGATGATCCCGCCTCCGGCCCAGCGCGCGATGGCCGAGCGTGCCGGTGCGACGGTGACCGAGATCAGCGGCAGCCACGCCGTGTACGTGTCCGAGCCCGGCGAGGTCGCCGCGATCATCAGGAGGGCCGCTTCGCGATCCGCCTCGTGAGAAGACACCGCAACCGGGTGCGGGTCCTGCTCGCCGCGGCCACCGCCACCTCGGTGGCGGCCACGTTCCTGGTCCTCGCGGAGCTGAGTCAGAAGCACCCGGTCTCGCCCAGGTGTGCGGAGCCTCGCGCACGTTGTTGATCAGCCACCCGCGGGCCGTCACATGCCTGATCGAGGACGCGTCCCTCACCACCGGGAAGTGTCGGCCCGCAGCTCCCGCGCCCCGTGCGGATCCCGCGCTCCCCGCGAGGTCCGCGCGGGGTCCGGCAAGGAGGACCGTACGGGGATCCATACCGTCCGACCTGGACGGCTGCTATCCGCGCAACGACCCCGATCCGCTGCCCAGGGAGGGCAGAGGCACTGGCTCACCTGTGCCGACGGCGTGGAACAGGTCCAGGACCGGCTGCCGTTCCATCCCCTCGTCGTCCCACCGCATCAGGAACCGCAGCGGGACGGTGACCTGCCGGGCCTCCTCGCGAAGGGAGTCGGGCACGAAGGTCCGGCCGAAGAAGGCGGCGGCCGAAATGCGCGGCTCTGCCACCGCCGGCCGCATACCGATGGCGATCATCCCGTCGTATCCGGCCGGCCGACGATCTCGGGCAGCGAAAGGCGGGCATCCAAGGTGGTCCGCCATTCCGGGACTGCCTTTTCGACCAGAGGGACGATGAAGGCGTCGACGATCTCGTCGACCGGCTCGCCGGCCCGCATCGCTTGCCGTGGATCGGTGCGGAACTGCCCGTCGGCAGCGGAACGGTGCCGGTCACCACACCCGGGGGCGGCGCTCCCGGACGACCTGTCGCCCGACCGCGTCCCCGGAGGGTGCGCCCATGTCGATCCCGCGTTCACGGGTACCACCTCCTCGTTCTCTCGCACGGCCTTCGGGAACGCAGCAGTGGCGCAGTGATCCGCCGATCGGGTTTCCGCGGAGACACCAGGCACGCCGCGAAGGCGGCCACGCTCAGCCGGCGAGATCCAACGCACCGGGCAGTAAGGTCACGTACCTCACGCGGCGTATGTCTTCCGGCAGAGGTCATGGGCCTGACGTGGAAGCTCTACTCTTCGTGTGCACCGCCGAGCGGGAGAAGGAGCACTCCGTCTCCCGCCCCGAACATGGTTCGCGACATGTCGCCCGGAGGCGTTCGGACATGCTGCCCTTCAAATCGCCCACGGACGAGAGCCTCACCCGCAGGGCCCAGGTCGGCGAGACCGCAGCCCTCGGTCTGCTGCTTGCCCGCCATCAGGCGCCGATGCGCGCGGTGGCGCTGAGCCTGCTCGGCCACGGCCCCGACGCACAGGACGCGGTCCAGGAAGCCGCGCTGACCGCGCTGCGACGCATCGGCGACGTACGCGATCCGGCAGCCGTGGGTGCGTGGCTACGGGCGGTGGTACGCAACCACGCCCGCATGCGCCTGCGGGCCACAGGGGAGACACCCGGCCTGGACGGACTCGACCACCGGTACCTGAGCGACCGCGAAGCATCGCGACCGGAACAACTCATCGAGCAGCACGCGATGCGCGACTGGATCTGGGGCGCACTTGAGGAACTGCCGCCGCAGCTCCGGCTGGTGCTCATGCTCCGGCACTTCAGTGGTATCACCTCCTACCAGGACATGGCCGATGCGTGCGAAGTGCCGGTCGGGACAGTGCGCAGCCGGCTCAACCAGGCCAGAGGGAAGATCGCCCAGGTGCTGCTGTCGACCGCCACGCAGGGGCACGACGACGCCTCCGCGGTCACCGAGAAGAGCAGGCAGGAGGCCGTGGCGACGCTGAAGGCGTGGGAGAGCGGCGGGCTGCCCCGGGAGATCTCCGAGCTGTGGCCGGCGGAGTCCGAAATGATCGGTCGACTCGGCCGGCCGGGCGAGCGTGTCCACCCCGTCCCGGTCATGCGCCACTACCTGGAGGACGGCGTACGCCAGCACCTGCGTCATGTGGTGGCCGGCCGGGACATCGGCATCTGGGAAATGGACGTCACACACGATGGTGCCGTCCACATCTGCCCGCCGTCCCTCACCTGGCTCATGTTCCGCGCGGACGGGCGTGTCCAGAGGCTCCGGGTGGTCTTTCCGAGGCCGCCGCAGGCAGGGGTACTGCCCGCGGGCGGAACCACGGCCCGAAGTTCCGCACGGATGATTGAGCCCAAAGGCGCGTAGCCGTAAACCGCAGGCGAGTGGTGGCAGACGTCGTTGCCATCGCTCGCCCGGCGCGTGCGAGGCGTGCCCCCCGTTCTGGGCGGTCGGCGGAAACCACGTGACGCGTGCTCGGCGACTCGGAGGACCGCTCGGCCGGGGCCCGGCTGCGGAATAGCCTTGAGTCTCCAGTGAGTGGAGACAGCAGAGTTGGGGACATGGACGTTACGACCCTCTACTCGATCGGGGAGCTTTCCCGGCGGACGGGATTGCCCGTGAGGACCATCCGGTTCTACTCCGATTCGGGGGTGGTGGCGCCGACCACCCGGAGTCCCGCCGGATACCGGCTCTACGACCTCGACGCACTGCTCCGTCTGGAACTACTGCGCACACTGCGCGAGCTGGGCATCGACCTGGCCACGATTCGACGGGTACTGGACCGCGAGCTGTCGGTGGCGGAGGCCGCCGCGGCGCACGCCGACGCCTTGGACGTCCAGATCCGGGTGCTGCAACTGCGTCGGAGCGTTCTGCGAGTCGTGGCCGGACGCGGGTCCGATCCCGAGGAGACCAAGCTCATGCACAGGCTCACGCAGTTGTCCGGCGAGGAACGCCGACGTCTGATCGACGATTTCATGGACGCCACCTTCGGTACAGCGGATGCCGACCCAGCCGCGGTGGCCATGGTCCGCGCTGCCACTCCCGACCTCCCGGATGACCCGTCCAGCGAGCAGGTCACCGCGTGGCTGGAGCTCGCCGAGCTGGTCGGTGACGAGGATTTCCGGGCCTGTATGCGCCGGACGGCCGAGTGCCAGGCCGCCGGGCGCCCGCTCGCGATCGAGAGCGAGGCCGGCGAGGAACTGATGGAGTTCACCCGCCAGAAGGTGGCCGAGGCCGTGGAATCGGGCATCGACCCGCTCAGTGACAGGGCCGCACCCGTCATCGATGACGTCGTACACCGTTTCGCCGAGGTGTTCGCGCGCACCCCCGACAAGGAATTCCGGGACTGGATGGCCCAACGGTTCGAAACGGCGCACGATCCCGGAGTGGACCGGTACTGGCGACTGGTCTGGATCGTCAACGGCTGGCAGGTGGTGCCGAACCTGATCCCGGTGTACCCCTGGCTCGTCCAGGCCCTGCGAAATGACCGCGACGCGTAGTCACCGCAGTGGAGGCCGCCCCGGAATGTGAACGAGTCCAGCAGGCGGTCTGCGGGGTGCTTCGCGCATGCCGGACATCGCGTACATCGGCCTCACGGTAGTGGTGTTCGCCCTCATCGGACTGGCCGCCAAGGGGGTCGGACGCCTGTGAGCGTGGAGAACATCGTCGGCCTGGCCGTGGCCGCGTGCCTCGTGATCTACCTGGTCATCTGCCTGATCTTCCCCGAGAGGTTCTAGGAGAAATCCCGGATGAACGACACCTTCGCGGGCTGGCTCCAGGTGCTCGCCCTGGTGGTTGCGCTAGGTCTCTCATTTCGCCCGCTGGGCGGCTACACGGCCCGTGTCCTGACCGCTGATCACCATTGGCGGGTTGAGCGCTTGATCTACCGGGCAGGCGGAGTGAACGGCGACGCCGACCAGAAGTGGCCGGTCCACCTGCGGAGCGTCCTTGCCTTCTCCGCCGTATCGGTGCTGTTCCTGTACGCGTTTCTGCGCCTGCAGAACCATCTCCTGCTGTCCCTGGGAATGAAGCCGGTTTCCACGGACCAGTCTTTCAACACCGCGGCATCCTTCGTCACCAATACCAACTGGCAGTCGTATTCCGGTGAGTCGACGATGGGGGGCACGTGGTCCAGATGGGCGGGCCTCACGGTACAGAACTTCCTCTCCGCCGCCGTGGGTATCGCCGTCATCGCCGCACGTCCATACCCGGCGACGGAGATGTGGTCGAAGGCATCGCGAGCGTCGACGAATCAGCCATCACGGGCGAGTCGGCGCCGGTGATCCGCGAGTCCGGCGGCGACCGGTCGGCCGTAACGGGCGGTACCAAAGTTCTCTCGGACCGGATCGTCGTGAAGATCACTTCCAAGCCGGGGGAAACCTTCATCGACCGGGTGATCGCACTCGTGGAGGGGGCCGCCCGGCAGAAGACTCCGAACGAGATCGCGCTCAACATCCTGCTGGCATCCCTCACGATCATCTTCCTGATCGCAGTGGCGACCCTGCAGCCTTTCGCCGTCTTCGCCGGGGCGGAGCAGGCCATCGTCGTCCTTGTCTCCCTCGTGGTGGCCCTCATCCCCACAACGATCGGGGCGCTGCTCTCGGCGATCGGCATCGCGGGCATGGACCGGCTCGTGCAGCGCAACGTGCTGGCGATGTCCGGGCGTGCGGTGGAGGCCGCGGGCGACGTCAACACCCTCCTCCTCGACAAGACCGGCACCATCACCCTCGGCAACCGCCAGGCCGCCGAGTTCCTGCCGGCCCTCAGCTTCAGGGTGAGGGCCCCCGCCTGGAGCCGGCTCATGTCGAGCAGGTTGTCCACCAACCGGCTCGGACGGGCCATGGACTCCTCGGCCGTCGCCAGCAGCTCACCCCGGTCCTCCTCACTGAAATCGACCTCGGTGCTGCGCAGGGAGCTGATGGCGGCCCAGCCGGCGGCCAGCGGGGTGCGCAGGTCGTGGCTGACAGCGGCGAGCAGTGCCGTACGCATCCGGTCGGCAGCCCTCACGGGCTCCACCTCGGCGGCGGCCTCGGCGAGGCGCGCGTTCGAGGGCAGCGGCGACATGAGCGGTGAACGCCATCAGAACTCGCAGCTCGGACGCCGGCAGAGTGCGGCCCCGCAGCACCAGGTGGGCGTCAGGACCGACCGGTACGTGGATGGCGTCGTCGTCCGTCGCCGGCTGCGCGAGCAGTTCGGCCGAGGTCATCGAGAAGGTCTCTCGCGTACGTTCGAGCAGCGCCGGGATCGCCTGGTCCCCGCGGATGATGGACCCGGCCAGCGAGGACAGCGTCTCCGCCTCGGCAGTGGCACTGGCGGCGCGGCGCGACAGCCGCAACGACCGGTCGGCAACCGCGGCCACAGTGGCTGCGACGATCGCGAATACCAACAGCGCCAGGATGTTGTTGGGCTCGGCGATGGTGAACTCTCCGATCGGCGGTATGAACCAGTAGTTGAGCAGCAGGGACGCCGTCACCGATGCGACGAGCGCGGACACCACTCCGCCGACACAGGCCACCCCGACCACCACCACGAGGAACAGCAGGGCCTCGCTCGTCAGGTTGAGGCTCGCCCGGGTGTTGTCCAGCAGGAACGTGAGAGCTACCGGAAGGAACAGGCCCGACACCGGCCCCGCGATGAGCCGCGCGGTTGGCAGGGTGCGCCGTCGCGACGGCAGGAGCCGGCCTCCGCCGGCACGCTCGTGGGCGACCATGTGCACGTCGATGTCCTGCGACAGTTCGACGATCGTCTCGCCGATGCCCCGGCCTGGGAGGAGCCGATCCAGCCGCTTCCGCCTGCTGGTGCCCGGTACCAGCTGCGTGGCGTTCTCGGCATGTGCGAACTCCGTGAGCGCGGTGGCCACATCGTCGCCCACGACGGAGTGGTAGCTGCCACCGAGGCTCTCTACGAGCGCCCGCTGGTGGGCGAGCGAAGCCGATGAAGCACCGCCGTCAGCCCGTCGCTGCGCACGGTGTGCACGGCCAGCAAGTCACCGCCCGCGCTGCGGTCGGCGATCCGGGCCGCGCGACGGATGAGCGTCTCGCCCTCGGCGCCGCCGGTGAGGGCCACCACGACTCGCTCACGCGTCTCCCAGACGCGTCCTATGCCGTGTTCGGAGCGGTACCTCTGCAGCGTTTCGTCGACTCGTCCCGCCACCCACAGCAGGGCCAACTCTCGTAGTGCGGTGAGGTTTCCGGGACGGAAGTAGTTGGACAGCGCGGCGTCGATCTCCTCCGGTGCGTAGATGTTTCCGTGCGCCATCCGCCGGCGCAGCGCCTCGGCCGGCATGTCGACGAGTTCGATCTGATCGGCGCGGCGCACCACCTCGTCGGGGACGGTCTCCCGCTGCGGCACATCGGTGATCCTCTCGACGACGTCGTTGAGGGATTCCAGGTGCTGGATGTTGACGGCGGTGACGACATCGATGCCGGCGGCGAGGATCTCCTCGATGTCCTGCCAGCGCTTGGTGTGCCGTCCGCCGGGCACGTTGGTGTGAGCGAGTTCGTCGACGAGTGCCACTTGAGGGCGTCGGCGCAGCAGCGCATCGAGGTCCAACTCGCCGAACTCCGCGCCCCGGTGGAAGCGTGCGACAGGAGGAAGGACCTCCAGGCCCTTGAGCCGCTCCTCGGTGAGCGGTCGCTGGTGGCATTCCACGGTGGCAGCTACGACATCGATGCCCCGCCGTGCTCTGCGGTGTGCCTCGTCGAGCATCCGGTAGGTCTTGCCGACACCGGGGGCAGCCCCGAGGAAGACCTTGAGCCGTCCCCGTCCCACATCCGATTCCGTCACGGCACGCGCCTCGTCCCGCCGCACGCACGCCTTGTCACGGGGGCCTCCCTGTGCGGCCGGGCGACGGGTGCTGCTGATCAGGATCGGCCGTGAGCGGCGGATGAGGGGCCGGGCGCGGCCACCTTGACGTGATTCTGATGCCAGGCCCGGGTTTCAGCGGTGGCCGCAGCCGCCGATCTCGGTTGCATTCGGGGATCGCCGAGCCGAGTGGAGACGCTGAGCGGCTTCCGCGATCGGCTGCCGCAGTTTGGCGGTCGGCATGACCTGCGTACTGCTTGTGTAAAAATTACTTGACGGCCACGCAGAAATGCTGCACGGGCAATGTGGAGGTCTCTGCTCACGGTCGATTTTCCTGTCCGGTTCGCTGTTTCCACTTCCACATAGTTGCATGCGGAATATTTCCTTCAGTTGTCCGGATGGCGGCCGCCGGCTCCTTGGAAATCAAACTCTCCTGGCCTCCCATCTGCGCATGCATGCAAATCAGCCAAGTGGTGGCCGAGGTCGGTTTGCATGTTCGGCACTCTTCGGCAAGTCTTACCTGGGTAAAGAGTTCCCCTTTTTCAATGCGTCGGCCCATGCTTTGTGAGCCTTATACGCATCAGTGGTGCTATTGCAGGATGGAGCGCCGGTAGATTGTGGCCTAAGCAACTTTTCTTGACAGGTCGCGACGTTGTAACCTTGCCGCGGAAAACTCGATCATCATTCAGAAGTTTTTCGATTGGGGGACGCGTGAGGTATGAGGTTCTCGGTCCGTTACGTGTCGTAACCGATAATGGCGCCTTCTCGATTGGTGCCCGAAAGTCCGAAACGGTGCTTCTTACTCTGCTCGCCCGTTTCGACCAAGTTGTGTCGGTCGGTCAACTTGTCGACGAGATCTGGGGTGTCAGCGCTCCCCGCAGGGCGAACGCGGCATTGCATGTCCATGTGTCACAACTGCGAAAGTTGCTCAGACGTGGAAAATCGACAGAGAGTCCGATCGTCACCCGCTCCCCGGGGTATGTACTCGACCTCGGGCCCGATGAGCTCGACCTGCTGGACTTTCAGCAACTACTGCGCACGGGGAAAGCCCATCAGCGTGCCGGTGAGCATGAGGAGGCGGTCGACGACCTGAAGGCAGCGCTTGATCTGTGGCGCGGGCCCGCACACGGCGCACCCGTGACGGGCCCCATCATCAGCGGTTTCTCGGCCTGGCTCGCCGAAAATCGCCTTGAGTGCATCGACGCCCTGGTGGAGTCCACCCTCGCGCTCGGCAACTACAGCGACGTGATCGGCTTTCTTTACACCATGATCGCGGAGCAGCCGTTGCACGAAATGTTTTACCACCAGCTCATGATCGCCCTGCACCGTTCCGGTAGGCGGGCTGACGCGCTGCGAGTGTACCAGACCGCAAGGGGCGTGCTACGGGGCGAGTTGGGACTCGAACCGTGCCAGTCCTTGCGTACCTTGCACGCCGCGATCCTCGTCGAGAGCGAGGTGGGGCCACTCGTCCACTGAGCTGAATCCTGTGTGAGGGGCCGTCAGCGCTGACGGCCCCTCACACGGTTCGGCCGGCACGGCCTAGGTCACGGTGTGTGGCGGGCCAGTTCGCCACTGAGGTAGTCGACGAGGGCGGCCGAGGTCGGGTAGTCGAACATGGCCTCAAGCGGCACGGTCAGCCCGGTTGCCGCGCACAGCCGGTTGCGCAACTCCAGTGCGGTGAGCGACGAGAAGCCGACCTCCATGAACGCCGCAGCCGGGTCGAGGCCGGTTGCGGAATCGTGCCCGAGTACCTCGGCCGCGTGCCGCAGCACCAAGTCGAGCACGATCCCGTCGCGTGCCTCCGGTGGCACCCCGGCGAGCTGCTCGCGGAGCGCCGCGCCGTCGTCGTCCACATCGGACTGCGGGGTCACCACTGCCGGTTCCGGCCGGGTACGGGCGCGCCAGTCGGCCAAGGCGGTCAGCACAACCGAGACGGACTGCCGGTCGACACCCTCCTGCTGATCACCCAGCAGGTCGAGCAGGGCATCCGGATCGCCCGCGTCGACCGCCGCCCAGAACCGCCGCTCGGCCGGAGTACCCGAGCCGGCCGCGTCCAGCCAGTAGCGCACCCGGCGGAAGGCGTACGTCGGCAGGGGAACCGGGCGGCCACCCGCGTGCACCGAGGCCAGGTCGACCCGGACGCCGGAGGCGTACAGCTCGCCGAGTGCGCCCAGCACCGCCCGGGTCTCCGTGCGGTCGGGCCGCATGGCCGGCGTGACGACCGCGTCGTCGGCGGGCTCCGGCAGGGACTCCCTGATCATCGGCACCAGCGCCGCGCTCGGGCCGATCTCGACGTACCGGCGTACCCCGAGGGCGTGCGTGGACGCGATGCCGTCGGCGAACCGGACAGTGGTGCGCACCTGGTTGACCCAGTAGTCGACCGAACCGAGTTCGGCGTCGCTCGCGAGCTCGCCGGTCACGTTCGACACCACCGGCAGCTGTGCCGGCCGGAACACCACCTTCGTCAGCGCGGTGCGGAACTCGTCGAGGGCCCCATCCATGTGGTGGGAGTGGAAGGCGTGGCTGACCCGCAGGCGGGTGACTTTCCTCCCGTCGGCCCGCCACCGCCGCGCCAGCGCGAGCACGGCCGCCGAGTCACCGGAAACGACCGTCGACAGCGGCCCGTTGACTGCCGCGACGGAGATCGAGGCGGGTTCCTCGGTGTCCGCGATCGATGCGGCGATCTCGGCCTCGCTCGCCCGGATCGCCACCATGGCCCCGCCACCACGGGCCCCGGCCATCGCCCGGCCACGCGCGGCGACCACGGCGGAAGCGTCGGCGAGGTCGAGCACCCCGGCGACGTGAGCGGCGACCAGTTCGCCGATGGAGTGACCGATCAGGTAGTCCGGCCGGACCCCGAAGGACTCCAGGAGCCGGTACAGCGCGACCTCCACGGCGAACAACGCCGCCTGGGTGAAGTCGGTGCGGTCGAGGAGTTCGGAGCCGGGGTCCAACAGCACCTCGCGCAGCGGCCGGTCGAGGTGCGGGTCGAGGTGCTCGCAGGCCTCGCCGAGAGCCTTGGCGAACACCGGGAAGCGCTCGGCGAGCTCGCGCCCCATTCCGGCGCGCTGGCTGCCCTGCCCCGAGAACACCATCGCCGTGCCCCTGGCACCGCGCCTGCCGAGGATCACATTGGGCGCGATCGTGCCCTCGGCGAGCGACCCGAGCCCGTCCAGCAGTTCGGCGTGGTCCGCCCCGACGATCACGGCACGCCGGTCGAACGTCGCGCGGGTGGCTGCCAGTGACCAGGCCACATCCGCGGGTTCCAGCCCGGGGTTCGCCAGCACGTGATCGCGGAGCCTGCCGGCCTGGGCACGCAGCGAGGTGGTGTCGCGTGCGGAGAGCGGCCAGGCCACCGAGGGCAGGTCGCACCCACCGGCCGGGCCCTGCGCCGACGGCGCCTCCTCCAGGATCACGTGCGCGTTCGTGCCGCTGATCCCGAACGAGGAGATCCCGGCACGGCGCGGGCGGTCGGTGGCCGGCCAGTCCTCCTGCTCGGTCAGCAGCGACACCGCACCGGCCGACCAGTCGACCATCGGGCTCGGCTCGTCGACGTGCAGCGTTCTCGGCAGCACCGACCGCCGCAGCGCCAGCACCATCTTGATCACACCGGCCACACCGGCGGCCGCCTGGGCGTGGCCGATGTTGGACTTGATGGAGCCGAGGCGCACCGGGGCGGTCCGGTCACGCCCGTAGGTGGCCAGGATCGCCTGCGCCTCGACCGGGTCACCGAGCGGTGTGCCGGTACCGTGCGCCTCCACGGCGTCCACATCGGACGCCGAGAGGCCGGCGTCGGCGAGCGCGGCGCGGATGACCCGCTGCTGCGACGGCCCGTTCGGTGCGGTGAGGCCGTTGCTCGCACCGTCGGAGTTGACCGCCGATCCGCGCAGCACCGCGAGTACCCGATGGCCGTTGCGTTGCGCGTCGGAAAGCCGCTCCAGCACGACCAGCCCGGCGCCCTCGCCGAAACCGACGCCGTCGGCCCCTGCGGCGAACGACCGGCACCGGCCGTCCGGGGAGAGCCCGCGCTGCCGGCTGAACTCGGTGAACACACCCGGTGTGGACAGGACCGTCACCCCTCCGGCCACGGCGAGCGAACACTCGTCGGCGCGCAGCGCCCGCATGGCGAGGTGCAGTGCGACCAGCGACGAGGAGCACGCGGTGTCCACACTGACGGTCGGCCCCTCGAAGCCGAAGGTGTAGGCGACCCGGCCCGAGGCCACGCTGGCCGCCGCGCCGTTGCCGACGAATCCCTCGACCTCGGGTGGCACGGTGCCCAACCGGGTCGCGTGCTCGCTGTACATCAGCCCGGCGAACACACCGGTGCTGCTGCCCCGCAGCGTCGTCGGATCGATCCCCGCGTCCTCCAGCGCCTCCCAGGTGATCTCCAGCAGGATCCGCTGCTGCGGGTCGGTCGCCAGTGCCTCACGGGGAGCCAGGCCGAAGAAGTCGGCGTCGAAGTCGGTTGCGTCGTGCAGGAATCCGCCACGGCGGGTGTACGAGGTGCCGGGATGGTCGGGATCGGGATGGTGCAGCTCGTCGACCGGCCAGCCGCGGTCGGTCGGGAACTCGGTGATCGCGTCCACCCCGTCGTCGAGCACGCGCCACAGGTCGGCGGGCCCGCGCACGTTCCCCGGGTAGCGGCAGCTCATCCCCACGATCGCGACCGGCTCGGTGCGCCTGGCGAGCTCACCGCGCGCCTCGTGCAGCTCGGCGGTCGTCCACCGCAGGTAGTCGATCAGCTTGTCGGCGTCTGTCATACGCGGTCTCCTCCGGTGGCCGACCGGCCGAGCTCCCGGTCGATGAATTCGAAGAGTTCGGCCGCGTCCGCGGCGCTGATCCTGTCTGCGATGCCGGTCAGTTCCTCTGTGGCGTCGTCCGGTCCGGCCTGCGCCGGGATCAGCTCGGCCACCAGGTGCGCGGTGAGCGCGGCGGGTGTCGGATGGTCGAACACGACGGTTGCCGGGAGCCGCAGCCCGGTGGCCGAGCTGATCCGGTTGCGCAGCTCGACCGAGGTGAGCGAGTCGAAGCCGAGGTCGCGGAACGCCTGGTCCCGGTCGAGGTCGTGACCGGACGGGTGCCCGAGTACCTCGGCCACCGTGGCCAGCACCAGCACCGCAAGACCTTCCGGCGTGCGGTCCCGCAGCACGGGGGACACCCGGTTGGCCGGAGACCCGGTCCTGACCAGGCTGCGCAGTACGGCAGGTACGTCGTCGGCCGGGCGGCCGCGCAGCGCGGCGGGGTTCAACCACGCCGGCACCAGAACGGGGTCGGCGCGGTTCAGCGCCGCGTCGAACGCGGCCAGCGCGGCGCCGGTGGGCATGGGCACCAGAACACCGCCGGTACGGGCGGACTCGTTCATGCCACCCGCCTCGTCCCACAGCCCCCATGCCAGCGCGGTGGCGGGCAGGCCGGCGGCGTGCCGGTGCTGGGCGAGACCGTCGAGGTAGGCGTTGGCCGCGGCGTAGTTGGCCTGCCCCGCACTGCCCACGGTCGCGGCGACGGAGGAGAACAGCACGAACGCCGTGAGCCGGCGGTCGCGAGTCAGCTCGTGCAGGTGCCGGGCGGCTTCCGCCTTCGGTGTCCACACCGCGTCGAACGCATCGGCGGTGAGGGTTTCCAGAGTGGCGTCGGCCAGTACGCCGGCCGCGTGCACGATGGTGTCCGGCTCGGCCTCTGCCAGCACCTCGGCCAGCGCCGCGCGGTCGCCGACGTCGCAGGCCACCAGCTCGGCGACCGGGCCGAGCTCGGCGAGCAGCTGCTGGGCGCCGGGGGCCTCGGGTCCGCGACGGGACACCAGGACCAGTCGCCGCACGTCGTGTTCGGTGGCGAGGTGCCGGGCGAGTGCCTTCCCGATGGCTCCGGTCGCCCCGGTCAGCAGGACGGTGCCGAGTGCCGGGCGGTGACTCTCGTTCACCGGCAACCTGGCCAGCCGGGGGACGAACGCGGTGCCCTCGCGCAGCGCGGCCTGCGACTCGCCTCCGGCCACCGTGGCGGCCAGTGCGTCTGCGCTCGCCCGGTCGGTGTCCACGAGCACCAGACGGTCCGGGTGTTCGGCCTGGGCACTGCGGACCAGGCCCCACACGGCAGCCTCGTCGGGGTCGACCTCCTCGCCGGGGTTGACCGCGACCGCACTGCTCGTCGCGACGAGTACCCGCGTGTCGGTGGCGATCGCGGTACGGAGGACGTCGAGGACCGACTTCGGGTCGCGGAGCTCGTGGTGCTCGCGGGCGCCGAGCGCTTCGGCCGCCCACTGCGGTCCGATCACCGTCCAGTGCCCGGCAACCGCCGCGGCCTCCTGCGTCACCGGGCGCCACTCCACCCGGAACACCGGCTCCGGAGCGCCTGCCCCGGGCTGCCTGAGAGCCAAGGACTCCACGGTCAGCACGGCCGCTCCGCTGGGGTCGGTCGCGGTCAGTGAGACCGCGTCGGTCCCGGTGGGGGACAGGCGTACCCGCAGTGCCGTTGCGCCACGGCGGTGCAGGCGGACCCCGCTCCAGGCGAACGGGATACGCGGCTGGGCCGCGTCCACCGCCAGGACGTGCAGTGCGGCGTCGAGCAGCGCCGGGTGGACGCCGTATCCGGGATCCTCGGGGAGCTCGACCTCCGCGTACAGGTCCTCGCCCGCCCGCCAGGCGGCCCGCAATCCCTGGAATGTCCTGCCGTACCGGTATCCGAGCTCGGCGAGGTTCGGGTAGATGTCCTCGATGTCCAGTGGCACGGCGTCGGGTGGCCAGGGGAGGGCGGCCGGCGGGAGTTCACGGTCGCTGAGGGTTCCGCTCGCGTGCTGGGTCCACTCACCTTCGTGGCGGGCGTGGACGGTCACGTTCGTGCCGTCGACGACGACCTGGAGCTCCACGGCCGTGTCGAGCGACAGCGGCGTGTCGAGCGTGAGTTCCTCGACCGTTCGGCCGGTGTGCAGAGCGAGGTCGAGCAACGCGGTGCCGGGCATCAGGGCCATGCCCTGGATCACGTGGTCACTGCTCCAGGGATGCAGGTGGTCGGCAACCCGACCGCTGTGGACCGTCGATCCCGCTGCGAGGTCGACCTTGGAGGTGAGAAGCGGGTGCTCGCCTCCGGTCCGGTTGAGCCAGTGGCGTTGGTGTTGGAAGGGGTAGGTGGGGAGTTCGGTGTGTGGGGTGTGGGGGTGGGTGTGGGTGTGTGGGGTGTGGGGTTGG
>NZ_JBHXTM010000009.1:0-30355 GCF_042677325.1 Streptomyces sp. NPDC127117
CTTCCCGGAACCGTCCGGCGATCGTCGTCGTACGGGGAAGTGCTGGTCAGGCCTTGTCGGAGGGGCCGCCGATCTGGATGCCGGCCATCCGTGTCCACTCGTACGGGCCGGTGCGGACCTTCGCGGCGAACTCGCCGTCGAACTCGTCGTGCATCGTGATCCCGGCCTTGCGCGTGGCGCTCTCGGCGACCGCGTACGTGGGGGCGACCAGATCGCCCCAGCCGCCGTCCTCGCCCACGAGCACGATGCGGGCGCCCCGCTGCCCGATGTAGGCGAGCTGTCCCTCCGCGCCGCCGTGCGCCTTGGCGAAGGCGCCGATCTCCTTGGCGAGCTTCGCCGCCCTGCGCTCCGCGCGGGCCGCCTGCTTGCCGCTCTCCACCTGGGTCTCTGCCGTCTCAGCCATGTTCAGGATGCTACCGACGGGTAGATCGACGCGCGACGGGCGGGGTACGTGGCCTGGGCCACGTACCCCGCCCGTCGGCAGGTGTCGAGCAGCGGGACTACCTCAGGAAGGGGTCGACCGCCACGGCGACGAAGAGCAGCGAGACATAGGTGATGGACCAGTGGAACAGCCGCATCTCCTTGAGCTTGGCCCCGGTCACACCGGCCTTGGCCCGGTTCTGCAGGCCGTGCGCCTCCCAGAGCCAGAACCCGCCGGTCACCAGCGCCACCGCCGTGTAGAACCAGCCGGTGTAGCCCAGCGGGGTCAGCAGCAGCGATACGGCCACCATCACCCAGCTGTAGACGACGATCTGGCGGGCCACCACCCGGTTGGACGCGATGACCGGAAGCATCGGGACGCCGACCCGGGCGTAGTCCTCCTTCACCTTCATGGAGAGCGGCCAGTAGTGCGGCGGCGTCCAGAAGAAGATGACGGCGAAGAGGATGACGGCCGCCCACGACATGGAGTTCGTGACGGCGGACCAGCCGATGAGGACCGGCAGGCAGCCCGCGATGCCGCCCCAGACGATGTTCTGTGAGGTGCGGCGCTTCAGCAGCATCGTGTAGACGACGACGTAGAAAAGCAGGGCACCGAGGGACAGCGCGGCCGACAGCCAGTTGACCAGCAGACCGAACCAGACCGTCGAGATCACGGCGAGGGAGATGCCGAAGACCAGGCACTCGGCCGGGCTCACCATGCCGGTGACCAGCGGGCGCTGCGACGTACGGTCCATCAGCGCGTCGATGTCGCGGTCGATGTACATGTTCAGCGCGTTGGCACCGCCCGCGGAGAGATATCCGCCGACGGTGGTGGCTACCACGAGCCACAGGTCGGGCACACCCTGAGCGGCGAGGAACATCACCGGAACAGTGGTGATCAGCAACAGCTCGATGATCCGCGGCTTTGTCAGCGCCACGAATGCCTTGACACGGGCCCCGAACGGGCGATGGCCCCCTGGGCTGGGAGTCAAGGCGACCCCTGCGGGTCGGGACTCGACGGCCGTCACGCACACCCCTGACAGAGAAATCCCAGCAAGCTCCGGGCGTGAAGGCCCGGTAAAGACTTGCGCGAACCAGACCACTGTAGACGTTGGGGACAGGCCGTTCTTCGCGGGGGTGGGTCGTGTTGAAGAGGCGCGGAAGCTGCAGGTCCCGCTCCTCGTGGCGCGGCGCGTGGCCCGGCCGTCCGGCCGTCCCGATACAGCGCGTGAGCGGCCCTCCCGCTCACCGGAGCGGTACAGAAGTACGAGGACACGCTCATCGGAGGGCCCATAAGTAAGGAGAAGCGCTCATCGGAGTGGCGCAGAAGTGAGCCGTCGCGCTCATACGGGAGGCGAACTCCGCGGGCCGCCTGCACCCTGGAAAGCAGCCGGAAAATGCTTGTTCCGACGGGGGTAGGCTCGACAACGCCCGGTGCGGTCACAGTCACCGGTTTACAACAGTGGAGAGGAGCCCTGACTCAGGGTGAGCACCAAGCCGACCACCACAGATCTCCAGTGGACCGAATTGGACCAGCGGGCCGTGGACACTGTCCGTGTCCTTGCAGCGGACGCCGTACAGAAGGTCGGAAACGGCCACCCTGGTACGGCCATGAGCCTCGCTCCCGCCGCGTACACCCTCTTCCAGAAGGTGATGCGCCACGACCCCGCCGATGCGGACTGGGCCGGGCGCGACCGGTTCGTGCTCTCGGCCGGTCACACCAGCCTGACCCTCTACATCCAGCTCTACCTGGCCGGGTACGGCCTGGAGCTCGATGACCTCAAGGCCTTCCGCACCTGGGGCTCGAAGACCCCCGGTCACCCGGAGTACGGCCACACCACCGGCGTCGAGACGACCACCGGCCCGCTGGGCCAGGGTGTCGCCAACGCCGTGGGCATGGCGATGGCCTCCCGGTACGAGCGCGGCCTGTTCGACCCGGACGCGGCCCCCGGCACCTCCCCCTTCGACCACATGGTCTGGGTCGTCGCCGGCGACGGCTGCCTCCAGGAGGGCATCTCCGCGGAGGCGTCCTCGCTGGCCGGGCACCAGAAGCTCGGCAACCTGGTCCTGCTGTGGGACGACAACCACATCTCCATCGAGGGCGACACGGAGACCGCGGTCTCCGAGGACACCCTGAAGCGGTACGAGGCGTACGGCTGGCACGTCCAGCGCGTCGAGCAGCTGCCCAACGGCGACCTGGACCCGGCGGGTCTGTTCGCGGCGCTCCAGGCGGCCAAGGCCGAGACCGGGCGCCCGTCGTTCATCGCGGCCCGCTCGATCATCGCCTGGCCCGCGCCGCACGCCCAGAACACCGAGGCCTCGCACGGCTCGGCGCTCGGCGACGAAGAGGTCGCGGCGACGAAGCGGGTGCTCGGCTTCGACCCGGAGAAGACCTTCGAGGTCGCCGACGAGGTCATCGCCCACACCCGTGAGGCGCTGGACCGCGGCCGCGAGGCCAAGGCCGAGTGGGAGAAGTCCTTCGCCGCCTGGCGCACCGCCAACCCGGAGCGCGCCGCCGAGTTCGACCGGATCTCCGCCGGTGAGCTGCCCGCGGGCTGGGAGGACAGGCTTCCGGTCTTCGAGCCGGGCAAGGGTGTCGCCACCCGTGCCGCCTCCGGCAAGGTGCTCCAGGCGCTCGGCGAGATCATCCCCGAGCTGTGGGGCGGCTCCGCCGACCTCGCCGGCTCGAACAACACCACGATCGACAAGACGTCGTCGTTCCTCCCGGCGGGCAACCCGCTGCCGGGCGCGGACCCGTACGGCCGCACGATCCACTTCGGCATCCGCGAGCACGCCATGGCCGCCGCCATGAACGGCATCGCGCTGCACGGCAACACCCGCATCTACGGCGGCACCTTCCTGGTGTTCTCCGACTACATGCGCAACGCCGTGCGCCTGTCCGCGCTGATGCACCTGCCGGTGACCTACGTGTGGACGCACGACTCGATCGGTCTCGGCGAGGACGGCCCGACCCACCAGCCGGTGGAGCACCTGGCCTCGCTGCGCGCCATCCCGGGCCTGAACATCGTCCGCCCGGCCGACGCCAACGAGACCTCCATCGCCTGGCGCGAGATCCTGCGCCGCTACACCAAGGTGTTCGGCAAGGGCGCCCCGCACGGCCTGGCGCTGACCCGCCAGGGCGTTCCGACGTACGAGGCGAACGAGGACGCGGCCAAGGGCGGCTACGTGCTCTTCGAGGCCGAAGGCGGCGAGGCCCAGGTCCTTCTCATCGGCACCGGCTCCGAGGTGCACCTCGCCGTCGAGGCGCGCGAGGAGCTGCAGGCGGCCGGCATTCCGACCCGGGTGGTCTCGATGCCGTCGGTCGAGTGGTTCGAGGAGCAGGACCAGGCGTACAAGGACAGCGTTCTGCCGCCGTCCGTGAAGGCGCGCGTCGCGGTCGAGGCCGGCATCGGCCTGACCTGGTACCGGTACGTCGGTGACGCCGGCCGGATCGTCTCGCTGGAGCACTTCGGTGCCTCGGCCGACGCCAAGGTCCTCTTCCGCGAGTTCGGCTTCACCGGCGAGCACGTCGCCGCCGCCGCGCGGGAATCTCTCGCCGCAGCCACGCGCTGACGCCGATATACGACTAGTAGGAGATGCAATTCTCATGACAGACGCACTCAAGCGCCTCTCCGACGAGGGCGTGGCGATCTGGCTCGATGACCTGTCGCGCAAGCGGATCACCTCGGGCAATCTCGCCGAGCTGATCGACCAGCAGCACGTCGTGGGCGTCACCACCAACCCGTCGATCTTCCAGAAGGCGATCTCCTCGGGCGACGGGTACGAGCAGCAGCTCACCGACCTCGCCACCCGCAAGGTCACCGTCGACGAGGCCATCCGCATGATCACGACGGCCGACGTACGGGACGCGGCGGACATCCTGCGTCCGGTCTTCGACGCCACGGACGGCCAGGACGGCCGGGTCTCCATCGAGGTCGACCCGCGCCTGGCCCACCACACCGCGGCCACCGTCGCCGAGGCCAAGCAGCTGGCCTGGCTGGTGGACCGGCCCAACACGCTCATCAAGATCCCGGCGACGAAGGCCGGTCTCCCGGCGATCACCGAGGTCATCGGCAAGGGCATCAGCGTCAACGTCACGCTGATCTTCTCGCTGGAGCGTTACCGCGAGGTCATGGACGCCTACCTGGCGGGCCTGGAGAAGGCGAAGGCCGCGGGCCTGGACCTCTCCCTGATCCACTCGGTGGCCTCGTTCTTCGTCTCCCGTGTGGACACCGAGATCGACAAGCGGCTCGACGCGCTGGGCACCGACGAGGCCAAGGCCCTCAAGGGCAAGGCGGCGCTCGCCAACGCCCGGCTCGCCTACGAGGCGTACGAGGAGGTCTTCTCCTCGGACCGCTGGGCCGCCCTCGACAGGGCGCAGGCCAACAAGCAGCGTCCGCTGTGGGCCTCGACCGGTGTCAAGGACCCCGCGTACAAGGACACCCTGTACGTCGTCGACCTGGTCGCCCCCGGCACGGTGAACACCATGCCCGAGGCCACCCTGGACGCGACGGCCGACCACGGGCAGATCACCGGCAACACCATCGCAGGCACCTACGAGCAGGCCCGCGCCGATCTCGACGCCGTGGCGAAGCTCGGGATCTCCTACGACGACGTCGTCCAGCTCCTGGAGGACGAGGGCGTCGAGAAGTTCGAGGCGTCCTGGATCGACCTGCTCAACTCGACCGAGGCGGAACTCAAGCGCCTCGCCCCTTCGGAGGGCTGACCACCTTGTCTGGTGTTCCCGGAGCCAACCCGCTTCGTGACCCCCAGGACCGACGGCTCCCGCGCATCGCGGGGCCGTCGGGTCTGGTGATTTTCGGGGTCACGGGTGATTTGTCCCGTAAAAAGCTGATGCCCGCCGTGTACGACCTGGCCAATCGTGGCCTGTTGCCGCCGGGCTTCTCCCTCATCGGATTCGCGCGCCGCGAGTGGCAGGACGAGGACTTCGCACAGGAGGTCCACGACGCCGTCAAGCAGCACGCCCGTACACCGTTCCGCGAAGAGGTCTGGCAGCAGCTCATCCAGGGGATGCGCTTCGTCCAGGGCAACTTCGACGACGACGAGGCCTTCGAGCAGCTGAAGACCACGATCCAGGAGCTGGACAAGGCGCAGGGCACGGGTGGCAACTTCGCCTTCTACCTGTCCGTGCCGCCGAAGTTCTTCCCCAAGGTCGTCCAGCAGCTCAAGAAGCACGGCCTGGCGGACCAGAGGGAGGGCTCCTGGCGGCGTGCCGTCATCGAGAAGCCCTTCGGCCACGACCTGAAGAGCGCGCAGGAGCTCAACCAGATCGTGCACGACGTCTTCCCGCCCAACGAGGTCTTCCGGATCGACCACTACCTGGGCAAGGAGACGGTCCAGAACATCCTGGCGCTGCGGTTCGCCAACACGATGTTCGAGCCGATCTGGAACAGGTCGTACGTCGACCACGTCCAGATCACGATGGCCGAGGACATCGGCATCGGCGGCCGGGCCGGCTACTACGACGGCATCGGCGCCGCCCGTGACGTCATCCAGAACCACCTGCTCCAGCTGCTGGCGCTGACCGCGATGGAGGAGCCCGGCTCCTTCCACCCGAAGGCCCTGGTCGCCGAGAAGCTCAAGGTGCTCACGGCGGTGGAGCTGCCGGAGGACCTGGGCAAGCACACGGTCCGCGCCCAGTACGCGCACGCGTGGCAGGGCGGCGAGGAGGTCCCCGGCTACCTCGAAGAGGACGGCATCGACCCCAAGTCGAAGACCGACACCTACGCCGCGATCAAGCTGACGATCAACAACCGCCGCTGGGCGGGCGTGCCGTTCTACCTCCGTACCGGAAAGCGGCTCGGCCGCCGGGTCACGGAGATCGCGGTCGTCTTCAAGCGGGCCCCGTACCTGCCCTTCGAGTCCGGTGCCACCGAGGAGCTGGGCGGCAACGCCCTGGTCATCCGGGTGCAGCCGGACGAGGGCGTGACCGTGCGGTTCGGCTCCAAGGTGCCCGGCACCTCGATGGAGGTCCGGGACGTCACGATGGACTTCGCCTACGGCGAGTCCTTCACGGAGTCCAGCCCGGAGGCCTACGAGCGGCTCATCCTCGATGTGCTGCTCGGCGACGCCAACCTCTTCCCCCGGCACCAGGAGGTCGAGCTGTCCTGGAACATCCTCGACCCGATCGAGGAGTACTGGGACAAGCACGGCAAGCCCGCACAGTACCCGGCGGGCACCTGGGGTCCGGCCGAGGCCGACGAGATGCTCGCACGAGACGGACGGAGCTGGCGCCGGCCATGAAGATCGATCTCACGGAGACCACTTCCAGCAAGATCAACCAGGCGCTGGTCTCGGCCCGCCGCGCCATCGGCACCCCGGCCATCGGCATGGTGCTCACCCTGGTCATCGTCACCGACGAGGAGAACGCGTACGACGCGCTCAAGTCGGCCGGTGACGCCTCGCGCGAGCACCCCTCGCGGATCATCGCGGTGATCAAGCGGGTCAGCCGCTCACCGCGCAGCCGCCGGGACGCCCGCCTCGACGCCGAGGTGCGGGTCGGTTCCGACGCGGGCACCGGCGAGACGGTCGTCCTGCGTCTCCACGGCGAGCTGGTCAACCACGCCCAGTCGGTGGTACTGCCGCTGCTGCTGCCGGACGCCCCGGTCGTGGTCTGGTGGCCGGAGGGCGCACCCGCCGATCCGGCGAAGGACCCGCTGGGCGCGCTCGCCCAGCGCCGGATCACGGACGCGTACTCGGCGGAGCACCCGGGCGAGGAGCTGGCGGTCCGCGCCGACTCGTACACCCCGGGCGACACCGATCTGGCGTGGACCCGCATCACGCCGTGGCGCTCGATGCTGGCGGCCTCGCTCGACCAGCAGTCCGCCCAGGTCGTCTCGGCGACGGTCGAGGGCGAGTCGGAGAACCCGAGCTGCGAGCTGCTCGCCATGTGGCTCGCGGACCGGCTCAAAGTGCCGGTGGTGCGCACCGTCTCCGCCGGTCCCGGTCTGACGGCCGTGCGGATGGAGACCAAGAACGGCGTCATCGTCCTGGACCGTCCCGACGGTTCGCTGGCCACGCTCTCGATGCAGGGCCAGCCGGACCGCGCGGTGGCGCTCAAGCGGCGGGACACCGCCGAGCTGCTCGCCGAGGAGCTGCGCCGGCTGGACCCGGACAACACCTACGCGGCGACGGTGAAGTTCGGCGTGGCGAAGCTCGCCGGACAGGCGGAGCCGAAGCCGGCCGAGCCCGCGGCGGACGCCGCCCCGGCCGCCGCGAAGAAGACCGCGGCGAAGAAGGCGGCGTCGAAGTGAGTGCTCCTCAGCTTGTCGTGCACCGCGACAAGGAGCTGATGGCGCAAGCCGCCGCGGCCCGGCTGATCACGAGGATCGTGGACGCCCAGGCCGCACGCGGCTACGCCTCGGTGGTCCTCACCGGCGGGCGCAACGGCAACGGCCTGCTGGCCGCGCTCGCCGCCGCGCCCGCCAGGGACGCGATCGACTGGTCGCGGCTCGATCTGTGGTGGGGCGACGAGCGGTTCCTGCCCGAGGGCGATCCGGAGCGCAATGTCACGCAGGCCCGTGAGGCCCTGCTGGACTCGGTGGATCTCGACCCGTCCCGGGTGCACGAGATGCCCGCCTCGGACGGCCCCTGGGGCGGCGACGCCGACGCGGCGGCGGCCGCGTACGCCGGGGAACTGGCCGCCGCGGCCGGTCCCGAGGACCACGGCCCGGTGCCCACGTTCGACGTGCTGATGCTGGGCGTCGGCCCGGACACGCATGTCGCGTCGCTCTTCCCGGAGCTGCCCGCGGTACGGGAGACCGAGCGCACCGTCGTCGGTGTGCACGGCGCCCCCAAGCCGCCGCCCACCCGCATCTCGCTCACGCTGCCCGCGATCCGGGCGGCGCGCGAGGTGTGGCTGCTCGCCGCCGGTGAGGACAAGGCGGAGGCCGCGGAGATCGCGCTCTCGGGTGCCGGGGAGATCCAGGCCCCGGCGGCCGGTGCGTACGGACGCGGCCGCACCCTGTGGCTGCTGGACGCGGCGGCGGCCTCCCGGCTGCCGCGCGCGCTGTATCCGCCCGCCTCTCCCTGACCGTCCGTCAGTACGGTTGCGCACGGGCCCGGTTCGCTCCTCGGAGCGGCCGGGCCTGTCGCGTGAAAGGATCGCGCCATGGTGCGTATCGGAACCGTGGTGATGGGCGCGTCGGACGTACGGCGTGCGACGGCGTTCTGGAAGGCGGCGCTCGACTACGTGGAGCGTGAGCCGGCGACGGACGACGACTGGGTGGTGCTGGTCCCGGCCGGGGGGACCGGCGTCGGCCTGGCCCTGGACCTCAGCGGTACGCCCGTGCAGGAGGTCCCCCGGGTCCACCTCGATCTGTACACCGAGGAGCAGGACGCCGAGGTGGACCGGCTGATCGCGCTCGGCGCGGTGCGGGTGGACTGGGATCTGTACCCGGACGACCCGGACTTCGTCGTACTGGCGGACCCCGAGGGCAACAGATTCTGCGTCATCGACACCACGCACGGCTGACCGGGCTCACCCGGCGGGCGGGACGCGCTCCAGGAAGGGTTCCAGCAGGCCGGGCACGGCCTCGGCGGCGAACCGGAGGCCCTCGCTCACATCCGTGTCGTACGCCGTGTACGCGCCCGCTCCGGCGGCCGTCGTCGCGGTGACGCTCAGCACCCCGGCCCGCCGCTGGAAGTAGGTCTGGCCGACCGTCCAGCCGATGACTCCGGCCCGCTCCAGCGCGGCGGTCGAACGCCGGACCGTGCCCGAGCGCATCACCAGGTAGTCGCCGCTGATGGCGTGTCCCAGGCCGCGGTACGCGTCCCTGGCCAGGAACACCCCGGCCGGCAGCCCCACGACGGCGCAGCCGAGCGCGATCCAGAGCAGTACGGGGGTCAGCAGCGTGCCAAGGAGGGCCAGCGCCGCCACCGGGACCAGCACGGCCCAATAGGCCCGGCGCAGCCTGCGGCCGCGGGCCGCGAGCGGGTGCCCGGTCAGCGGGGCGCCGGTCGGGGACGTGGTCTCGCGCAGCACGTCGGCGGCCACCGCGTCGGCCACGGGCCGGGGAGCGGCGGGCAGCAGGGTGTTGTGGTCGCCGTGCTGTTCCTCGTCGTCCTTGGCGAGTCCGGTGGTGATCGCGTCGACCCGGGCGGCGCCGAAGGTCCGGACGCCGAGCGGTTCGACGAGGTCGACGCCGCGCAGCCGCCGTTCCTCGATGGAGACGGACCGGGAGGTGAGCAGTCCGCGCCGGATGCGCAGGGTGCCGCCGGGTTCGCGCTCCAGCCGGTAGTTCCACCACATCTCGACCCACAGGCCGAGCGCGCCGACGACACCCGCGGCGACCGCGGCGACGACGAGGATGACGATCATGGCGGTCAGCGAGGTGTCCCGGAAACGCTCGCCGATCCACTCGATGACCCGCCCCTGTGCCCCGAACCAGTCGCTGACCTGCAGCACCGCACCGGCCGCCGCGCCGCCGAGCGCGGGTGCGACGAAGGAGACCGGTGCGTAGCGGATCCAGCGCGGGTCGAGGGCGACGAGCTCGCCCTCGCGGTGGGTGCCGGGGGTGCCGGTGGTCGTACGTGCCAGCAGTTCGCGGCGGAGCCGTTCGCCCTCGGCCCTGGTGACCGGGTCGAGTTCCAGGGTGGAGTCGTTGCCGGAGTGCTCGCCGGTGCCGATGCGGACGGTGACCAGGCCGAGTGCCCGTTGCAGCAGATGGGCGGTGAGGTCGACGCTGCGGATGCGCTCCCGGGCCAGTGAGCGCTTCTTGACCAGGAGCAGCCCGGTGTGGAGCTCGACCCGTTCGGCGCCGATGCGGTAGCGGGTGCGGCGCCACCGTACGTAGTCGCCGGCGGCCGCGGAGCCGATCAGCAGGGCCGCGCCGGCCAGGACCCAGGCCACGGCGGCCCCGAAGCCGAAGCGTCCGGACAGGCCGAGCGTGGTGGGGACGGCGGCGCCGGCCGCCACCCCGGCCGTGACCAGCGCGCTGACGAGGACCGTGCGCCGGTCCAGCCGCCGCCAGTCGACGGCGGTGGCCGTGGCGGGGCCGTGGCCGCCCCCGGTGTCCGGGGAGGGGGACACGGCCGCCTCCGGGCTCATGTGGCGTCCCCGGGGGTGGCCTGGGTGATCCGGGTCAGCCGTTCGGCGAGCCCGGCCGCCGTTTCGTGGTCGAGGCCCTCGATCCGTACCGCGCCCTTGGCCGACGCCGTGGTCACGGTGACCGTGGCGAGGCGGTAGAGCTGTTCGAGCGGTCCGCGCACGGTGTCCACGGTCTGGATCCGGGACATCGGGGCGATCCGCCACTCCTGCCGGAAGACCCCGGTCCTGACGTACACCGCTTCGTCGGTGACCTCCCAGCGGTGGGTGCGGAACCACCACGAGGGAAGGAGGACGGCGCAGCCGATGCCCAGGACCGCGAGGATCGCGGCGGACAGCAGCAGCCAGAACCGGGCGGGCCCGATGAACGCGCCCAGCACGGCCAGGACGGCCACGGGGGCGGCGGTCAGAAGCAGCCACTGGGCCCGCCACCACCCCACGGCCCTCGGATCCAGTGTGTTGTTCGGCGGCCGCAGCCGCACCGTCCCCTCCCCCGTGGTCATCGGCTCAGCGTCCCCGGCGGGAGCGGTAGGCCCGCACCAGCGCGGCGGTCGAGCTGTCCAGCTGCTCGCCCCCCTCGCCGTCGGTGAGCACCGGCTCGATCTTCTTGGCGAGGACCTTGCCCAGCTCGACGCCCCACTGGTCGAAGGAGTCGATGTTCCAGACGGCGCCCTGGACGAAGACCTTGTGCTCGTACAGCGCGATCAGCTGGCCGAGGACGGAGGGGGTCAGCCGGTCGGCGAGGATCGTCGTCGTCGGGTGGTTGCCCCGGAAGGTCTTGTGCGGCACCAGCTCCTCGGCGACGCCCTCGGCCCGGACCTCGTCCGGCGTCTTGCCGAAGGCCAGCGCCTGGGTCTGGGCGAAGAAGTTGGCCATCAGCAGATCGTGCTGGGCGACCAGACCGGGCAGCAGGTCGGCGACCGGCTCGGCGAAGCCGATGAAGTCGGCCGGGATGATCTTGGTGCCCTGGTGGATCAGCTGGTAGTACGCGTGCTGCCCGTTGGTGCCCGGGGTGCCCCAGACGACCGGCCCGGTCTGCCAGTCGACCGGCTTGCCTTCCCGGTCCACGGACTTGCCGTTGGACTCCATGTCCAGCTGCTGCAAGTACGCGGTGAACTTGGACAGATAGTGGCTGTACGGGAGCACCGCATGCGACTGGGCGTCGAAGAACGCGCCGTACCAGACGCCCAACAGCCCCATCAGCATGGGGACGTTGTCCTCGGCGGGGGCGGTGCGGAAGTGCTCGTCGACGAGGTGGAAACCGTCGAGCATCTCGCGGAACCGGTCCGGTCCGATGGCGATCATCAGCGAGAGGCCGATGGCCGAGTCGTACGAGTAGCGGCCGCCGACCCAGTCCCAGAACTCGAACATGTTGGCGGTGTCGATGCCGAAGTCCGCGACCTTCCCGGCATTCGTGGACAGCGCCACGAAGTGCTTGGCGACCGCGTCCTGACCGGCGTTCAGACCGGTCAGGAGCCAGTTGCGCGCGGAGGTGGCGTTGGTGATCGTCTCGATCGTGGTGAAGGTCTTCGACGCGACGATGAAGAGCGTCTCGGCGGGATCGAGATCGCGCACCGCCTCGTGGAGGTCGGCGCCGTCGACGTTCGACACGAAGCGGACGGTGAGGTCGCGGTCCGTGAAGGAGCGCAGCACCTCGTACGCCATGGCGGGGCCCAGGTCGGATCCGCCGATGCCGATGTTGACGACGTTCTTGATGCGCCTGCCGGTGTGGCCGGTCCACTCCCCCGACCTGATCCGGTCGGAGAAGGCCGCCATCCGGTCGAGCACGGCGTGCACACCCGGCACCACGTTCTCGCCATCGACCTCGATCACCGCGTCGCGCGGGGCACGCAGCGCGGTGTGCAGAACGGCGCGGTCCTCGGTGGTGTTGATCTTCTCGCCGCGGAACATCGCGTCCCGCAGCCCGGCCACCCCGGTGGCCGCGGCGAGCTCACGCAGCAGCCGCAGCGTCTCGTCGGTGACCAGGTGCTTGGAGTAGTCGACGTACAGATCGCCGACCCGGAGGGTGTATCCGGTGCCGCGCTCCGGATCGTCCGCGAAGAGCTGCCGCAGATGGGTCGTCCCGAACTGCTCGCGGTGCTTGCCCAGAGCGGTCCACTCGGGCGTCTGGTTGAGCCTGGTTCGGCTTCGTGTGTTCATCCCGGATATCAGCCCAATTCTTCTCGTGCCTGCAGATGCCCCGCTGCACCTCCAACCTAATTGATCAGAAGGGCCGACGAGGCAATGGGGACCGGCGGCACGCAAAAGCAGTCCGGCCGGACACCCTGTGGGTGCCCGGCCGGTGAACTTCTAGATTTCGCCCCGGAGTTTTGCCAGCGCCTCGGCGAGAATGGCCTCGCCGTCCGCGTCGCTGCGCCGCTCGCGTACGTACGCGAGATGCGTCTTGTACGGCTCGGTGCGCGGCGGGTCCGGCGGGCTGTCCCGGTCCTGACCGGCCGGGAAGCCGCAGCGCGGGCAGTCCCAGGTCTCCGGTACCTGTGCGTCACTGGCGAAGCTCGGCTGCGTCTCGTGCCCGTTCGAGCACCAGAAGGAGATGCGGAGACGCGGCGCGGACTCGCCGCGCTCGGCCTCCCCCATCGGCCCCGCTCCGACCCGGCTTCCCCGGATCGCGTTGCCACTTGCCACGGTCGTAACTCCCTGCGTGATGGTGCTCGAAGATGCCCCAGTCTACGTAAGGCCCAACGCGCGTCCAGTGAAAGGAGTTACACCGTCACCGGGAATCGCGTACGACGGGTCAGTTGTCCAGCTTGATCAGCAGACCAAGCACCACGATGCACGCGAACCATGCCAGACCGACGACCACGGTGATCCGGTCGAGGTTGCGCTCGGCGACCGAGGAGCCACCGACCGACGACTGCATGCCGCCACCGAACATGTCGGAGAGGCCGCCGCCCTTTCCCTTGTGCATCAGCACCAGCAGCATCAGCAGCAGGCTGAAGACGATCAGGGCGATCTCGAACGCCAAAATCACGGCTGGTCCCTACTTTCCGGAATTCCTCTGGACTGCATGTGCTGACAACGGGGGCCGGGAGGCTACACCCTCCGCGGCCCCCGCAAGGGTACGACGGATCCGCGCTACCGCATACTCACTGGTCGCGGAAGCGGACGATCTTGACGAACTCGTCGGCGTCCAGCGCGGCGCCGCCGACCAGCGCGCCGTCCACGTCGGGCTTCGCCATGATCGCGGCGACGTTGCCGGACTTCACCGAGCCGCCGTACTGGATGCGGACGCCGTCGGCCAGCTCCTGCGAGTACAGCTCGGCCAGCCGGCCGCGGATCGCACCGCAGACCTCCTGCGCGTCCTCGGGGGTGGCGACCTCGCCGGTGCCGATGGCCCAGACCGGCTCGTACGCGATCACGATGGACTCGGCCTGCTCGGCCGGGACGTCCTTCAGACCGCCGTCGAGCTGCGCGAGGGTGTAGGAGACCTGGTCACCGGCCTTGCGGACGTCCAGGCCCTCGCCGACGCAGAGGATCGGGGTCAGGCCGTGCTTGTACGCGGCCTTCACCTTGGCGTTGCAGATCTCGTCGGTCTCACCGTGGTACTGACGGCGCTCGCTGTGGCCGACGGCGACGTAGGTGCAGCGCAGCTTGGTCAGCATCGGGCCGGAGATCTCACCGGTGTACGCGCCGGAGTCGTGCGCCGAGATGTCCTGGGCACCGTACTTGATCTTCAGCTTGTCGCCCTCGACCAGGGTCTGCACGGAGCGCAGGTCGGTGAAGGGCGGCAGGACGGCGACCTCGACGGCGTCGTAGTCCTTGTCGGTCAGCGCGAAGCCGAGCTTCTGGGTGTGTGCGATGGCCTCAAGGTGGTTGAGGTTCATCTTCCAGTTGCCCGCCATCAGCGGGGTGCGAGTGGTCATGAAAGGTCAGTCCTCCAGTGCGGCGAGGCCGGGAAGCGTCTTGCCCTCAAGGTATTCGAGGCTGGCACCGCCACCGGTCGAGATGTGTCCGAATGCGTTCTCGTCGAAGCCCAAGGTGCGGACGGCCGCGGCGGAGTCGCCACCGCCGACGACACTGAAGCCCGAGGAGTCGACGAGGGCCTGGGCGACGGCCCGGGTGCCCTCGGCGTAGTCGGGGTGCTCGAAGACGCCCATCGGGCCGTTCCAGAAGACCGTGGTGGCGTCGGCGAGCTTCGATGCGTACAGCTTGTTGGTCTCGGGGCCGTTGTCCAGGCCCATGAAACCGGCCGGCATGGCGTCCGCGGGCACGGTGCGGTGCTCGGTCGGGGCCTTGGTCCCGAGGTCCGGGAACTGCTCGGAGACCACGACGTCGACGGGGAGCACGAACTCCACGCCCTTGGCCTCGGCCCGCTTGAGGTACTCCAGCACCGCCGGGATCTGGTCCTCCTGGAGCAGCGAGCTGCCGACCTCGTGGCCCTGGGCCTTGAGGAAGGTGTACGCCATGCCGCCGCCGATCAGGATGCGGTCGGCGCGCTCCAGGAGGTGGTCGATGACACCGAGCTTGTCGGAGACCTTGGAGCCGCCGAGCACCACGGCGTAGGGACGCTCGACGTTCTCGGTGAGCTTCTTCAGGACGCCGACCTCGGTGGCGATCAGGTCACCGGCGGCGTGCGGCAGCCGGGCCGGGAGGTCGAAGACCGAGGCGTGCTTGCGGTGCACCGCTCCGAAGCCGTCGCCGACGTACAGATCGGCGAGCTCGGCAAGCCGGTCGGCGAACGCGCCGCGCTCGGCGTCGTCCTTGGACGTCTCGCCGGGGTTGAAGCGGAGGTTCTCCAGGACGGCGACCTGACCGTCGCCGAGCCCGGCGACCGTGGCGCGGGCGGACTCGCCGACGGTGTCGGTCGCGAACGCCACGTCGGCGCCGATGAGTTCACCGAGGCGGGCGGCGGCGGGCGCCAGGGAGAAGGCGGGGTCCGGAGCGCCCTTGGGGCGGCCCAGGTGCGAGGCGACGATGACCCGTGCGCCGGCCGCGACGAGCTTCTCCACGGTCGGCTGGACGGCGCGGATCCGGCCGTCGTCGGTGATGGTGGTGCCGCTGAGCGGCACGTTGAGGTCGGCGCGGACGAATACGCGCTTGCCGGTGACCCCTTCGGCGATCAGTTCGTCAATCGTCTTCATCTTGCTGGACTCCTTGGAGGGCGGGAGAGCATGCGACGGGGCCCGAACGGCGCGGCGTTGCGCTGTTCGAGCCCCGTGCTCACAACTTGGGTCTTTCGTTCGGATCAGGCCGGATCAGGGAGCGTGCGTGCAGGGCCCCGCGACCCAGGCATGATCCGAACGACAGGCCCTGGGTGCCTGCCGGTTCGACGGTCAGAGCTGGTTGCCGACGAAGACGGTCAGGTCGACGAGGCGGTTGGAGTAACCCCACTCGTTGTCGTACCAGCCGAGGATCTTCACCGACTTGCCCTCCTGAACCATGGTCAGGGAGGAGTCGAAGGTGCAGGACGCCGGGTCGCCGACGATGTCCGACGACACGATCGGGTCCTCGGTGTAGTACAGGATGCCCTTGAGGTCGCCGTCGTCGGCGGCCTTCTTGAACGCGGCGTTGACCTCGTCCTTGGTGACCTCGCGCTGGAGCTCGACGACCAGGTCGGTGGCCGAGCCGGTCGGGACGGGGACGCGCATGGCGATGCCGTCCAGCTTGCCCTTCAGCTGCGGGAGCACCAGGGCGGTGGCCTTGGCGGCACCGGTGGTGGTCGGGATGATGTTCTCGGCGGCGGCGCGGGCGCGACGCAGGTCCGAGTGCGGGAAGTCCAGGATGCGCTGGTCGTTCGTGTACGCGTGGACCGTCGTCATCAGGCCCTTGACGATGCCGAAGTTCTCGTCCAGAACCTTCGCCATCGGCGCGACACAGTTGGTCGTGCAGGACGCGTTGGAGATGACGTGGTGGTTGGCCGCGTCGTACTTGTCCTGGTTGACGCCCATCACGATGGTGATGTCCTCGCCCTTGGCCGGAGCCGAGATGAGGACCTTCTTGGCGCCGCCGGCGATGTGCTTCTCGGCGTCGGCCTTCTTCGTGAAGATGCCGGTCGACTCGATGACGATGTCGACGCCCAGCTCACCCCAGGGGATGTCGGCCGGGTTGCGCTCGGAGAGCACCTTGATCGTGTGACCATCGACGGTGATGGTATCGGCGGTGTGGCTGACCTCTGCCTTCAGACGACCCAGAATGGTGTCGTACTTCAGCAGGTGGGCCGTGGTCGCGGTGTCACCCAGGTCGTTGACAGCCACGATCTCGATGTCCGCACCCTGCTCCAGCAGCGCGCGGAAGTAGTTACGACCGATGCGGCCAAAGCCGTTGATGCCTACGCGGATCGTCACGAACCGATCTCCTCGTTAGGTACGCGGGGCTTACACCCCGGCGAGTTGTATGAGATGTCCCCGACCGCCTCCGACCCTACCTCTCCGAGGGCCCCGGGGTGACATCGAGCGGGGCCGCAGGAACCGCCGAGGCCCGTACTCCCCGGTAGGAGTACGGGCCTCCGGACACCCGGCCGTACACGCAGCGCCGATCACGGAGCGTCAACCCCCGGGAGGGGGCGGCGAGTCCGGAATCCGGCCGGATACGACGGCCGTCGGGGGTCAGCCCACCAGGCCGTCGGCGAGCTCCTCGCTGAGGGTGGATTCGGTGCCGGGGATACCCAGATCCTGGGCCCGCTTGTCGGCCATCGCCAGCAGACGGCGGATGCGGCCGGCGACCGCGTCCTTGGTCAGCGGCGGGTCGGCGAGCGCGCCCAGCTCCTCCAGGGACGCCTGCTTGTGTTCCATGCGCAGCCGTCCGGCGGCCGCGAGGTGCTCGGGCACCTCCTCGCCCAGGATCTCCAGCGCGCGGCCCACCCGGGCGCCCGCGGCGACCGCGGCCCGCGCGGAGCGGCGCAGGTTGGCGTCGTCGAAGTTGGCGAGCCGGTTGGCCGTGGCGCGGACCTCGCGGCGCATCCGCCGCTCCTCCCAGGCCAGCACCGACTCATGGGCGCCCAGCCGGGTGAGCAGTGCGCCGATCGCGTCGCCGTCGCGGACGACGACCCGGTCCACCCCGCGCACCTCGCGGGCCTTGGCCGCGATGGAGAGCCTGCGGGCCGCGCCGACCAGCGCGAGCGCCGCCTCCGGGCCCGGGCAGGTCACCTCCAGTGAGGAGGAGCGGCCGGGCTCGGTGAGCGAACCGTGCGCGAGGAACGCCCCGCGCCAGGCCGCCTCGGCGTCGCAGGTGGCCCCCGAGACCACCTGCGGGGGCAGCCCGCGGATGGGGCGGCCGCGGCCGTCCACCAGGCCGGTCTGGCGGGCCAGCTGGTCGCCGCCCGCAACCACCCGTACGACGTAGCGGGAGCTGCGCCGCAGACCGCCGGGCGCCATCACGATCAGCTCCGAGCTGTGCCCGAAGATTTCGAGAATGTCCCGCTTCAGCCGGCGCGCCGCCATCGCGGTGTCCAGCTCCGCCTCGATCACAATCCGGCCGCTCACCAGGTGCAGCCCACCCGCGAACCGAAGAATCGCCGAGACTTCTGCCTTCCTGCAGCAGGTCCGGGTCACGGGAAGCCGAGAGATTTCGTCCTTCACCGCGGGCGTCATCGCCATGGGCCGATCCTTCCATGCATCCGAAAAATACGGTCGTACGCGGCGGCCAACAGCTCCGGATCATGGATCGGAACGCCGTCGGGTGAGGCCACCGGCGCCAGCTCGACCGCGGCGCCGAGCCGCTTGGCGGCATCGGCGAGGGACTCACGATCGGGCACAGCGGCTTCGTCGGCCAGCACCACGTCCAGGGCGAGTTTAGGGGCGTGTCGTCCCAAAACCTCCAAATGACGCTGCGGGGAGAAGCCATCAGTTTCACCGGGTTGCGGTGCGAGGTTGAGCGAGAGGACCTTGCGGGCCTTGGTCTCGACGAGTGCGTCGAGCAGTTCGGGGACGAGCAGGTGCGGGATCACGGAGGAGAACCAGGACCCCGGACCGAGCACCACCCAGTCGGCGTCGAGGACCGCGGCGACGGCCTCGGGGACGGCGGGCGGGTCGTGCGGGACGAGGTGCACGGACTGCACCTCACCGGGGGTGAGCGCCACGGTGGCCTGTCCGCGCACGGTGTCCACGTCGTCCGGGCGGGCCGGGTCGTGGCCCCGCACGAGCGCCTGGAGCTCCAGCGGCACGGCGGACATGGGGAGCACCCGGCCGTGCGCCCCGAGGAGCTTGCCGACCAGGTCGAGCGCCTGGACATGGTCGCCGAGCTGCTCCCAGAGGGCGACGATCAGCAGATTGCCGACCGCATGCTCGTGCAGATCACCCTTGGACTGGAAGCGGTGCTGGATCACCCGGGCCCAGGTCTGGCCCCAGTCGTCGTCACCGCACAGGGCGGCGAGCGCCTTGCGCAGGTCGCCGGGCGGCAGCACGCCGAGCTCCTCGCGGAGCCGGCCGCTGGAGCCGCCGTCGTCGGCGACGGTGACCACGGCGGTGAGATCGCCGGTGATCCGGCGGAGCGCCGCGAGCGAGGCGGACAGACCCATGCCGCCGCCGAGCGCGACGACCTTGGGCTGCGCGCCGCGCTTGCGGCCGGACAGCCCGGAGCCGGACAGCGCGGAGGTGGCTCTGCGCAGCCGCCGCAGGCGCAGGTTGCGGCTGGTCACTCGCGCCCCATGTCCCGGTGGACGAGGACGGTCTCGATGCCTTCGGTCGCGAGCCGGGCCGCCAGCTTCTCGGACATGGCGACCGAGCGGTGCTTGCCGCCGGTGCAGCCGACGGCGATGGTCACGTAGCGCTTGCCCTCGCGGCGGTATCCGGCGGCGATGAGCTGGAGCAGCTCGGTGTACTGGTTGAGGAATTCCTTGGCACCCGGCTGGTCGAAGACGTACGCGGAGACCTCCTCGTTGAGACCGGTGAACGGGCGCAGCTCGGGAACCCAGTGCGGGTTGGGCAGGAAGCGGCAGTCGACCACCAGGTCGGCGTCGACCGGCAGGCCGTACTTGAAGCCGAACGACATCACCGTGGCGCGCAGCTCCGGCTCCTCGTCGCCGGCGAACTGGGCGTCCATCTTGGCACGCAGTTCGTGCACGTTGAGGCTGGAGGTGTCGATCACCAGGTCCGCGTCGCCGCGCAGCTCGCGCAGCAGGTCGCGCTCGGCCGCGATGCCGTCGACGATCCGGCCGTCGCCCTGGAGCGGGTGCGGGCGGCGGACCGATTCGAAGCGGCGGACGAGGGCGTCGTCGGAGGACTCCAGGAAGACGATCCGCCGGGTGACGTGCTTGGCCTCCAGGTCGGCGAGGGACTCGCGGAGATTGTCGAAGAAGCGGCGCCCCCGGACGTCGACGACGACGGCGATCCGTGCCACGTTGCCCTGCGAGCGGGCGCCGAGCTCCACCATGGTGGGGATCAGCGCGGGCGGCAGGTTGTCGACGACGAACCAGCCGAGGTCCTCCAGACACTTGGCCGCCGTGCTGCGCCCGGCGCCCGACATCCCCGAGATGATCACCAGCTCGGGGATGGTCGCGGTCCCGTCGCCCGTCTCGTTCGTGGTGGCCGTACTCACTTGTGCTGCTCCGTCTGTTCGGTCGGTGCCGTCGTGCCCGGCTTCGTGCCCGCGCCCGACTTCTTGCTCGTTCTCACGCTCGGTCATGTCGTGCTGCCCCCGTCGTCCTCTTCAATGATCTCTCCTGTCGCCGTGTTCACGGCGGGCGTGGCCGGGGCGGCCGACGCGAGGGCGACAGCCACTGATTCCGCCGTTCTGCGGCCTATCCCCGGAACCTCGCAGATCTCGTCGATTGTCGCCTGCTTCAGCTTCTTCACGGAGCCGAAATGCTTGATCAACGCCTGTTTCCGGGTTTCGCCGAGACCGGCGACGGCGTCCAGGGGGCTGGAACGGATCCGTTTGGCCCGCTTGGCGCGCTGGTACGTGATCGCGAAGCGGTGGGCCTCGTCACGGACGCGCTGGAGGAGGTAGAGGCCCTCGCTGGACCGGGGCAGGACGACGGGGTCGTCGTCATCGGGCAGCCAGACCTCTTCGAGGCGCTTGGCGAGGCCGCAGACGGCGATGTCGTCGATCCCCAGCTCGTCGAGGGCGCGCTTGGCGGCGGCGACCTGCGGCTGACCGCCGTCGACCACGACGAGCTGCGGCGGATAGGCGAACCGCTTGGGACGCCCGTCGTCCTCACGGGGCTCGGCGTCCGGGTCGGGAGCTGTGGTGCCGGGGGCGGGGGCGGTGGTGGCGTCCTGCGGTGCCGGGACGGATCCGGTCGGGGCGGGGGTCTCCTCCCACTCCCCCGTACGTTCCTTCTCCTGGAGGTACCGCTTGAAGCGGCGGCCGATCACCTCGTGCATCGAGCGGACGTCGTCCTGGCCCTCGAAGCCCTTGATCTGGAAGCGGCGGTACTCGCTCTTGCGGGCGAGGCCGTCCTCGAAGACGACCATGGACGCGACCACGTCGTCGCCCTGGAGGTGCGAGATGTCGAAGCACTCGATGCGCAGCGGGGCGGTGTCGAGGCCGAGCGCCCCCGCGATCTCCTCCAGCGCGCGGGAGCGGGTGGTCAGGTCGGAGGCGCGCTTGGTCTTGTGCAGCCCCAGGGCCTGCAGGGCGTTGCGCTGGACCGTCGCCATCAGGTCCTTCTTGTCGCCGCGCTGCGGGATGCGCAGGCTGACCTGGGAGCCCCGGCGGTCGGCGAGCCACTGGGAGACCGCGTCCGGGTCCTCGGGCAGGGCCGGGACGAGGACCTCCTTGGGGACCGAGTCGCCCGTCTCCTCGCCGTACAGCTGCTGGAGGGCGTGCTCCACCAGGCCCGAGGTGTCGACGTTCTCGACCTTGTCGGTGACCCAGCCGCGCTGGCCGCGCACCCGGCCGCCGCGCACGTGGAAGATCTGGACGGCGGCTTCGAGCTCGTCCTCGGCGACCGCGATCAGGTCGGCGTCGGTGGCGTCGGCGAGCACGACGGCGCTCTTCTCCATGGCCCGCTTGAGGGCCTCCACGTCGTCGCGGAGCCGGGCCGCCCGCTCGTACTCCATCTCCTCGGCCGCCGCCATCATGTCCTTCTCCAGGCGGCGGATGTACGTACCGGTCCGGCCGGCCATGAAGTCGCAGAAGTCGTCGGCCAGTTCGCGGTGTTCCTCGGGGGTGACGCGGCCGACGCAGGGGGCCGAGCACTTGCCGATGTAGCCGAGGAGGCAGGGACGGCCGGTCCTGGCGGCGTTCTTGAAGACGCCCGCGGAGCATGTGCGCACCGGGAAGACCCGGAGCATCAGGTCGACCGTCTCGCGGATCGCCCAGGCGTGCCCGTACGGACCGAAGTAGCGCACGCCCTTCTTCTTGGCTCCGCGCATCACCTGGACGCGGGGGAACTCCTCGTTCAGCGTGACCGCGAGGTACGGATAGCTCTTGTCGTCGCGGTACTTGACGTTGAACCGGGGGTCGAACTCCTTGATCCAGGAATACTCCAGCTGGAGGGCCTCGACCTCCGTGGAGACGACCGTCCATTCCACCGAGGCGGCCGTGGTGACCATCGTGCGCGTACGCGGGTGGAGCGCGGCCAGGTCCTGGAAGTAGTTGGCCAGGCGCTGGCGCAGGTTCTTGGCCTTTCCGACGTAGATCACCCGGCGGTGTTCGTCGCGGAATTTGTAGACCCCCGGGGAGTCGGGGATCTGTCCCGGCTTGGGGCGGTAGCTGGAGGGGTCTGCCATGTGTCCCACCCTACTTGCGGGCAGTGACAGTGCGGCCGCCCGGAAGTGGTGCCGTGCTCCGGGGCGCGGATCGCGGGAGCGCGCCCCGGAGCACGGGTCAGCGGGTGCCGCCGCCGGTCACGGGCTCTCCCGGCGGCGACGGTTGCGCAGGACGGTGAGACCGCTGAGGGCGAGCACGACGAGGGCGCCCGCCCCGGCGGCGGTCGAGGTGGCGGTCAGTGCCGTGCCGGACGCGGTGCTCGCGGCGACCGTCCGGGGCTCGGGGGCGGGTGCGGCGGCGGGCGGGGCGTAGCCGCCCGCCTTGCCGGAGCGGGCGTATCCGGAGCCGGGGAGCTTGTCGCCGTAGGCGGCGCGTACCCGGGCGCGGTAGGCGGCGAGTGTGGTGCCGCGGGCGCCGACCGCGCGGACCGCGTCCCGGTCCAGCGGGAGCACCTTCGTCCCCTTCTGGACGAACCAGGCGTCGGTCTGCGGCTCGCGGAAGACCGTCCCGCCGGGGAGCTTGCGGGTGCCCGCGGCCGCGTACCTCGTCTCGTCGTCGCCGCTGGCGATGTTCACCACCTGCCAGCCTCCGTCCTTCCCTTCCTTCGGAAGGGTCCACAAGGAGGCCCTCCGGCCGTCCGAGGAGACGGCCGTGGTGGCGAGGTAGTCCAGCCTGGCGACGGGCGCTCCCGGCTTCCCGGCCACGAAGTCCGGATCGAGGGTGTTCACGGGGACGGCCGCGCCCTGGATGCGCGGTGCGGCCGCCGACCTGGTGACCGTGCCCTCGCGGGCGAAGAACCGGGCCAGGGTGTCCAGGGTCGTGGGTTCGGTGGCCGCGTGCCGGGCGGCCGCCAGGGCTGCCGGGCCGGCGGTGGGTCCGGTGGCGGCGGCCGCCCCGGGAGCGGCGACGGTCAACAGCGCGGCGCCGGTCAGGATGCCGGTGGCGGCCAGGGAGGCGGCCGCGGTGCGGGCGGTGCGTGGGTGGCGGGCGGTGTGTGCCGTGCGTGCGGTGCTGGAGATCATGCCGTCACGCCCCGATCCGGTAGAGCGAGTGGGTCCAGGAGAACTCGTTGTTGTTCACGTACCAGTCGTGCGAGGCCCAGTTGTAGCGGTTGTTGGAGGGCCAGGGATCGCCCCAGTAGACCCAGCTTTCGGAGTCGTCGTAGCCGTACAGGACGTGCATGTGTCCGCCGCCGGACGACCACTGGATGCGGGTCTCGACGGGGCGGCCGGCGGCGATCTCGGCCTGGACGGTGGGGTAGCGCAGCCAGCCGGTGACGTATGAACCGGGGTTGATGCCGGCCCAGTACAGACCGTCCTGGACATTGCCCAGCGTGGCCTGCGAGTTGGGGCACTCGTAGCCCTGCGCGCGGCCGAAGGCGGCGTTGCAGAACTGGTTCTGCGAGTAGTTGCGGCCGAACCAGGTGGCGATGGTGTTGCCGGACGCCGCCCAGCACCAGTTGGTCTTCTGCTGGGCCTGCATGGTGATGTTCAGCCGCTGGGTCGCGGCGACACCACCGGTGGCCGAACCGGTCGCGGCCCCGGCCCGTGCGGGCGCCGGGGCCGGGGCCGCCGAGGCGGTTGCCGTCGGTACGGCGAGGAGCACGGCGGCCAGCGCGGCCAGGGCCGGGAGCCGTCCCGTTCGGATTCTTCGGATACGCATGACGTTCCTCCCGAGGCGGGGGGTGTGGGATCACAGGAGCGCGTCCGGACGCTGTCCGAGGAGCATCAACCGTTGTCGGGGACGGGTCAACACGCTTCAATGCGGGGAAACATCGCGGTGTGAACGGCGTGGCGGATACGTGAACGGCCGTGCCCCGGCCACCTGCGGCACCGCCCCCGCCGACGCGGTCCCCCCGACCCGCGTCGTGAACGTTCACCTGGAGGACCTCATGCGGCACACCGAGGCCGAGCTGGCACAGGTGCTGCACACCGGCCCGTTCCATCTGGCGCTGCGCACCGCGCTCGCGGTGCGCGGGCTGCCGCTCCAGCGGGTGCAGCACCATCTCGCGCACCGCGGGGTCAAGGTCGGGGTGACGAGCCTGAGTTACTGGCAGCAGGGGGCCAGGCGCCCGCAGCGCGCCGAGTCCCTGCGGGCCGTGAAGGCGCTGGAGGAGGTGCTGGAGCTACCGGGGAACTCTCTGCTCCGGTTACTCGGAAGCGGGAGCACCCGCCTGGAGGCCGACCGTCCGGCCGCGCGTTCGTACCGTTCTCTGATGGAGTCGTCCGGCGCCGTGGAGCGGCTGCTCGCGGCCATGGGGTCGCCGGTGGACGGCGGGCTGCACACGGTGGGGCATCACGAGCGGGTGCGGATCGGTCCCGGCCGGGAGCTGCGGCAGCGCGAGTCGCAGCATGTGGTGCGTGCCCACCGGGACGACATCGACCGCTATCTCGCCGTCCACCGGGGCGATCCGGGCTGCGATCCGGAGCGGGTGACGGTGACGGCCGGGGAGAACTGCCGGACGGGGCGGGTCCGCTGGGACCGCGGTACGGGGGTGGTCGTCGCCGAACTGCTCTTCGACACCCGGCTGAGGGCGGGTGACACCTACCTCTTCGGCTACGGCTTCGACGACGGCACGGGCGGGCCGAGCGGCGAGTACGTGCGGGGGTTCAGCTTCGGCGGCGGGCAGTACGTGCTCCAGGTGGCCTTCGACGAGGCCGCGCTGCCGGTACGGTGCCGGCGCTTCGCCCAGGTCTCGGCGGGGGCGCCGCGCGGCGCCCGCACGGACCTCACGCTGACCGGCCGGCACCGGACCGTTCACCTGGTGGAGCAGGGGGTACGGCCCGGTCTGGTCGGCATCGACTGGGACTGGGAGTGAGTCCGTGCCCGGCCGGTGCCTCGCCGGCCGGTGTCAGGCGTCGGGGCCCGCGACCAGCCGGCCGCCCTCGACCCTGACCGGGACCGCGGGCAGCGGCGCGGTCGCCGGGCCGCGCATCGCCTTGCCGGTCGTCGTGTCGAAGTGGCTGCCGTGGCAGGGACACGTACCCACGTTGTCCTCGACCTTGTCCAGCAGGCAGCCCGCGTGGGTGCACTGGGCACTGAACGCCTTGTACTGGCCCTTGGCCGGGCAGTTCACGATGACCCGCTCGTTGCGGAAGAGCTTGGATCCGCCGACCGGAATGTCGTCCGGCGCGCCGAGCTCGACGGGGGCGGTCGGTGTCGGCGTCTCGGCGTGGCCGAGCTTCGATTCGGTCGAGCAGGCGGCCACTCCCAGCCCGGCGGCGCCGGCGAGAGCGGCGCCCTTCAGCACGGTACGGCGGGCGGCGGGCTGGCCGGACATGCGGTCTCCACTGGTCAAAGGGGCGGATGGGCACCGGACACGACCGAAGCACCGCGAGTACCAGCAGTACCGCGGGCATCGGCGCCATCGGTGACAGAACCGACGATACCGGCGGAGACGGACGGCCCTGCGACCGGGCCGCCCGAGGCCGGTCGTCCCTGGTCAGCGGCTCGGCCGCGGAGAAGGAACAGGGGCGGCGGCCCCGGGGTCCGGGAGCCGCCGCCCTGTTCTTCCGGTGGCGTCGGGCGTGGTTCCGCCCGGGGCGTCAGGCCTTGCGCGTGCGGGTCGCCTTCTTCGCCGCGGTCTTCTTCGCCGCGGCCGTCCTGGCGGCCCCGGCGCCCTTGGCCGTGGCGGACTTCGCGGTTCCGTCCGTGCCCGTACGGGCCGTGGCCGTCTTCCTGGCCGGGGCCGATTTCGCGGCGACCGCCCTCTTCGCGGCCGCCTTCCGCACCGGCTTGCGAGCCGCGGGCACCGCGGCCTCGCTCACCCGCTCCGGGTCCAGGATGCCCTGGAGGAACTTGCCGGTGTGGCTGGCCGGAACCCCGGCGACCTGCTCCGGAGTGCCCTCGGCGATGACCAGGCCCCCGCCGCTGCCGCCTTCGGGGCCCATGTCGATGACCCAGTCCGCGGTCTTGATCACATCGAGGTTGTGCTCGATGACGATCACCGAGTTGCCCTTGTCGACCAGCCCGGAGAGCACCTTGATGAGCTTGCTGATGTCCTCGAAGTGCAGACCCGTGGTCGGCTCGTCCAGGACGTAGACCGTGCGGCCGGTGGAGCGCTTCTGGAGCTCGCTGGCGAGCTTCACGCGCTGCGCCTCACCGCCGGAGAGGGTCGGCGCGGACTGGCCGAGCCGCACATATCCGAGACCCACCTCGTTGAGCGTGCGCAGGTGGCGGGCGATCGTCGGGACGGCCTCGAAGAACTCCAGGCCCTCCTCGATCGGCATGTCCAGCACCTCGGCGATGGACTTGCCCTTGTAGTGGACCTCCAGGGTCTCCCGGTTGTAGCGCGCTCCGTGGCAGACCTCGCACGGGACGTACACGTCCGGCAGGAAGTTCATCTCGATCTTGATGGTGCCGTCGCCGGAGCAGTTCTCGCAGCGGCCGCCCTTGACGTTGAAGGAGAAGCGGCCCGGCAGATAGCCGCGCACCTTCGCCTCCATCGTCTCCGCGAACAGCTTGCGGACATGGTCGAAGACGCCGGTGTACGTGGCGGGGTTGGACCGGGGGGTGCGGCCGATGGGCGACTGGTCGACGTGCACGACCTTGTCGACCAGGTCGTCGCCGTCGACCCGGGTGTGCCGGCCGGGGACCGACTTGGCGCCGTTCAGCTCTCGCGCCAGGTGGGTGTAGAGGATGTCGTTGACCAGCGTCGACTTGCCCGAACCCGAGACGCCCGTGACGGCCGTGAGCAGGCCGAGCGGGAAGGAGACGTCGATGTCCTGGAGGTTGTTCTCCCGGGCGCCGTGCACCGTGAGCCTGCGCTGCGGGTCGACGGGGCGCCGGATGTCCGGCATCGGGATCTGCTTCTTGCCGGTCAGATACTGACCGGTGATCGACTCCCCGTTGGCCAGCAGCTCCTTGAGCGATCCGGAGTGGACCACCTTGCCGCCGTGCTCACCGGCGCCGGGGCCGATGTCGACGACCCAGTCGGCGACCTTGATGGTGTCCTCGTCGTGCTCGACGACGATGAGCGTGTTGCCCATGTCACGGAGCCGGACCAGGGTCTCGATCAGCCGGTGGTTGTCCCGCTGGTGCAGGCCGATGGACGGCTCGTCCAGCACGTACAGCACGCCGACCAGGCCGGAGCCGATCTGGGTGGCGAGCCGGATGCGCTGGGCCTCGCCGCCGGACAGGGTGCCGGCCGCGCGGTTGAGCGAGAGGTAGTCGAGGCCGACGTCGACGAGGAACTTCAGCCGCTCGTTGACCTCCTTCAGCACCCGTTCGGCGATCTTCTTGTCACGGGCGTTCAGCTTCATCCGGCCGAGGAACTCTGCGCACTCACTGATCGACATCGCGGCGACCTGGGCGATGGACTTCTCCATCACCGTCACCGCGAGGACGATCGGCTTGAGCCTGGTGCCCTCACAGGTCGGGCAGGGCACCTCGCGCATGTAGCCCTCGAAGCGCTCCCGGCTGGAGTCGCTCTCGGCGTCGGAGTGCCGCCGCTTGACGAACTGCACCGCACCTTCGAAGGCGGGCGTGGTGTACGCGCGCTCCCGCCCGTAGCGGTTGCGGTAGCGCACCTCGGTCTGGATCTTGTGGCCGTGGAGCAGGGCCTTCTTGGCGCGCTGCGGCAGCCCGGCCCAGGGGATGTCCGTACGGAATCCGAGGGCGTCGGCGAGGGCGCTGATCTGCCGGCCGAAGTACTCCTTGGTGTGGCCGTGCGACCAGGGGTGGATCGCGCCCTCGTCGAGCGACTTCTCCTCGTCGGGGACGATCAGCTCCGGATCGACCTCCATCCGCGTACCGATGCCCGTGCAGTCGGGGCAGGCGCCGAAGGGCGAGTTGAAGGAGAAGGAGCGCGGTTCCAGCTCCTCGAAGGAGAGGTCGTCGTACGGGCAGTAGAGGTGCTCGGAGTACATCCGCTCACGCTCGGGATCGTCCTCGGGGAGGTCGACGAAGTCGAGCACGACCATGCCGCCGGAGAGCCCGAGCGCGGTCTCGACCGAGTCGGTCAGCCGGCGCTTGGCACTGTCCTTCACCGTGAGGCGGTCGATGACCACCTCGATGGTGTGCTTCTCCTGCTTCTTCAGCTTGGGCGGCTCGGAGAGCTGGATGGTCTCGCCGTCGACCCGGGCCCTGCTGTAGCCCTTGGTCTGCAGATCGGCGAAGAGGTCGACGAACTCGCCCTTGCGCTCGCGCACCAGCGGCGAGAGCACCTGGAACCGGCTGCCCTCGGGCAGGCCGAGCACCTTGTCGACGATCGCCTGCGGCGACTGGCGCGAGATGGGCCGGCGGCACTCGGGGCAGTGCGGCTTGCCGATCCGGGCGAAGAGCAGCCGGAGGTAGTCGTAGACCTCGGTGATCGTGCCGACCGTCGAGCGCGGGTTGCGCGAGGTCGACTTCTGGTCGATGGAGACAGCGGGCGAGAGGCCCTCGATGAAGTCGACGTCCGGCTTGTCCATCTGGCCGAGGAACTGGCGGGCGTACGAGGAGAGGGACTCCACGTAGCGTCGCTGGCCCTCGGCGAAAATCGTGTCGAACGCGAGGGACGACTTACCCGACCCGGAGAGCCCGGTGAAGACGATGAGGGAGTCGCGCGGGAGGTCGAGCGAGACGTTCTTGAGGTTGTGCTCGCGAGCGCCACGGACGATGAGACGGTCGGCCACGCCGGTCCGCACCTTTCTGGAGAGAAGTGGGGGAACTGAGCCCCTGTCCCAGGGTATGGGGGGCGCCACAGCGGTGTACGAAGCTTTCGACTCCGAGCGTATAGCACGCACATTCGATTTACGGACGGCCATGGACTCCTTCACCCGAATGAGTGGCGGGGCTAGGCTCAGCCCCATGATTGATCATGCGCGCGACCTGGACGCCGTACGTGAAGCAACCGATCGACTGCTCAGCGCCACCGGAAAATTGGACGCCGCCGGGCTCGCCCTGCCGTCGCGATTGCCGGGCTGGAGCCGGGGCCATGTCATTGCGCACCTCTCCCGTAACGCCGATGCGCTCGTAAATGTTCTCCAGGGCCACCCCATGTACGCAGACAGCGAAACCCGCGACCGCGACATCGAGCGCGACGCCCCCCGGCCGCCGGCCGAACAGCTGGCCGACCTGGCCGGGAGCGCGGCCCGCTTCGAGGAAGCCGCCGCAGTCCCGGCCGACTGGTCCCGTACGGTCACCCTGCGCAACGGTGTGACCGACTCCGCCTCCCGGATCCCGTTCCGCCGCCGGGTCGAGGTCGAGCTGCACCACGTGGACCTGGGGGTCGGGTACGAGCTGGAGGACCTGCCGGAGGAGTTCGTGGTCCGCGAGATCGACTTCCTCGCGGAGCGGTTCGACGGGCACCCCGATGTCGTGGCCACGAGGATGACCCACGACGGGGGCCCGGTCCGGACGACCGGCGGCGGCGCGGAGGGCGGCCCGGTCACGGTCCGCGGCACGGCACCCGAGCTGCTGGGCTGGCTCTGCGGGCGCCGTGACGGCTCGGCGCTGACCGTCGAAGGCGGCCCGCTTCCCGCACTGCCCCCGCTATAGGCTGAGACGTATGACGTACAGCGGAGCGGTCAAGGTCGGCGGACCTGCGGATGTGCACGAGTTGACGGATCTGATGATCTCCAAGGTCGCCGTCGGCCCGATGAACAACAACGCCTATCTGCTGCGCTGCCGGGCCACCGGCGAGCAGCTCCTGATCGACGCGGCCGCCGAGGCCGGGACGCTGCTGCGGCTGATCGGTGGCGACGGCATCGCGTCCGTCGTCACCACCCACCGGCACGGCGACCACTGGCAGGCGCTCGGCGAGGTGGTGGCGGCCACCGGAGCGCGCACCTACGCGGGGCGGTACGACGCCGAGGGCATCCCGGTCCCGACCGATGTGCTGGTCGACGACAACGGCACCATCGAGGTCGGCCGGGTCGTCCTGACCGCCCGGCACCTCGTCGGTCACACCCCGGGCTCCATCGCGCTGGTCTACGACGACCCGCACGGCGCCCCGCACCTGTTCACCGGGGACTGCCTCTTCCCGGGCGGCGTCGGCAATACGCACAAGGACCCCGAGGCCTTCGCGAGCCTGCTCCACGACGTGGAGACCAAGCTCTTCGACCGGCTGCCCGACGAGACCTGGGTCTACCCGGGCCACGGCCACGACACCACGCTCGGCGACGAGCGTCCGCAGCTGCCGCAGTGGCGCGCCCGCGGCTGGTAGCAGCGGGCCGCACTCCCCCGTACAACACCGGCCGGGGGGGGGGCCGGGGGGGGGGGGGCCCCCCCCCCCCCCCGCCGGGGCCGGGGCGGCGGCCCCCCCGCCGGGCCCCC